>JBGSUG010000305.1:0-24723 GCA_041736225.1 Candidatus Aminicenantales bacterium | reverse complement strand
GCCGGTCCGGGGGGCGGCACGACGGCCAAGCCGGTCGGCCTCGTCTACATCGCGCTGGCCCGCCGGGGCCGGATCGAGGTCGAACGGCGGATCTTCTCCGGCGGCCGTGACAACGTCAAGTTCCAATCTTCGCAGAGGGCTTTGGACATACTGAGAAAATCCCTTATCAAGCTTCCCGCAAAGGTCCTATAATAGGCTGCGGAAGAGGTCATGAGGGCTTTCATCGCCGTCGAGCTCGATCCGGAGATCAAGAGGACCTTGCAGGCGTTCGTCACGGTCCTGAGATCCACCCGCGGCGATGTCCGCTGGGTCCGGCCCGACGGGCTGCATCTCACCTTGAAGTTCCTCGGCGAGATCGACGAAGCCGGGGCTCAGCGCGTGGGGACTGTCCTGGCCGATCTGGCCGGACGGCACGGCCCGTTCCCCCTCGGCTTCCGGGGTACGGGGGTTTTTCCAGGAGAGAGGGATCCGCGCGTTCTCTGGGTCGGCGCTTCCGCCGGTCCCGGGCTGGCCGTCTTCCAAGACGAGCTCGACCGGGTTCTCGAGCCCGAAGGCTTCGAACGCGAACAACGGGAATTCAAGCCCCACCTGACGCTGGGCCGGGTCAAGGGCCCCGGACGGATCCGCGAAGTCATGGCCGAGCTCGACAGGCGCCGCGGTGAGACGTTCGGGGAGATGACCGCGCGCCGGGTCGCGCTCTTCGAGAGCCGCCTTCGTCCGGAGGGCCCGGAATACAGGATCGTTCGAGAAGCGGAGCTCGCATGAAGTACCTATTCATCCTCGCTTCCTATCTTTTCGGGTCCATCCCGACGGGCTACCTGCTCGTCCGCTGGACGGGCCGCAAGGACGTCCGCGATTTCGGCAGCCGGAGCACCGGAGCGACCAACGTGCTGCGGGTCGGCGGCTGGAAGAGCGCCCTGCCCGTCGCTGTCTTCGATATTTTCAAGGGCTTCCTGCCGGTCTTCCTGGCGCTCCGGCTGTTCGACGAGCCCCGACTGGCCGCCGTCTGCGGCTTCGCGGCCGTCGTCGGCCATTGTTATCCCTTCGCGATCGGCTTCCGGGGAGGAAAGGGCGTGGCCACCGCGGCCGGCGCCCTCCTGGCGATCGCGTGGCTGCCCTGCCTGGCCTGCCTCGGGCTCTTCCTGGTCGTCGTCGGAACGACGCGCATCGTTTCGCTCGGCTCGATCCTGGCCGCCCTGGCCTTCCCGGCGGTGTTCCTGGCCGCGGGCGGACGGGGGGATGTCGCGGCCGTCGCGCTAGCCTTGGCGGCCCTGATCGTCTTCCGGCACAGGGCCAACATCGGCCGGCTCGTCAAAGGCACGGAGAGGAAGCTCGGGGAGAAGACGACATGAGGACGGCGGTCGTTGGCGGCGGGAGTTGGGGCTCGGCCTTCGCCCGGTACCTCGGATCGATCGGCCACCCGACACGGCTCTGGATCAGAGAGCCGGACATCCTTCGGGAAGCCCTCAAAACCCGTGAGAACGCGGCCTTCCTGCCCGGTTTCAAGTTCCCGGACACCGTCGACTTCTCGGACGATCTCCGGGAGACGGCCTCCTTCGCCGAAGTCGTCTTCATCGCCGTCCCGTCCCAGTTCTGCCGGGGGGTCTACGGCCGCATCGCCCCTGTCCTGAACAGAGATCAAACCGTCGTCAGCCTGACCAAGGGGTTCGACAAGAGGACCCTGATGCGAATGAGCCAGGTCATGGAAGAGGTCTTTCAGCCGCACGTCCGGCCGAAGCTGGCCGTTCTCTCGGGCCCGAGCTTCGCCAGGGAGGTCGCGGCGGGCAATCCCACGGCCCTCGTCGTCGCCTCCCGGGAACCGTCCGCCGCCCGCGAGGTCCAGCACACCGTCTCGAGCCCGAGCGTCCGGGCCTACACGTCGACCGACGTGACCGGGGTCGAGGTCTCCGGGGCCCTCAAGAACGTCATCGCCATCGCTTCCGGCATCGCCGACGCGATGAAGTTCGGCCTGAACACGAGAGCGGCGCTCATCACCCGCGGCCTGGTCGAGATCACCAGCCTGGGGCTTGCCCTCGGCGCCCGCCGCGAGACCTTTTCGGGCCTGGCCGGCATGGGCGACCTGATCCTCACCTGCACCGGGGAGCTGAGCCGGAACCACCGCGTCGGTCAGGAGCTGGGCCGCGGCCGGAAGCTCAAGGAGATCCTGGCGGGCATGAAGATGGTCGCCGAGGGCGTTCCCACGACGGTCGCAGCGCGGCGGATAGCCCGCGCCCTGGGCGTCGAGATGCCCATCTCCGAGGAGATCTACCAGGTCCTCTACCGCGGCAAGGAGCCCCGCAAGGCCGTGGTCGACCTGATGACCCGGACGCTCAAGGCCGAGTGATGCCGGGGAAATCGCGACAAGGAGAAAACGGATGAAAGCCAAAGCCATCGTCGTTCTGATAGTCTGCGCCAGTCTGACCTATTGCGCCTCGAAGCAGGTCCGGATCCAGAAGGCCCGGGAGAAAGACCCCAAGTACCAGTACAACGTCGGGCTGTTCCATCTCAACGAGAGCAATATCGAGGAGGCCGTCAAGTACTTCGTCAAGGCCCTGGCCCTCGACACGCGCTATTACCTCGCCTGGAACGCGCTCGGGATCTCCCATTCGATGAGGGGCCGGCTCGAGGAATCGGTCCAGGCCTACCGCAAGTGCCTCGAGATCAACCCGCAGTTCACCGAGGCCCACAACAACCTGGGGACCGTCTACGACCGGATGGGCCGCCTCGACCTGGCCGAGACCGAATGGAAGACCGCCCTGCTCGATCCCGTCTTCCAATCCCGGGAGCTCCCCTACACCAACCTGGCCCGGCTGTACATCCTGCAGGACCGTCTCGACGAGGCCTTCGACAGCGTCCAGAAGGCGATCGAGATCCAACCCCGGCTGGCCATGGCGTACAACCTCCGGGGACAGGTCTACGAGAAGAAGAATAACCTCGGTGAGGCCGTCGCTTCCTACGAGGCCGCGGTCAAGATCGTCCCGGAGGACGTCCTGTTCAACTACAATCTCGGCGTGGCCTCTTTCAAGCTCACGGATTACGCCAGGGCCAAGGACGTGTTCACCAGGATCCGGGCGCGCGTCACCGACGCGGAGATGAGGGACGCCATCAGCCGTTACCTGAGGCTGATCGGGGAACAGCGCTAGCGCGGCCGCAGGTCCCGCAAGCCGCTCAGGTGCCTTCCTGCCAGCCGGCCAGGTATTTCTTCTGGTCCGGCGTCAGCTTGTCGATCGCCGAGCCCATCGAGGCGAGCTTCAGGCGGGCGATCTCCCTGTCGATCTCCGCCGGGACGGGAAAGACGCTCTTGGGCAGTCCTTCGGACCGGCCGAGGAGCCAGCGGACGCTCAAGGCCTGGTTGGCGAAGCTCATGTCCATGACCATGGCCGGGTGCCCCTCGGCGGCCGCCAGGTTGATGAGCCTCCCCTCTCCGAGCAGGTTGATCCGCCGCCCGTTCTTCAAGGTGTACTCCTCGACGAAGTCGCGGACCCGACGCTTTCCGCTCGAGGCGGATTCCAGGGCCGGGATGTCGATCTCGACGTTGAAGTGCCCCGCGTTGGCGACGATGGCCCCGTTCTTCATGCGCAGGAAGTGCTCCTTGCGGATGACGGCCTTGTTACCGGTGACGGTCAGGAAGACGTCTCCGATCAGGGCGGCGGCCGCCATGGGCAGGACCTCGAAGCCGTCCATGACCGCCTCGATGGCCCGGATGGGATCGATCTCCGTGACGAGGACGTGGGCCCCGGCCCCCTTGGCCCGCATGGCCACGCCCTTGCCGCACATACCGTAGCCGGCCACGACGAACTTGAGGCCGGCGAGCAGGACGTTGGTGGCCCGGAGGATGCCGTCGAGGGTGCTCTGGCCCGTCCCGTAGCGGTTGTCGAAGAGGTGCTTGGTCTGGGCGTCGTTGACCGCGACGATGGGATAGCGCAGGACCCCGTCGCGGGCCATGCTCTTCAGCCGGATGACTCCGGTCGTCGTCTCTTCGGTCCCGGCCAGGATGCCCGGCAGGAGGTCCTTCCTCTTGGAATGGGTGACCGAGACGAGGTCGGCGCCG
Organism: Candidatus Aminicenantales bacterium; assembly: GCA_041736225.1. Taxonomy (GTDB): domain Bacteria; phylum Acidobacteriota; class Aminicenantia; order Aminicenantales; family Saccharicenantaceae; genus RBG-16-66-30. The sequence continues at coordinate 20,672 of JBGSUG010000305.1, read as the reverse complement.
TCGTCCATGGTGATCGACGGGCCGTGGTCGAGGGCCTGGAGGATGTGGCGGTAGTAGGTCTTGTGGTCCTCGCCCTTGACGGCGAAGACCGGGATGCCGTGGTGCTTGACCAGGGCGGCGGTGATGTCGTCCTGCGTGCTGAGCGGGTTCGAAGCGCAGAGCCGGACGTCGGCCCCGCCGAGCTTGAGGGCCTCCATCAGGTTGGCCGTCTCCGAGGTGACGTGGAGACAGGCCGCGATGCGTACCCCGGCCAGAGGCCTCTCTTTCGCGAAGGTCCTCTTGATCCTGTCCACGACGGGCATCGACCGGGCCGCCCATTCCATCCTCAGGCGTCCCTTGGCGGCGAGCTTCAGGTCCTTGATATCGTAGTCCATGGTTCGTATCCTCCCTGTCGTCAGGATCTTCTCGCTTGCGCGATCCGGGCCAAAATAGCACATTCCAGAGGGGTTTTCAACCGGTGCCTCTTTATGCTATTGTTGACCTTCGCTCGGTATCCAAGGTTCTGACCAGGCATGAAGAAAGCGGTATTCTCACTCATCGTCCTGTCGCTCTTCGCCCTCGGGCCCGCCCTGTCAGGCGGCCAGGAAGCCGCGCCGCCGTCGTCGCCATTCGCCCACCAGGAGTACCGTCTGCGCAACGGGCTGCGCGTCCTGCTCGCCGAGGACCACCGGCTTCCCCTCGTCACCGTGGCCGTGGCCTACGGCGCCGGGACGCTCCGTGAGAAGCCCGGCCAGGAAGGCCTGGCGTATCTCCTGGAGAACCTGATGTTCCAGGGCTCCGAGAACGTCGCACCCCTGCAGCATGTCGGGTTCGTCCAGAAAGTCGGCGGCGAGCTCAATGCGACGACCGCCCACGACAAGGCGCTGTTCTACGAGACCCTCCCTTCGAATCAGCTGGCGCTGGCCCTGTGGCTCGAGTCGGACCGGATGAAGTCCCTGTCCATCACGCCGGCGGCCGTCGAGCGGACGCGGACCGAGCTCATCGAATCCCACCGCGGCCGGTTGGCCTCGGACCCCTTTTTCGCCAGCTTCGCCGAGTTCGACCGGCTCCTCTTCCCCGACGAGCTCTACGGCCGCCCCCTGATCGGAACGGGCCTCGACATGGTCAAGCTCACCGAGGCCGACATCGCGGCTTTCCACAGCGCCTACTACGTCCCCAATAACGCCGTCCTCGCGATCGTCGGCCAGATCGACGCCGTCCGGACAAGGGAGCTCGTCGCCCGGTACTTCGATTCCGTCCCCCCCGGCACCGACGCGCCCATCCCGGCCCGGCCGACCTTCGCGCGCCAGAGCGACGTCGTCGTGCGCGCCCATGAGACCGGCGCGGAAGGCGCCGGATTCTACATGGGCTTCCGCTTCTATCCCATTCAGCCGGGGGAGATCTATCCGCTCCGGATCCTGCAGTACATGCTCGCCGAGGGCGAGACATCGCGGCTGAGGAGCCGTCTCCTCAAGAAGGACATGACCGCGCGTTACCTCGGCGCTTCCGTGGACGTGCGGCTGAGCGTCGCCGCCCTGAAGTTCTTCTGCCTCAACACCAACGAGGTCATGGTCGAGCGCGCCCAAAAGGCCATTCTCTCGGAGATCGACAAGCTCAGGACGAACACCGTCTCGCTCGACGAGATCAACCGGGCCAAGCGCCGTTTCAAAGCCGACTATCTGACGAAGCTGTCGACCAACCTGGGCAAGGCGCTCTTCCTCGTCGACGCGGCCATCGCCGGGGACGGCCTCGGGGACCCGGGCGCCGAGCTGGAGGGGTACCTCGGTGTCGGGCCTCTCTCGATCCAGTCGTTCGTCGGCAAGTATTTCATCCCCCAGAACAGGGTCGTCCTGGAGCTCCGGCGCCGATGAGACGGCGAGAACGCTCCGTCCTCGCGAAAGCCGGCGCGCTGGCCGGGATCGTGTCGGCCGCCCTTCTGCTGGGACTGACCCAGGCCGGGCCGGCCGCCGCTCAGGAGCGGTTCCGCCGGACCCCTCCCCTGCCGGACGCCCAGCCCCTGGAGCTCAGGCTGCCTGTTGTCGAGAAATCCGTCCTGCCCAATGGGCTGACGGTCGCCACCGCCGTCAAGGCCGACGCCGGCCTGGTCACGCTCCAGCTCGTCATCCGGGCAGGCGAGGCCGATTCGCCCTCCGACCGTCCCGCCGTGGCTGCCGTGACGGCGCGCATGATCGGCAAAGGGACCAGGATGCTTTCGGCCGATTACATCGAGAACAGCATCGAATCCATCGGCGCCGAACTCTCCCTGGCCGTTCTCATGGACTACACGGTCCTGACCATGACGGTGCTCGAGGAATTCCTCGACCGGGCGATCTACCTCCTGAGGCTCATCGCCGTCGAGGCCGCGTTCACCGAGCGCGAGCTCGGGGCGGTCCGGCGGGTGGCCTACTGGGAGCTGTACGAACGGAAGCAGAACCCGGAGATCCTCGGTTGGAGCCAGCTCCTGCGACTTCTCTTCGCCGGCCATCCCTACGGCACGGGGACCTACTCCGAAGAGGTCATCAAGTTCATCACGGTCAGGGACGTCGCCGCCTTCTACGGCCGCTTCTACCGGCCCGCGAATGCCGCGGTCCTCGTCTCGGGGCGGATCGACGCGGCCCTGGTCAGGCAGAAGATCGAGAACCATTTCGGGGCCTGGGCGGGCCCCGCTCCCGAACGGCCCCGGATCCCGGCGCCCGCCGCGAACGACGGCGGGCGCATCTGCTTCGTCGAATCGCCGGACGAGACCGACGCGACGATCTTCGCCGGGAACGTGATCATGGATGCCTACGACCCGGATTTCTTCCCCTTCCTCGTCCTGAAGCAGATCCTGGGCGGGACGACGCGGAGCCGCCTGTTCATGAACCTCCGGGAATCCAAGGGCATCGCCTACTACGCCTTCAGTGAGACCGAGTTCTACCGCTCGTGCGGGGTCTATTGGGCCCGGGCGCGGGTCCGGCCGGAATCCCTGGCCCCGGCGGTCCTCGAAATGGTCCGCGAGATCGGCGCCATGGCCGCGGAACCGCCTCCGCCCGCCGAGATCGAGGAGGCCAAATCGTTTCTCATCGGCAGCCTGCCCCTGCGTTTCGAGTCGAACGCGGGATTCGCCGAATGGATGGCCCGCTACATCGCTCTCTCCCTCGACGACGGCCAATGGGACAAGGGCCCGGAGAGGTTCAAGCGGATCGACGCCGAGAAGGTCCGGGAAACGGCCCGGAAACATCTCGCGGCGAGACCGCTCGTCGTCATCGTCGGCCGGGCCGATTGGCTCGGTCTCTATCTCGACGCGTTCGAGTCTGTCGAGGTCTACGATCGGAACGGTGCGCTCAAGTACACGGTGCGCAAAGGAGTCGGATCATGAAGCTCGTCGAATGCGTCCCCAATTTCAGCGAGGGCCGGGATGCGGAGAAGATCGGGGCCATCAGCCGCGAGATCGAGGCCGTCCCCGGCGTCAAACTGCTCGACGTCGACCCCGGGGCCTCGACGAACCGGACGGTGGTGACCATGATCGGCGCCCCGGAGGCCGTCCGGGAGGCCGCGTTCCGGGCCATCGCCAAGGCCGCCGAGGTCATCGACATGCGCGGCCACAGGGGGGCCCACAGCCGCATCGGGTCCACCGACGTCTGTCCCTTCGTTCCGGTCTCCGGGATCACCATGGAGGACTGTGTCCGGCTGGCCGCCGAGCTCGGCGAACGGGTCGCGGCGGAGCTCGGGATCCCGGTCTATCTCTACGAAGCGGCGGCCCGCAAGCCCGAGCGCCGCAACCTGGCCACGGTCCGGGCCGGGGAATACGAGGGCCTGGCCGAGAAGCTCAAGGACCCGCGGTGGGCCCCCGATTTCGGCGAGGCCGTTTTCAATCCGCGGTCGGGAGCGACGGTCATCGGCGCCCGCGAATTCCTCATCGCCTACAACATCAACCTCAACACGCGGGACCGCAAGCTGGCCCACGAGATCGCCCTGAGCCTTCGGGAGAGCGGCCGGGCCAAGCGGGACAGGGACGGCAATATCGTCAAGGACGCACGCGGCAGCGCGGTCAAGGTGCCGGGACGGTTCAAGGAGGTCAAATCCGTCGGCTGGTACGTCGAGGACTACGGCCTGGCCCAGATCTCGGTCAACTTCACCAACTACAAGGTCACGCCCATCCACGCCGTTTTCGACGAGGCCGTCCGTCTGGCGGCCAAGCTCGGCCTCCGGGTCACGGGCAGCGAGCTCGTCGGGCTCATCCCCAAGGACGCCCTCCTCATGGCCGGCCGTCACTATCTCCTGAAACAGGGCAAGAGCCCGGGCGTGCCCGAGGCGGAGCTCATTCGGACCGCGATCCGGTCGCTCGGCCTCGGCGACGTCGTCCCCTTCGAGCCCGAGAAGAAGATCATCGAATACCAGTTCCGCGAGGGCGGCGCCCCTCTCGCCGGCATGACCCTGCGCGGTTTCGCCGACGAGCTGTCGATGGATTCTCCCGCCCCCGGCGGGGGCAGCGTCGCAGCCCTCTGCGGCGCTCTGTCGGCGGCCCTGTCGTCCATGGTGGCCAATCTGACCGTCGGCAAAAAGGGCTACGAAGCGGTCGCGGCCGACATGATCGCGACGGCCGTCCGGGCGCAGGTTCTGAAGGACGCACTCCTCGAAGCGGTCGACCGCGACACCCAGGCGTTCAACAAGGTCATGGATGCCTTCCGGCTGCCCAAGGCGACGCCCGAACAGGCGGCTGAGAAGGACAAGGCCCTCGAAGCGGCCAATAAGGAAGCGACGCTCGTCCCGCTCGGCGTCCTCGAGAAGGCCATCGAGGCCGTCGCCCTGGCCGGGACCGCGGCGGCCAAGGGGAACGCGAACTCGGTCAGCGACGCCGGAGTCGCCGGGCTCGTCGGTCAGGCGGCCGGCGAAGGGGCTTACGACAACGTCCTCATCAATCTGGGGGCCATCGAGGACACGGCGTTCACGGCCCGGGTCAGGAAACAGGCGATGGCTTTCAAGAAAGCGTTGGACAAGGAAGGGAAAGCCGTCCGGGAGGTCGTCGCCCGCGCCCTCCCGGGCCCCAAATCCCGAGCGTGAGGCTGCCGGCCCTATTTCGCGGGCAGGCGGAAGCCCCGCCCCTTCTTGACCGCGAAGGATGCCGCGAAGGCGAAGAAGCACAGAACGACGATCGCCGCCGAAGCAGGGATATTAAGAACCAGCGACAGTCCCAAACCCCCGACGACCGAAAAGACGGCGACGGCGGCCGAGGCGGCCACCGCCGTCCGGAAGCTCGAGGCGACCTGGAGTCCGGCGGCGGCCGGGATGACGATCAGGGCGGCAACGAGCAGGATCCCGGCGACCTTCATCCCCAGGACGATGGTGACGGCGGTGAGGACCATGAGCAGGGTGTCCAGCCGGCCGACCCTGACCCCCGAGGCCCGGGCCGATTCCCTGTCGAAGGTCATGTACAGAAGCTTCCCGTAGTTCAACCGGACGGCTGCGAGAACCGCCGCCGCCAGGACCACCGTGAGCCCGACCTCGAGCGGCTCGATGGCCAGGATGTCCCCGAACAGGTAGGCCATAAGCTCGACGTTGAAGTTCCGGGCCAGGGAGGCCAGCAGGATGCCGACGGCCATGCCCAGGCTGCTGAAGATGCCGATGGCCGTGTCGCCGTGCAGACCGGCCCGGTCCTTGAGCTTCATGACGGCGATGGCCGCCGCGACGGCGACCACGAGGGCCGCGGCGAGCGGCAGGATGCGGAGGAACAGCCCGAGCGCCACCCCGGCGAAGGCGATGTGCGACAGGCCGTGGCCGATCATGGCGTCCTTGCGCAGGACGAGGAAGACGCCGAGCACCGCGCAGGCGACGGCGATCAGGACGCCGGAAAGGACCGCCCGCTGGAGGAATCCGTAGGCGAAAAGGGATTGCATGGGCCGCTCAGTGCTCGTGCGCGACGAGGTGGTCGCCCCGGGTGACCATGTCCCGGAACACTCCCGACCGGCAGAACTCGGCGTGACTGCCGTGGTAAGAGAGCCTCTGGTTGAGGCAGGCGACGCTCGTCACGTGCTTGTTGACGATGCCGATGTCGTGTGTGACGAGGACGATGGTCAGACCTTCGTTCCGGTTCAGGCGGTCGAGCATCTCGTAGAAGGAGTCCTGGGTGCCGGCATCGACGCCGGTCGTCGGCTCGTCCAGAAAGAGGATGCGGGGCGACGTGACGAGGGCCCGGGCGATGAACGCGCGCTGTTGTTGGCCGCCCGACAGACGGCCGATCGGCGTCCCGGCCGACCCGCTCATGCCCACTTCCTCGAGGGCCTTGAGGACCTTGGCCCGGCTCTCCCGGCCCGAAGCGCCCCCCTGCCGTGGGCCGGCCATGAGGGCCATACCCACGACCTCCTCGACCGAGGCGGGGAAGAACGGGTCGATGTGGGTCGCTTTCTGCGGGACGTAGCCGATCATGCCCCGGTCGGAGAACTCGGCCGGGGTTTTCCCGAACAGCCGGACCTCTCCCGAGGTCGGAGCGAGCAGGCCGAGGATGACCTTGACCAGTGTCGTCTTGCCGGACCCGTTCGGGCCGATGATGGCCAGGAAATCGCCCTCGCGGATGGTGAGGTCGATATCGACGAGGACCGGGTTCCCGTCGTAGCGGAAGGAGACGGCGCGGAGGACGATCATGTCCATGGGCTCAGCGGCACCCCAGACCTTCCCGGAGACGGGCGAGGTTCTCCTCCATCAGATCGAAGAAGCCGAGGCCGGCGGCCTGTTGGTCGCGGGTCAAGTTGTGCCCGGCATCGAGGAGGAGGACCCGGCCGTCGATCTCCCGGGCCAACGTTCTCGACAGGTCGGGCGGGACGGAATTCTCGAAGAAGACCGTCCGGATGCCGTTCTTCCGGCAGTAGTCGACGGCGTCCATGAGGTCCTTGGGCCGCGGCTGCGAGTCCGGGCTGAGACCGTAGAGGGCCTTCTGGACGAGGCCGTACCGCCGGGCCAGGTAGCCGAAAGCGCCGTGTCCCGCGAGGACGAGGCTTTTGCCCCGGCATCCGGCGAGACCTTCCCGGAAACGCGCATCGAGGGCGATCAGCCGCGACTTGAGCTTTTCGGCGTTGGCGGTGAACAGGGGCCTCCCGTCCGGATCGATGCGGCCGAGCTCGGCGGCGATCCCGTCGACGATCCGGAGGTCGAGCTCGAAATCGAGCCAGACGTGGGGATCGAGGGGGCCGTGCCCGTGTCCCTCCTCGTCGTGGCCCGGCTCCTCACCGCTCTCGGCGAGGGCGAGGTCCGAAGCGGCTTCGAACGTCCGGAATCGCCCCTCGGGAAAAGCCCGGAGCAGGCTCGGCAGCCAGGGCTCCAGTCCGGAGCCGATGAACAGGAGCAGGTCGCACTCGGCCAATCGGGCGATGTCGCCGGGCCGCGGTTGCCAGGTATGGACCCCGGCGCCCGTCGGCAGCATAAGGGAGGCCTCTCCCCTTTCCCCCGCCACAGCGGCGGCGAATTCCCGGAGAGGGAAGACCGTGGCCAAGATGCGGACCTTGGCCGGGGCGGGCGCCGCGGGGACGAGCGCGCTCGCCGCGACGGCCGCGAGGAGGATCCGCAAGAAGGCTCTCATCCTCGGGATTATACCCGCCGGGTCGGCTTGAATCCACCGCTTTTTTGTGTCATCATTGTCCGTCGGCATTCCCGTCCTTTAAGGAGTATCTCATGGCCAGTTCTCTCAACGACCTCAACCCCCGCCTTCTCTGGAAGCATTTTGCCAAGATCCTGACGATCCCCCACTGCTCGGGCAACGAAAAGCCCCTGGGCGATTACGTTCTGTCCGTCGCCGCGTCCCTCGGACTGCCCGGCAAGCGCGACAAGGTCGGCAACATCCTCGTCGGCAAGCCGGCGACGGCGGGACGAGAAAGCGCCGTCGGCGCTATCCTCCAGGGCCACCTCGATATGGTCTGCGAGAAGAACTCGAACACGGTCCACGACTTCTCGAAAGACCCGATCAAAGCCGAGATCCGGGGCGAATGGGTCTACGCCCAGGGTACGACCCTCGGCGCGGACAACGGCATCGGCCTGGCCGCTGCCCTGGCCGTCATGGAAGACAAATCGCTCGTCCACGGCCCCCTCGAATTCCTGTTCACGGTCGACGAGGAGACCGGCCTGACCGGCGCCAACAAGATCCAGAAAGGCTTCCTCGCCGGCAAGATGCTGCTCAACCTCGACAGCGAGGACGAGGGGACGTTCACCATCGGCTGCGCCGGGGGGGCGGATTCGACCTTGGTCCTGCCGCTCGAACGGAAGAAGTCGGCTTCGAAGAACCTCTACCGGCTGCACGTCAGCGGCTTCCGCGGCGGCCATTCCGGGCTCGACATCAACCAGGGCCGGGGCAACGCCATCAAGCTCCTGGCCCGGGTCCTCGACCAGGCCCAGGCGGCCGCCAAGTTCGAGGTCGTCGGCATCGAGGGCGGCAGCAAGCACAACGCCATCCCCCGCGAGGCCGTGGCCGTTCTGGCCTGCCCGCCGGTCCAGGTCCGGACGATGACCACAGCCGTCAAGAAGGCCTTCGACAAGATCAAGATAGAATACAAGGCCGTCGAGCCGGGGGCTGCCTACGCCCTCGAGGCGGCGGACGGCAAGGACTTCGCCCTGACCCGGGACTCCCAGCGGGCGCTCCTCGACTTCCTGGTCGCCCTGCCCCACGGCGTCATCGCCATGCACCCCGAGATCGCCGGACTGACCGAGACCTCGACCAACCTGGCCATCGTCAGGACCCATAAGAACGAGTTCGAGGTCCTCTGCAGCACGCGCAGCTCGGTCGCCTCGGCCCTCGAGGCCGCCCGCGATATCATCAAATCCGTCTGCGCCCTGGCCGGGGCCAAGGCCGAGTTCAGGAACGGCTATCCCGGCTGGATGCCGAACCTCGACTCGCCGCTCCTCAAGAAGCTCAAGGAGATCTACCGTAAGACCTTCGGCAAGGAAGCCGAGGTCGTCGCCGTCCACGCCGGGCTCGAATGCGGCATCATCGGCGAGAAGTTCCCGGGCATGGACATGATCTCGTTCGGGCCGACCATGAAGAACCCCCACTCGCCCGAGGAGCACGTCCACATCGGCTCGGTCGAGAAGTTCTGGAAGTTCCTGACGACGGCCGTCGACGGCCTGTCGTCCTGATCGAACGGAGGCGTTCCCGGTTTGAAGAGACGTAAATTCATCGCCGTCGCGGGTCTCGCGGCCGCCGCCGCGCCGCGGGCTTTCGCCGGCATCGGAAGGAGTCCCCGGATGAAGAAACAGGTCCAGACCGACAAGGCCCCGAAGGCCATCGGACCCTACTCCCAGGGCATCGTCGCCAACGGCTTCGTCTTCTGCTCGGGCCAGATCCCCATCGATCCGGCCACGGGCGAGATCACCGCCGTCACGATCGAGGACCAGACCCGCCAGGTCCTGAAGAACGTCGGGGCCGTGCTCGAGGCGGCCGGCTCGTCGCTCGACGAGGCCGTCAAGACGACCGTGTTCCTCCAGGACATGAACGACTTCGCCAGGATGAACGCCGTCTACGCCGAGTTCTTCAAGGCCCCGAACCCGGCCCGGGCCGCGGTCCAGGTGGCCCGTCTGCCGCGGGACGTCAAGGTGGAGATCGAGGCCATCGCCCTGGTCAAATAGGTCCAGATGCCGCTCTATGAGTATTCCTGCTTAAAGTGCGGGAAGAGGTTCGAGTGCCTCGTGACCGCCGGAAAAGAGAACGAGGTCGTCTGCGAGAATTGCGGGTCGGCCGACGTCCGGAAGCTCATCTCGGGTTTCGGCATCGGCGGCGGCTCGAGCCGCATCAAGGCGTCTTCTTCGAGCTGCAAGAGCTGCTCGTCCGGCTCCTGCAGCACCTGCCATTGACCCGAGGCGCCCCCGGCGCGCCGTTCTCCTTCCCGGCGCGAACGCCGGGCCCGGCTTGACTTGCCTCCCGCCTTGACTGTTAAATAAGCCTCTGCCCATGGAACGCCGAACGAAGACCGCCTCGATCCGCGTCGGGATCGACACCGGCGGGACCTTCACCGACTTCGTCATTTGGCGCGACGGCCGCCTATTCAACAGAAAGGTCCTCTCGACATCGCAGGATCCTTCGCTCGCCATCTTCGAGGGGGTCGGCGACATCCTGAAGGACATGCCTGCCGTCTTCCTCGTCCACGGCACCACGGTGGCCACCAACGCGCTCCTCCAGCGGAAGGGCGGCCGCGTCGCCCTGGTGACCACCGCGGGCTTCGAGGACGTCCTGGCCATCGGACGTCAAACCCGCCGGAACCTCTACGCCCTCCAGCCCGAGAGCCGGTTCGAGCTCATCCCGGCCGGGCGCCGTTTCGGCCTGCACGAGAGGACGCTGGCCTCGGGCGACATCGAGAAGCGCGTTCGGGTGACCGAAGTCCGGCGGGTCGTCCGGAAGATCAGAAGCTCGGGTGCCGAGGCCGTCGCCGTCTGTCTCCTCCACTCCTACGCCAACCCGGCCAACGAAGAGGTCGTGGCGCTGGAGCTCGAGAGAGCGGGGCTGCTCTTCACCGTCTCGAGCCGGCTCCTGCCCGAGCACCGCGAGTTCGAGCGGACGGCGACGACGGCCGTCAACGCCTACCTCATGCCCGTCATGGACCGCTACCTCGGCGAGCTCGATCGCCGCATCGGGCGGGCGGAGCTGCGGATCATGCAGTCGAACGAAGGCTACATCTCGCCGGCCCGGGCCCGGATCGAGCCGATCCGGACCGCGCTTTCCGGTCCGGCAGGGGGCGTCGTCGGAGCCCGGATCCTCGGCCGGGCGGCCGGCTTCCCCGACGTCGTCAGCTTCGACATGGGCGGGACCTCGACCGACGTCTCTCTCATCGAGGGGGCGATCCGCAGGACCCACGAGAGCCGGGTGGGGGAATTTCCCATCCGACTGCCCGTCATCGACATCCACTCGGTCGGAGCCGGCGGCGGATCGATCGCTTACACGGACCGGGGCGGCTCTCTCCGCGTCGGTCCTCAGAGCGCCGGCGCGGACCCCGGACCGGCCTGCTACGGCAAGGGAGACCTCCCGACCGTGACCGACGCCGATCTCTGCCTCGGCCGCCTGGACCCGGAGTTCTTCCTGGGCGGCCGGATGAAGATCGATCCCGGGCGGAGCCGGGCCGCCGTCGCGCGGCTGGCCCGCTCGATCGGGAAATCCCCCCTCGCAACGGCCCTCGGGATCGTGGCCATCGCCAACGCCAACATGGAAAAGGCCATCCGGGTCATTTCGGTCGAGCGCGGCATCGATCCCCGGACCTTCGCCCTGTTCTCCTTCGGCGGCGCCGGCGGCATGCACGCCGTCGAGATGGCCGCTTCCCTGGGCCTGTCGACGGTCATCGTCCCCCGGAACGCCGGGGTCCTCTCGGCCTTCGGCCTGCTGATGTCGGACCCGGTCAAGGATTATACGAAGTCGCTCATGAAGACGGACGCCGAGATCAGCCTGGGCGGCCTCGAGGCGGAGTACCGGGTCCTCGAGGCTCGGAGCCGGCGCGACGCGGCCGAGGACGGTTTCGCCTCGTCCGACCTCGTCCTGGAGCGGTCGCTCGACTGCCGCTACCTGGGCCAATCGTACGAGATCGACGTTCCTTTCCGGAAAGCGGGCACGCCGGCCCGGGCCTTCCTCGAAGCCTTCCACCGGAGGCACAAGCGCCTCTATTCCTACAGGCACGACAAGCGGCCGGTCGAGATCGTCCATCTGCGGCTCAAGGCCGTCGCCGTGACTCCCAAGATCCCGCTCGTCCGGGAGCCGCCGGCGCAAGCTTTCTATCCCTCGGCCCGGATCAGGACGCAAAAGATCCACACGGGCCGCGCCTTCCGCGACGGCGCGGTCTATGACCGGTCCCGCCTTCGCCACGGCCATGCCGTCCATGGACCAGCCCTCGTCATCGATCCCGAGTCGACGACCTTCGTTCCGCCGGGCTTCGCGGCCCGCGTCGACGCCTTCCTCAACCTCGTCATCCGCAGGGCGGGCCCCCGATGAAGAAAGTCGACCCGATCGAGCTCGAGCTCTTCAAGAACGTCTTCGTCGCCATCGCCGAGGAGATGGCCGCCGTCCTCGGCCGAACGGCCCTCTCCCCCAACATCAAGGAACGCAAAGATTTCTCCTGCGCCACGTTCACCCGCGACGGCGGCACCCTGGCCCAGGGCTCGCACATCCCGGTCCACCTGGGCGCCATGCCCCTGTCCGTCCGGGCGGCGCTCGAAGCCGTGACCTTCGAAAAGGGCGACCTCGTCATCCTCAACGATCCCTACCGCGGCGGCACCCACCTGCCCGACATCACGTGTATCTCCCCCGTCTTCATAAGCGGCCGGCTGGCCTTCTTCGTGGCCAACCGCGCCCACCACTCCGACGTCGGCGGCATGACCCCGGGCTCCATGCCTCTGGCCACCGAACTCTTCCAGGAGGGGTTGATCATCCCGCCGCTCAAGCTCTATGCCCGCGGCCGGCTGAACAAGGACGTTTTCGACCTCCTGCTCGCCAACGTCCGGACGCCCGACGAGCGCCGGGGCGACCTGCTGGCCCAGGTGGCGGCCAACGAGATCGGCCGGGTGAGGCTCGAGGAGGCCGTGGCCCGGTTCGGAGCCGGCAAGGTCCGGGCCTATTCCGGCCTCATCCAGGATTATTCCGAGAAATTCCTGCGCCAGACGATCCGCGGCATCCCCGACGGCGACTACGTCTTCGCCGACCGCCTCGACGACGACGGCATCTCGGACCGGCCGATCGATATCGCCGTCCGCATCTCGATCCGGGGCGACCGGGCCGTCGTCGACTTCGGCGGATCCTCACCCCAGACCGAGGGCGGCGTCAACGCCAACTTCGCCATCACCTGTTCGGCCGTTCTCTACGTCTTCCGCTCCCTCGTCGAGGAGGACATCCCGTTCAATACGGGCCTGATGCGGCCGATCGAGATCCGGGCGCCCAAGGGCTCCATCGTCAACGCGGAATTCCCGGCCGCCTGCGCCGGCGGCAACGTCGAGACCTCCCAGCGCATCGTCGACGTCCTGCTCGGAGCGCTGGCCAAGGCCGTCCCGGACCGCATCCCGGCGGCCAGCCAGGGCACCATGAACAACGTCGCGTTCGGCGGCTACGATCCCGTACGGAAGCGGCGTTTCGCCTACTACGAAACGATCGGCGGCGGCATGGGCGGCGCCCTGACGGCCCCGGGCCTCAGCGGCGTCCACACCCACATGACCAACTCGCTGAACACGCCGGTCGAGGCTCTCGAGAATTACCTGCCCTTGAAGATCAGGACGTACGGCTTGAGAAAGGACTCGGGCGGGAAGGGCTCGCATCGCGGCGGCGAAGGCATCGTGCGCGAATACGAGTTCCTGGTCCCCGTCGACCTGACGGTCATATCCGAGCGGCGGCGCTTCGCCCCGTACGGCGCGCGCGGCGGCAGCCCGGGCGCCAAGGGCCGGAACACGGTCCTGACGCAAGGCCGCGCGACGGATCTCGGATCCAAGGGCAACGTCAAGCTCCGGCCGGGCGACGTGCTCAGCCTCGAAACGCCGGGAGGCGGAGGATACGGCCGGCCCCGGAGAAGCCGGAAATCGCGTCAAGGAGAGTCCCGATGAAGGTCCGTAATCCTTCCTTCCTGTCCCTGATGCTCCTCGTCCTTCTCTCCGCCGTCCCGGCCGCCCGCACCGGTGGCGCGACCGAACCGTCGCCGGCGATGCCCGTCCGGGGCGTCTGGATGCATCCCGGCTTCTTCGGCCCGGACAGGACGGTCGCCGTCGCAAAGATGAGGACGACCCTCGACGCCTACGCTGCGGCGGGGATCAACACCCTGATCATGCTGGTCAAGAACACTTCGGGGCACGTCTACTACGCCAGCGAGATCGGCGTCCGCGACGCGGCCTACGATTGGGATTTCTTCGCGGTCTTCCTGGCCGAGGCGAGAAAGCGCCGCATGGAGGTCCACCCCTGGTTCTGCGTCTTTCCCGAGTCGGCCATCCTCGGCCGGGTCCGCGAGCATCCCGAGTGGCTCATCGCCAGCCCCCGGGGTGAGATGGTCGCCGTGGCCAACCCCGCCCTGCCGGCCGTCCGCGCCTACGAGATCGATCTGATGCTCGAGGTCGTCCGGAAATACGGCGTCGACTGGGTCCACCTCGATTACGTCCGCTATCCCTGCGAGCCGACCGAGCCCTTCTTCAGCTTCGACCGGGAATCGCTCCGCCTCTTCAAGGAGGACACCGGGATCGACATGGCCGCGGTCAAGGCCCGCGACACGGGCAATCCGGCCTGGAACGTCTGGCTCCGCTGGAACACCGACCGGGTGACCGTCTTCGTCCGGGAGCTCCGGGCCGCGCTCGGAACGACCGGACGCAAGGTCCGGATCAGCGCCGCCGTCTTTCCGGACGCCGTGAACGCCCGCGTGGCCATCGGGCAGGACTGGGCGACGTGGGGGCGCGAGGGACTGGTCGACATGCTCAATCCCATGCTCTACACGAACGACGTCAAGCTCTACGAGACGCTGGCCCGCGAGGCCGTGGGATACGCCAAGGTCGGAACGCTCGTCTGCCCGGGGATCGGCGTCGGAACGTCGCACAACCAGATCACGCCAGAGGTCCTGCTCGAGGAGATGAGGATCAGCAAAGCGCTCAAGGCCGACGGGGTCGTCTTTTTCTCCTCGTCGAGCCTCAAGGAGCCCTTTCTAGACGCCCTCAAGAAGAAGTAGCCCGCCGGCACTCCTCTCGAGGCTATGAGGGGATCCTCCCCGGGCTACGCCTTCTTCAACTTGTCCTTCTCGATGAGCAGCATGCCCTGATAGGAGACGTAGTTCAGGAGTATCATCACCCGCTCCGAGTCCCCGACCTCTTTGCGGAAGATGCCCTTCAGGCCCCGGAGCGGCCCCTCGACGACCTCGATCTCGTCGCCGGGGGCGGGCTCCGCGCCGTACCTCTCGAGGACGATGATCCCGTCCCGCTCCCTGTCCCGGATGCCCCGGACGACCTCGTCCGGGATGGGCGTCGGGCCGTCGTCCTTGCCGACGATGCGCTTGACGCCGCGGGTGTATTTGACCATCTGATACTGTTCGGGGAATTCGAAACGAAGGAAGGCGTAGCCCGGGAAGAAGGGGCCGACGCGCTTCTCGCGGACGTATTTCGGGCAATAGACTTCGAAGCCGCCTTCGCTGAAGAGCCGTTCGACCTGGCCTTCCTTCTTGGGCTTGGTGTTGAGCACGTACCAGCGGAGCATCAGCGGTCCTCCGGATCCCCGTCGGTGAGCCCCAGGCCGCGGTAGACCCGGGGCCTGCGGTCTTCGAGGAAGTGGCGGGCCGCATGCGAAGCGGCGTTCCGGGCGAGGTCGCACTCGGCGTAGAGGATGTGGTCCCGGCCCCGCGGCGCCCGGGCCACGACCCGGCCGTCGGGATCGACGACGAAGGACTCCCCGGCGAATTCGAGCCCGTCCTCCCGGCCGACCCGGTTGACGAGGGCCGCGTGATAGCCGTTCTGGAACGCCGCGACCCGGAGCTCGGCCTCGAAGAGGCCCTCGGTCCACTCCCCGACCGCGCCGGCCTGGGGCACGACGACCAATTCCGCCCCGGCCAGTCTCAGGCCGCGCATGAACTCGGGAAAATGACGGTCGTAGCAGATGGCGACGCCGATCCGCCCGGCCGCCGTTCCATGGACGAACGTCCACCGGTCCCCCGGCGTGTAATAACCCCGTTCGTGGAATCCCGGTCCTTCCATGATGTGGACCATGCGGGTGACGCCGAGGAGCGTGCCGTCGGCGTCGATGACCGGCGAAGAGTCGTAGGTCCGCTCCCCGTCCCGTTCGAAGAGGTTCAGCACCGCGACCGTGCCCGTCTCCCGGGCCAGGTCGCAGAAGAGATCGGTCGTCGGCCCGGGGATGGTCTCGGCCAGCGAGGCGCTCCCGGCCGAAGCCGGGACCTGGGGATAGAATCGGGTGAAGGCCAACTCGGCGAAGGCGATGACCTGCGCCCCGGCCCCGGCGGCCTCGAGGTAGGCCGCCCGTCCCCGGGCCCTGTTCTCGGCCGGATCGCCGGTCGCGTGCTGCTGGACGAGCCCGATCCTCAAGCGCGGCAGGCCTTCTCGACCTCGGCGACCGTCTTGGGGATGGGCGGGCCGAGGACCCGGCGGCCCTTCTCCGTGACCAGGACGTCGTCCTCGATCCGGGCCCCCCCGAAGTCGAGGAACTTCTCCACGGCGTCGTAGACGATGAAGTCCCGGTGCTTCTTCTCCTTGCGCCAGAGCGCGTAGAGGGCCGGGATGAAGTAGAGACCCGGCTCGACGGTCAGGACGTGGCCCGGCTTGAGCTCCCGGGCCATCCGGAGATAGGCCAGGCCGAACTGGGCGCTGCGCTCGACCTTCTCGCCGTAGCCGACGTGGTTCTCGCCGTAATCCTCCATGTCGTGGACGTCGAGGCCGAGGTTGTGGCCGAGTCCGTGGGGGAAGAAGAGGGCGTGGGCGCCCGCGGCGACCGCTGTGGCGGTATCGCCCTTCATCAGGCCGAGATCTTTCAGGCCGTCCGTCATGATCCGGGCGGTCTGGAGGTGGATGTCCCTATAATTGACTCCTGGCTTGATGGCCTTGATGGCCGATTCCTGGCCGGCCAGCACGATCTCGTAGACGGCCTTCTGGCGGGCGTTGAACTTCCCGCCGACGGGCACGCTCCGGGTGATGTCTGAGGCGTAGCCGCTGGGGGCCTCCGCACCGCAGTCCAGGACCAGCAGCCGGCCTTTGACGAGCGGATTGCCGTGCTCGTGCATGTGCAGGGTCTGGCCGTTCACGGTGACGATGGGCGGGAAGGCCAGGTGCATGCCGTTGGCCAGGGCGATCCCCTCCATGGTCCCCGAGATCTGGTATTCGTAGTAGCCCGGCTTGGCGAGGCGCATGGCGGCCAGGTACATCTCCCGGCTGACGGCCACGGCGGATTCGATCTCCCGGATCTCCTCCTTTGACTTGAGGATGCGCTGGTCGACCGAAGCCTTGACGAAGGCGGCCGAGGCCTTCGCCTTGAGGTCCTTGACGGGGATGCCGAGCAGCTCGCTCAGGGCGATCTTGTTGTCGGGCCGGTACGGCGGCAGGTAGTGCACGGTGCGCCCCGCCGCAAGAGCCTTGCGCACGGTCCCCTCGAAGTTCGCCCGGGGGGCGATCTTGCGGACCCCGACGGAGAGTGCCCGGTCCTTGAGCTTGGGCAGGTTGCCCATCCAGATGATGTCCTCGATGCCGATGTCGTCCCCGTAGAGGGTGTCCGTGTTCTCGTCCGCGTCGACGATCGCCGCGAGTCCGGGCGAGGCCAGGCCGAAGAAGTACAGGAACGAGCTGTCCTGGCGGTAGTGATAGGTGTTGGCCGGGTAGTTCATAGGGCTTTCCTCGTTGGCGAGGAACACCATCAGGCCCGAGCCCACGGACTTCCTCAGCAGCTTCCGTCGCTCGATGTAGGTGGCGGCTTTGAACATGTCGACCTCCTCGAAAATGACCTGATTCTTTGTATAACAGATAAGCCGGCGGCGTTCAACTCCCGGCGTTGTAACTCCCCGGACACGGTGCTATGATGGGCCGATATTCCCGGGCGAGGAGGACGACATGGGCGGATTCTTCGGGGTCGCGGGCAAGTCCGACATCGTCGGCGACCTGTTCTACGGAACGGACTACCACTCCCACCTCGGGACGAAGCGCGGCGGCCTGGCCGTCGGCAACGGCGAGTCCATCGTCCGCTACATCCACAACATCGAGAACGCCCAGTTCCGGTCGAAGTTCGGCGACGACGTCGGCAAGCTCCACGGCACCCGGGGCATCGGCGTCATCAGCGACTACGAGGACCAGCCCCTCCTCATCCGGTCCCACCTGGGGAATTTCGCGATCGCCACGGTCGGCGTCATCAAGAACATCGACGAGCTCGTGGCCCGGGCCTTCAAGGCCAAGTGCCTCCATTTCTCCGAGATGCGCGGCGGCGAGATCAACCCGACCGAGCTCGTGGCCGCCATCATAGACCAAAAGGACACGTTCGAGGACGGCATCCGGCACGTCGGCGAGATGATCCGGGGATCCTGCTCCATCCTCCTCCTGACCGATCATTGCGTCCTGGCCGCCCGGGACAAGTTCGGCCGGACGCCGATCGCGCTGGGCCGGAAGCCGGGCGCGTACGCCGCGTCCCTCGAGACCTGCGCCTTCCCCAACCTCGACTTCGAGATCGACCGCTACCTCGGGCCCGGCGAGATCGTCCGGATCACCGCGGACGGATTCGAGACCGTGGTCCCTCCCGGCGACCGGCTCCAGATCTGTTCGTTCCTCTGGGTCTATTACGGCTATCCCGCCTCGAGCTACGAGGGCATCAACGTCGAGACCGTGCGCAACCGCTGCGGGGCGCTGCTCGCCCGCCACGACGATGTCCGGGTCGACCTCGTCGCCGGCATCCCCGATTCGGGCATCGGGCACGGCCTGGGCTACGCCGCCGAGGCCGGCGTTCCGTTCCGGCGGCCCTTCGTCAAGTACACGCCGACCTGGGCCCGGAGCTTCATGCCCCAGAGCCAGGGCGTCCGGGAGCAGGTGGCCAAGATGAAGCTCATCCCCATCCGCGAGATCATCCAGGGAAAGCGCCTGCTGTTCTGCGAGGATTCCATCGTCCGCGGCACCCAGCTCAAGGACACCATCCAGCGGCTTTACGAATCCGGGGCGGTCGAGGTCCACATGCGCCCGGCCTGCCCTCCCCTCGCCTACGGCTGCAAATACCTGAATTTCTCCCGCTCGCGGTCGGAGATGGACCTGGCGGCCCGCCGGGCCATAGCGGCCCTCGAAGGGCCCGAGCCCGGGGACCTCCGGGATTACGTCAGATCGGGTTCGGAGAAGTACGAGGCCATGGTCGAGTGGATCTCCCGGACGCTCAGTCTGACATCGCTCCGCTACCAGAGCCTCGAAGACCTGATCGCGGCGATCGGCCTGCCGAAGGACAAGCTCTGCACCTTCTGCTGGGACGGCGTGGGAACGGATTGACCGGTTCTTCCGGGAGACAGAGGCCGGGGGCCTCATCTATCGGGCGGGAATTTGTGATCGGTTGGTAGCGGGGGTTGGATTTGAACCAACGACCTCCGGGTTATGAGCCCGACGAGCTACCAGGCTGCTCTACCCCGCGGTACCGGCGTCATTATACCAAAACGGCCCGCGATGTCAACGATTCTTGAAAGCCGCCGCCGATAGGCGTATAATCCCTTTTCAGTATCTTCGTCAGGTCAATCCCCCGAAGGAATACGAACGTGAAGATCTGCATCGTCGGCCTGCCTCTCTCGGGCAAGAGCTCGCTCTTCTCCGCCCTGACCGGCTTGTCCACAGAATCGGCTTCGGCCAAGGGGACCGATCCCGTCGCCGTGGTCAAGGTCCCCGATCCCCGGCTCGAGAAGCTGGCCGCGATCTTCGAGCCCAGGAAGAAGACGGCCGCGGCCATCGAGTTCGTCGAGCTCCAGGGCCTCGCCGCCGGGGATGCCAGGAAGGCCTCCTTCAGCGAGCAGTTCCTGGGCAAGCTGAGGACGGCGGACGCCCTTCTGGTAGTCGTCCGCTCCTTCCGCGATCCCGCGGTCCCGCACCCTCTGGAATCGGTCGACGCCCGGCGGGACCTGACGGCCATCGAGACGGAGTTCCTTCTGAGCGATCTCGGCATCGTCGAGAGCCGGATCGAGCGCCTGACGAAGCAGGTCACCGCCAAGAAAAGCGACCGTGACCTCCGGGAGCTCGCCGTCCTCGAGAAGTGCCGGACGGTCCTCGAATCCGAGACGCCCCTCCGCCTGACCGGATTCAGCGCCGACGAGGAGGGACTCATCCGGGGTTTTCGTTTCCTGACGCAAAAACCCCTCATCGCCGCGGTCAACCTGGACGAGGACGAGATCCGGCGCGAAGCCGAGGTCCTGGCCCCCTTCGCCGATTGGGCGGCCCGCGACCGTTCGGCCGTGGTCGGGCTCTCGGCCCGGATCGAGAGCGAGATGCGCCAACTCTCCGAGACGGACGCCGCCGGCTTCCGGGCCGATTTCGGCATCGGCCGGGCCGCACTGGACCGGCTCATCGCCACGGCCTACCGGATGATGGGGCTGATCTCCTTCTTCACCGTCGGCAGCGACGAGGTCAAAGCCTGGACCGTCGGCGACGGCACCGCCGCCACCCGGGCGGCCGGGGCCATCCACTCCGACATCGAGCGTGGCTTCATCCGGGCCGAGGTCGTCTCCTACGAGCAGTTCGTCGCCCGCGGCGATATCTCCCTATGCCGGACCGACGGGACGCTCCGCCTCGAAGGCAAGGCCTATCCCGTCCGCGACGGAGACATCATCAACTTCCGTTTCGCCGTCTGAACGCCCTCCCCGCCCCCCCCCCGCCGGGCTTGACTTTATCGCACCGGAAAACTAAATATAGGGCGGGTTTCCATGGTCTGGATCGTCTTCATCTTCCTGTCCGTCCTGTGTGTCGGTTCGGTCGCGGCCATGATCCTCTCCCGCAACCCCGCCCACAACGCGCTCTTTCTCGTCCTCGCCTTCGCCGCCCTGGGCGGCCTGTTCGGCCTTCTCGACGCGCCTTACGCTGCGGCCGTCCAAGTGTTGGTCTACGCCGGGGCCATCATGGTCCTCTTTCTCTTCGCCCTGATGATGTTCGACCTGCGCCGACAGACGCCGCCGGATAAGCCCGGATTTCGGCTCGCGCTCACACTCGTCCTGGCCCTGGTCCTCCTCGGCGAGATCGCCCTGGCCTTCGCCAGGCTCGTCCGGGGCGGCGGCGGACCCGGCGGCGCGCCC
>JBGSUG010000274.1:0-2296 GCA_041736225.1 Candidatus Aminicenantales bacterium | reverse complement strand
GCGCGCCGTCGGCGTCGAGCTCCAGGTCGGCGAAGAGCGGGTCCGAGAGAAGGTCGCGGGCGAGGACCGGCCGGCCGATCTCGAGGGCCCGGCCGACCAGGACCTCGTCGATCGCCCGGCCGGAATTGTCCGGCCCGGACGCGCCGTTCCTTCCCCTCGAAACCTCGAAGGTCGGGTTTCCCTTCCCGTCGAGGGCCCGGAAAAGGGCCTGGTCGGCGTCGACCTGGTCGAAGACGACTTCGGCGATCCGGGAAAGGTATCGGTGCGTCATGGCCTGGGTTGTCCCACTTCTTCCTCTTCTCATCTAAACGACGCTCGAGAGGGCCGGATATTCTCATTGCGCCCCTTCGTCCGAATCGCCTAGAATGGGCGCGAGGAGGCGTCCATGAAGAGGTTCATCGCGGTCCTGGGAGCCCTCGCCGCCGTCGCGAGCGGCATCGCGTCCGGGCTCGAGCCGACGGTCGCCGACGCCCTGAAAGCCGTCCGCGTGCTGGCCATCCCCGCGAACGGACGGCCGGTCGACCGGACGGTCGCCGAGGAGTTCCGGCGGGACCTGGCGCCCCAGGCGGAGATCAGGACCCTCGGCCCCGGCGGCACGGGGGACAGGAGCATCCTCAGGATCGCCGTGGCCGACGAGAAGCTCGCCGCGGGGCCGGGGCCCGGAGCCCTCGGGACCGCGGGCGGGAAGAACTGGATGTTCCTCGAGCTCGCCCCGGACGGGACGGGACAGCTCGTCGCTTCGGCCCCCCATCTCCTCTATGCGCTGTATCGCCTTCTCAAGGACGACTGGCTCGGACTCGACGCGGCCGGTTTCACGAAGGGCCGGGTGGTCGTGCCCCGGTTCACGCGCCTCGAGGGCGGCGACAACTACCTCGCCAACCCGAAGCGCGCGGCCGCGGGATACGATCCCGAGGCCTCCGTCCGCGAGCTGGCCCGCCTCGGCTTCAGCCACGTCCCGGTGAACGCACTGGCCAAGGACATGCCGGCCGAGCAGGGGCCGCCGGGGGAGATCTACTACCGCTTCTACTACTTCAGCCCCGACCTCGACCAGTTCGTCGAAACGCCGCTCAACGCCGGGGCCTACTCGCCCGAATACCTCGAGGCCAACCTGGCCCTCCTCAAGGAGAACGCCCGGCTGGCCGTGAAGTACGGCCTGACGCCCGGCCTCAACATCAGCTCGCCCCGTTCGGTGCCCGACGCCGTCCTCGAAAAGCATCCCTACCTGCGCGGCGCCCGGGTCGACCACCCCTTCCGCAGCTACCGGCCGCGCTTCACTCTGACGTTGTCCCACCCCGCGGTCCGCTGGCACTACGCCGAGCTGGTGCGGCGGCTGATGAAGGAAGTGCCCGACCTCGGCTACATCTATCTCTGGACGAACGACAGCGGCTCCGGCTTCGAATACACGGCCAGCCTCTACGCCGGGCGCAACGGAGGCGCCTACCTCGTCCGCGAGTGGAAGTCCCACGAGGCCGTCGCCAAGGCCGCGGCGGAGAACGTGCTCCGTTACTTCCGGACCCTGCGCGACGCGGCCCTCGAGATCCGGCCGGACTTCCGTCTCCTCTTCAACCTCTTCTCCTTCTCGAACGAGGAAGAGTTCATCCTCGACGGCCTCGGCGAAGGGCTCGACCTCTGGGTGGCCCCGAAGGAGCTCGACGACTCGCCGCGGGGTCGGCGATTGAAGGCGCTGCCGCAGCGCGGGAGCGAGATCTTCACGACGACCCGCCTCCAGAACAACTACCTCCTGGGCATCCCCTCGCCCTGGCTCGCCGCCGAAGAGGTCCGCGGCCTCAGCGCGGCCGGCTACGACAAGGCCCAGGTGACGGTCGACCCGGCCCCTCTCGCGCCCTACGACGTCAACCGCGAGGTCCTGCGGGCCCTCAATTTCGATGCCGGGGCCAACGTCGATTCGGTCGTGGCGGCCGCGGCCCGCCGGCTCGTCGGGGAGAGAGCCGCCCCGGACCTGGTCCGGGCCTGGCGGCTCGCGGATGCGGCCGTCCGCGGCTTCCCGTCGATCATGCTCTACGGCGACAACAACTGGGGCTTTCCCTGGTACCGACTGCTCGTCCGGCCCTTCGCCCCGGACATCGGGAAGATCCCCGAGGCCGAGCGCGCCTATTACGAGAAGTACATGACCGTGACCTTCAACAATCCCAACCTCGTCGACCTGGGGACCGACATCCTCTGGACGCTCATGACCGCGGAGCAGGCCGACGCGGCCGTCGCCCAGGCCGACCGGGCGACCTGGAAGCCGCTCGACGAGGCCATCGCCGTTTTGAGCGCGGCCGCAGGAGAGGCG
>JBGSUG010000263.1:0-6050 GCA_041736225.1 Candidatus Aminicenantales bacterium | reverse complement strand
CCCTTATAGGTCAACCGGATCGACAGGTCGCCGGGCGAAGCGAGGGTGGTCACGGTGACCTCGGGCGGGACGAGCGCGTAGAAGGCTTTGAGCCGCGTCTCCATGGCCGATTCGCCCAGACCCGTGAGGCGAATGACGCGGCGGGACATCAGACCGCAGCCGAGGCCGGCCAGGCGCGGGCGGATATGGTCCTCGAACATCGGTCGGATCTCACGGGGCGGGCCGGGCAAGAGGGCGACTCGGCGGCGCCCGTCGGCGAGCCACAGCCCGGGGGCCGTGCCGTTTGGATTGGGCAGGACCTCGGCGCCCTCGATGACGTAGCACTGTTTGAGGTTCGAGGCCGTCATGGGCCAGCCGTGGCGGCGGAAACGCTCCCGGATCTCGCGGCGGAGGACCGGGTCGAAGACGAGCTTCCGGCCGAGGAGCCCGGCCAGCGTCTCGCGGGTCCGGTCGTCCTCGGTCGGACCGAGCCCGCCCATGCAGAGCACGAGGCCGGCCCTGCCGAGGGCCGTCCGCAGGGCCCGGGCCAGGTCGCCGGGGTCGTCGCCGACGATCGTCTTGAAGCAGACGTCGAGGCCGACCGCGTTCAGGCCGGCCGTCAGGTACAGGGAATTCGTGTCCTGGAAGTCCGGGGTCAGGAGCTCCGTACCGACGGCGACGATCTCGATCCTCATATCTGCCTTCCCGGCCTCAGACGACGAGCAGGACCAGGCGGGCGAGAGCGGCCGCCGCGAGGCCCGCGCCGACGTCGTCGGCCATGATGCCCCAGCCCCCGGGAAGCCCTTCGAGCTTCCGGATCGGTCCGGGCTTGATGATATCAAAAAAACGGAACAGGGTGAAAGCGACGGCGACGGAGATCCAGCTCGCGGGCAGGAAGGCACAGGCGATGAGCTGACCGCAGACCTCGTCGACGACGATCCGGCCGGGATCGGGACGGCCGAGCTCCGCGGCATGCCTGGCCGCGGCGACGGCCCCGACGCAGAAGAGGACGGCGACGAGGAGCAGGTAGACGGGCCAGGCGAGCGCGTGGAGCGCCGCTTTGTAGGACAGGACGGCGACCAGGCTCCCGGCCGTGCCCGGAGCCAGGGGGACGAGGCCGAGGCCGAAGAACGTGGCCAGGATCCCGGAGGCGCTCGTCTTCATGCCAGCGTCCCGAAAAGATCGTAGTCGTCGGCCGAGTCGATCGCGACCCGGACGATGGGGGCGGGCGGCTCGGACATTTTGGGCGGAAGGGAGAACCGGACGATGCCGTCGACCTCCGGGGCCTGGAACCGCCCGCGGCCGGCCCAGCGTCCGGGCGACGAGGCATCGGGTCCCTCGACGAGGACGTCGACCGTCCGGCCGATCCGGCCCTCGTTCTTCTCCCGGGAGATCGAGGCCTGGATCTCCATGATCTCGCGGCGGCGCGCTTCCTTCTCTTCGAAGGGGATCCGGTCGGCCGAACCGGACGAGGCGGTGCCTCTCTCGGGCGAATAGGCGAAAACGCCGAGGTGGTCGAACCGGGCCGCCTCGACGAACCGGCGCAGCGCGGCGTACTGTTTTTTCCCCTCGCCCGGGAAGCCGACTATGAGAGAGGTCCTGACGGCCGCGTCCGGTAACTTAGTCCGGATGCGGTCGAGGAGCCTGAGCGCCCGGGCCCCGTCGAGGCCCCGCCGCATGGCTTTGACGAGGCCGGGATCGGCATGCTGGAAGGGGATGTCGAAGTAGCGGCAGATCTTCGGGCCGGCCATTGCCTCGAGCAGGCGGCCGGTGATCTCCTCGGGATAGCCGTAGAGGAAGCGCAGCCAGGCGATGCCTGCGACACGCGCGAGCCGTTCCAGGAGCCGGGCGAGCCCGTCCCGCAGGCCCCGGTCGCGGCCGAACCAGGACGTATCGTGGGAGATGAGGTCGATCTCCCGGACGCCGAGCCCCGAGAGCGCCCGGACCTCGCGCAGGATCGAGGCCGCGCTCCGCGAGACGTACGGGCCTTTGATCAGGGGGATGGCGCAGAAACCGCAGCGGTGGGAACACCCCTCCGAGATCTTGACGTACGCCCATGAGCCGGGCGTCGTGACCAGCCGGGGCGAAGCGTCCGAATAGAGGAAGGTCCGGCCCGGCTCGCGAAAAGCGAGGCCCTCGACGATCGCGACGATCCGGTCGAAGCTCCGGACCCCGGTCCAGGCGTCGACCCCGGGGAATTCCCGCTCGAGCCGGGCCCTGTCCCTTTCCACGTGACAGCCGGCGGCGACGATCCTCTTCCGCGGGTCTTTGCGTTTCATCCGGAGGACTTCGGCGAGGGTCGATTCGGCCTCCTCGCGGGCCGGTCCGATGAAGCCGCAGGTGTTGACGACGACCGTGTCGGCTTCCTCGACCCGGCCGGTGAGGGCATAGCCGGCCGCCTTGAGAGCGCCGAGCATGACCTCGCTGTCGACGAGGTTCTTGGCGCAGCCGAGGCTGATGAGGGCGACCGTTCCTCCGGCGCGCCGGACGCCCCGGGCGCCGCGCGTCGGCCGGGTCAAGGATAGATCCTGTAGAGGAGCCGGGGGAAGGGGATCGTCTCTCGGATGTGCTTGATGCCGCAGATCCAGGAGACCATGCGCTCGATGCCCATGCCGAAGCCGGAGTGGGGGACGCTGCCGTACTTGCGGAGGTCGAGGTACCATTCGTAGGCCTCGCGCGGCAGATCGTGCTCCGCGAGCCGTTTCTCGAGCAGGGCGAGGTCGTGGATGCGCTGTCCGCCGCCGATGACCTCGCCGTACCCCTCCGAAGCCAGGAAATCGACGCCGAGGACGACGTCGGGGTTCTCCGTGGCCGGCTGCATGTAGAAGGCCTTGATGGCCGTCGGGAAGTGAGTGACGCAGACCGGCGAGGTGTAGAGCTCGGAGATGATGGTCTCTTCGGGCGCCCCGAAATCGCCGCCCCACTCGATCGTCGAGCCCTTCTCGCGCAGGATCGGGACCGCCTCGCTGTAGGTCAGGCGGGGGAAGGGCTTCCGGATGGCCTCGAGCGGCTTGGGATCGCGCTCGAGCGTCTCGAGCTCGAGCCGCCGCCGGGTCACGACCCGCTCCATGATGAACAGGATGAGGTCCTCGCCGAGTCCGATGATGTCCTGGAGGGTGGCGAAGGCGACTTCCGGCTCGACCATCCAGAACTCGATGAGATGGCGGCGGGTCTTAGATTTCTCGGCCCGGAATGTCGGCCCGAAACAGTAGACCTTGCCGAAGGCCATGGCCGTCGCCTCGTTGTAGAGCTGGCCGCTCTGGCTGAGATAGGCTTTCTGGTCGAAGTATTCGGTCTCGAAGAGGGTCGTCGTCCCCACGCAGGCGCTCGGGGTCAGGATGGGCGTGTCCATGAGGCGGAAGCCGCGGTCGTCGAAGAAATCCCGGATGGCCTTGACGACCTCGGCCCGGACGCGCAGAATGGCGTGCTGCCGCGAGGACCGGAGCCAGAGGTGGCGGTGCTCCATGAGGAACGGGGTGCTGTGCTCCTTGAGGGTGATCGGGTAGTCCGCGGCGATCTGGACGATCTCGATCTCGGTCATGGACAGCTCGAAGCCGCCCGGGGCCCGCTTCTCGGCCCGCACCTGGCCGCGGACGATGACCGAGGATTCCTGGGTCAGGCGGTCGAACTCCTTGAACAGGGGGACGTCCTTGTCGGCGCTGAAGGCCGTGGCCTGAATGAGCCCCGTGCCGTCGCGGACGAGGAGGAAGCGGACCTTGCCCGAAGAGCGCTTGTTGTAGACCCAGCCGCGGATCTCGACGTCCTGGCCGTCGTGGGCGGCGATGTCCTCGATGTAGACCCAGTTCATGGTGCGCCGATTATAAGACAAACGGGCCCGACGCGCAAACCCGGCGGGCCTTGAGATATAATGGGCAAAGACCATGGCCCAGCCGAGACCGTTCGCGCCCGTCAAACCTGTCTGCGGCGTCATATATAAGGATGGGGCGCTCTACGGCGAGGTCCGGAGGCGGCTCGAGCCGGAGTGGGGGAAGGTTGACAGCGAGAGCGCGCCGTTCCCCTTTGACCTGACGGATCACTACGGGGCCGAGATGGGGGAGAGGCTGACGCGGCGATTCTTGAGCTTCGAGACATTGATCGCCCCGGAGACGCTGCCCTCCTTGAAGATCCGGGCCATCGAACTCGAAGAAGCGCTCCGGAAGGAGCGCGGCGAGTCCGGCCGGCCCGTCAACATCGACCCCGGCTATCTCACGGCGGCCGCGCTGATCATGGCCACGGCCAAGAATTTCGCCCATCGTGTCCCGCTCGCGCAGGGCATCTACGCCCACATCGAATTCCTGTTCACCACGACGGGCGTCAAAACGCTCGAGTGGACGTATCCCGATCTGAGGCGCGAGCCCGCGCAGACGTATTTCCGGTCGGTCAGGGAGAGCTTCCTTCGTCAGATCCGCGAGCGCCGCGCCTGACGTTCCCCGGCTCAGCCTTCCGGGTGGAAGGCCGTGATGGACCGGAGTTTCTTGACGATCTCCGGCAGTTCCCGAAGGACGACGGCGATGTCCTCCTCGGTGTTGGACCGGCCGAGGGACATGCGGATCGACGAGCGGGCGATCTCGGGCCGCAGACCGATGGCCCGGAGGACGTGCGAGACCTCCTCCGACTCCTCGCTGCAGGCCGAGCCCGTCGAGACGTAGATCTCCTTGGTCGCCAGGGCCAGGAGGATGGCCTCGGCCTCGAGCCCGGGGAAGGCGAAATTGAGCGTGCTCTTGACCCGGTCGACCGGGTGACCGTTGAATTTCGCGCCGGGGATCCCGTCCTCGACGCCCTTCTTGAGCGTCTCGGCCAGATGTTCGACCCGGGCGCGCTCCTTGCGGCCCTTCTCCTCGAGGACCCGGACAGCCTCGCCGAACCCGACGACGCCGGCCGTGTTCTCGGTCCCGGCCCGGAGACCGCGTTCCTGGCGGCCGCCGCGCAGGAAGGGACAGATCGTCGTCCCCCGGCGGATGTAGAGGGCGCCGATCCCCTTGGGGCCGTAGATCTTGTGGGCCGAAACGGTCAGGAAGTCGACCCCGAGCTTCCGGGCGTCGACGTCGATCTTGCCGAAGGTCTGGACGGCGTCGGTGTGGACCGCGACGCCGCGCTCGCGGGCGATCCGGACGATGTCCGCGATGGGCTGGATCGTGCCGATCTCGTTGTTGGCGTGCATGATCGAGACGAGGGCCGTTTTCGGGGTCAGCGCCGAACGCAGCTCGTCGAGATCGACGGTGCCGTAGGCGTCGACAGGAAGGTAGGTGACCTTGACGCCGCGCGCCTCGAGGGCCTTGGCCGCCTCGATGACGGCCGGATGCTCGATGGCCGAGGTGACGAATTCGTCCCGGCCCGGCGACGCCTCGAAAGTCCCGAATATGGCGAAGTTGTCGGATTCCGTCCCGGAGCCCGTGAAGTAGATCTCGCCCCGGTCGACGCCCAGGGAGCCGGCGACACGCTCGCGGGCCTCGTTCATGAGCTCCTTGACCCGCCGGCCGATAGGGTAGAGGGAGGAGGGGTTGCCGAAATGCTCCCGCAGGACCCAGGCCATCTTTTCGGCGACGGCCGGATCGACCGGCGTCGTCGCGTTGTGGTCGAGATAGATCATGGACCTATTCTAACAGAACCCGGGATAAAAAAAGAGGGGCTGCCCCCGCCCGGGTCTGTCCCGGGCGGGGCGGCCCCGTCGAAGATACGGTTCAGCCCAGCTTTTCCTTGAGGATGCGGACGACCTCCAGGCCGGCCCGCTGCTGGCCCTCGGCCGCCGCGGCGCCGAGGTGGGGGATGGGGATGACGTTGGGATGGTCGACGAGCGAGAAGTCCTCGGGCGGCTCCTTGTCGAAGACGTCGAGCGCCGCGGCCCGGACCCGGCCGGAGTTGAGGGCGTCGAGCAGGGCCTTCTCTCCGACGACGCCGCCGCGGGCGACGTTGACGATGATGACGCCCGGCTTCATCTTGGCGAACTCGGCTTCGCCCAGGATGGGCTTGGCCTGCTTGGGGACGTGGAGGGTGATGAGGTCGGCCGCGGCCAGGAGGTCGTCGAGCGGGACCTGTTTCACCGCGAGGTCGCCGGTCTTGATCGGGATGAT
>JBGSUG010000253.1:0-6433 GCA_041736225.1 Candidatus Aminicenantales bacterium | reverse complement strand
TACCGGGACATCGTCAAGACCGGCGATCTCCTGGAGTCGAGCTCCCTCGTCATCGCCCCGGCGGGACGGGCGGATTACGCCCGCGTCCTCGGCCTGATCGGCGAATCCAACCTCAAGCTCGATTACGTCTACGAGGCGGAGCGATTCCTGCTCAAGGCCCTCGAGGTCGAACCCGGGAACCTGGACCTGCTCCTAGCCCTCGAGCGCTGCTACGGCCGCCTCAACGACGAGGCCAAGGCCGCCGGCGTGCGCCAGGCCATCGAAGCCCTTATGACCCCGGCGTGGGTCGACCTCGGCGGCCGGCTCCTCCGGAAGGGCGAATCGGTCACGGTCGACCTCGTTTCCGACGGCCGGAAGAGGACGGTCCTTCTGGACTTCGCCCCGGTGGCGGCCGGGGGCCGCCCCCTCGTCTCGGTCTTCCTGAACGGCCGGGTCGTCTGGGAGGAGATCGGAGACACCGGCACGGCCCGTTTCTCGCTGAGCCTCCGGCCGGGCCGCAATGCCCTCGAGATCGGGGCCGTCAGCGAAGCGGTTACCATTGTCTCCCTATCTTTTGCCGAATGAAATATTTACGGGCCGGCGGGCTTGACAACTCCCGATAACGGCCCTATCATATTCACTGCCAAGGAGAATGCCCATGAGGCGAGGTATCAAGGTCCCGGTTTCATGGGGTTCGGCGTTCGCGCTGATCCTCGTGCTCCTACCGTCGGCCCTGCTTGCCCAGGGATCCACTTCGGGCAGCCTGGTCGGGTTCGTCTTCGAGAAGGACGGATCCACGCCGGTCGCCGGCGCAGTCGTCGCGGTCAAGAACGTGACGACGGGCGTCGTCACTGAAGCCGGGCGCTCGGACCCTCTGGGCCTGTTCCGGGTCCCCGGCCTCGACCCCGGTCTCTACGCGCTCGGCGTGACGTCCGAAAAGGGCAGCTTCAACTCCCAGGACTTCTTCGGCGTCTCGGCCGGACGGACGGCCAAGATCACGATCGCCCTCGATGCCTACGATTCCGCGGCCGCTGCCGCGGCGGCCGCCGTCATCAAGGAACAGCGGGACAAGGGTGAGGCCTTCATCGGCAAGGTTGCGAGGTACCTGTCCGAAACGGGCGAGGCCGAGATCCTCGTCGAGATCGGTCTCATCCAGGCCGAGGACCGCATCCACATCAAGGGCCGGACCACGGACTTCTATCAGGACATGCGGGCCCTCAAGGCCTACGGGGCCCGGACCAAGCGTGTGACCTCCGGCTACACCGCCGTCGTCCGCGTGTCCAAGCCCTGCGAACAGGGCGACTTCGTCTACATCGTCTGCAAGAGGGGTGTGCCGCCCTTCTTCCTGGCCCCACTCGGCATCGCCGCGATCGTGGCCGGGGCCGTGCCGCTCGAAGCGATCTACGACGACATCGTCGTGTCCCCCTTCCGGATCAAGTAGCGCCCGAAGGCGGGGATTTTCCGCCTTGAATCTGCTAACATATTCCCGGAAATGCGGTAGCCATGGTTAAAAAGAGCGTTCTCGTTGCCGGCGCAGGGCTTGCCGTCCTGCTGGTCGCCGCCGCGGCGGCCACCGTCGAAGTGACGCCCGAGATCCGGGCCAGGGCGGCCGCTATCACCTCCGCGCTCGACAGGATCGAAGCGGAAGCGAAGCCGTCTTCTCCCGCCCGCGGCGCGGCTCCAGCCCCCGCGCCGGGCTCCCGCAGCCTGACCTTCACGGAGGCGGAGTTCAACGCCTACGTCGCCTGCCGCCTGGCCGACGCGAACGAGCCCTATGTCAAGCTCGCGGAGTTCAAGCTGCTGAAGGAAAACCGTTATGAGGGGCACATCGCCATCGACCTCGGCAAGCCTCCGGCGTCGGGCCTCCTGCCGCAGAAGCAGGACCTGCTCCTCTCCGGCCGCTTCGAATCCCGGGACGGGCAGATCCGGATCGACCTCGACAAGCTCTACCTCGGCACTCAGCCCATCTCCCCGGACTTCGTCGACCTGATCATCGCGGTCGCCTCCCGGCTGCAGGGGACGGAGCCGACGAGCCTCAAGGATTGGTACGATCTTCCCCCGGGGATCGTGCGGCTCGAGACGCGTCCGGGCCAGGTCGTGATCGTCCATTGAGCGCGTAGAGAACCAAAGGGGGCCACCGTGATACGGATCATCAGCGGGATCTACAAGGGCCGGCGCCTCAAGCTCGTGCCCAGCCTCTCGGTCCGGCCGATGCAGGACAAGGTCAAGGGGGCCCTGTTCAGCGTCGTCGCCGACCGTCTCAAGGACAGCGCCTGTCTCGACGGTTTCTCCGGGACCGGCTCGATCGGTCTCGAGGCCCTGAGCCGGGGCGCCGGGCTCTGCGTCTTCGTCGACGAGTTCTACCCCGCCGTCAAGGTCATCAAGCAGAACGTCGCCAAGTGCGGGGCCGAGGAGAAGTCTGTCGTCATCCAGCGGGAGTTCAACCGGGCCGCGATCGACCTCGCCAAGAAGGGCGTCCGCTTCGACCTCATCTTCCTCGATCCGCCATACAAGCTCCTCGAGGAGCGCAATCCGCTCCGGGTCATCCGCAAGCGGGGACTGCTCAAGCCCGGCGGGCTCATCGTGCTCCGCCACTACTACAGGATCAAGCCCAAGCTCGTCGACTTCAAGCTGGAGCGGCGCGTCGTCCTCGGCGACGACGTCCTGGCCATGTTCGTCCCGTTCCCGGACACTCCGGCGGAGGCCGGGGCCGCAAAGCTGGAGAAGCCCTTGCCCCGCAGGCCGCGTTCTCCTAAAATGAAGCCATGAAGAAAGCCGGACGGGCCGCCGATCCTTTCTGGAAGGACGCGCCGCTCGTCGACGAGAACGAGATCTTCAGCGAGCTCCACGTCAAACGGGGCAGTTCCCTCTTCCTCGGCCGTTACTCCCTCAACGAGGTCCTGGCCGTCCTCAACAAGAAGGGCTTTCTCAAGGAGGCCCGCAAGCGCTTCCTCTGGCCGCTCGCCTACGAGTTCGATTCTTCCGAGTACCCTCTCCAGAGGCTCCAGATCTACCTCCGCGACCCGGATCCCGAGAACATCATCGTCGACGTCAAGCTCAAGGAGTGCGAGTTCGTCCCCCGCGAGACCGTGGCCGGACCGGCGAACCTCCCGCCCCAAAAATCCTTGGCCTTCGAATGGCTGACCCTCCGGAACCCCCTGGTCAAGAAGGGGGAGCCGTTCTCGCCCCTGCCCGGCCAGACCCGTCCCGGGCTGTCGATGCGCTCGAAGATCATGGACCTGTTCGTCTACATCGGCCGCCTGACCCGAAAGGACTGCCTCCTGGCCTTCCCGGCCTACTTCCACAACGCCGTCCTGTTCTCGCGCTACTTCCACTTCTGGAACCCGCTCAAGGAGGCGGAGGTCCTGGCCATCCGCCGGACGTTCAACCACATGCCCTTCCGCCAGCTGGCTTGGGTCGTCCATCTGAATTGCCTGCGGCTCGCCGACGGCTCGGTCTACGAGTGGCAGGCCGAGGAGCAGATCTATCCCATGACCCGGCCCCTCAAGGACTATTTCGATTCCCGGCGGTACAAGGAGACCGTGAAGATACGGCTGAAGGAGCTGGAATTCACCGTCGACAAGGCCGAATTCGAGAAAAGATCCGCCGATATCCCGACTCTTTGCGGCGGCGGCTAGATTCTGTTATAATACCGCGCTCAAGGAGATCGTTCCATGAAGAAAGACGTGCATCCCGAATACCAAGAATGCATCGTGACCTGCGCCTGCGGCAGCACGTTCCCGACGAGATCGACCAAGAAGGAGATCCGGGTCGAGATCTGCTCCCAGTGCCACCCCTTCTTCACCGGCAAGCAGAAGTTCATCGACAGCGCCGGCCGCATCGAGAAGTTCAAGCAGAAATACGGGGACGCCAAGGACATCAAGGCGGCCAAGGACCTCCGGGCCTCCCGCGACGTCAAGAAGCTGGCCAAGACGAAAAAATCGTCTCGATGATCCCGGAACTCCAGGCGATCGAGGACAAATACCGCCAGCTGACAGCAGCCCTCTCCGATCCCGCGATCGCCGTCCAGCCCCAGAAGATCCGCGACCTGGCCAAGGAACGGGCCGAGATCGAGCCCGTCTACCGCAAGTACGAAGAGTGGAAACGCGTCCGCCAGGGCCGCGACGACGCCCGCCACATGATGACCGATCCCTCGACCGAGCCGGAGCTGCGGAGCCTGGCGGAGAGCGAGGAGGCCGAGCTCGCGGCACGGGAAGCGGTCCTCGTCGGCGAGCTGCGGGCCCTGCTCCTGCCCCGGGACCCCAACGAC
Organism: Candidatus Aminicenantales bacterium; assembly: GCA_041736225.1. GTDB lineage: Bacteria > Acidobacteriota > Aminicenantia > Aminicenantales > Saccharicenantaceae > RBG-16-66-30. Next base: position 2,184 of record JBGSUG010000253.1, on the reverse strand, counting down.
GACAAGGACGTCATCCTGGAGATCCGGGCCGGCGCCGGGGGCGACGAGGCCTCCCTCTTCGCCCAGGACCTCTTCCGCATGTACTCCCGGTTCGCCGAGAAGAAGGGCTGGAAGCTCGAGGTCGTCGACACGAGCTATTCGCCCGTCGGCGGCCTCAAAGAGGCCATCGCCGAGATCCGCGGCCGGGGCGCCTACGCGGTCCTCAAGTACGAGAGCGGCGTCCACCGCGTCCAGCGCGTGCCCAGGACCGAGGCGGCCGGGCGCATCCACACTTCGACCGCGACCGTGGCCGTCCTGCCCGAGGTCGAGGAGATCGACCTCCGGATCGACCCCAAGGACATCAAGATCGAGGCCTTCGGCTCGTCGGGGCCCGGCGGCCAGAGCGTCAACCGGAACTACACGGCCATCCGCATCACCCACAAGCATTCGGGGCTCGTCGTCTCCTGCCAGGACGAGAAGTCCCAGCACCGGAACAAGGAGAAGGCCATGCGCGTGCTGCGCTCGCGGCTGATGGACATCGCCCAGCGGGAGCAGCAGGCCAAGATCGCCGACAACCGGCGTTCCCAAGTCGGGACGGGGGAGAGGAGCGAGAAGATCCGGACCTACAACTTCCCCCAATCCCGGATCACGGACCACCGGTTGAACGAGAATTTCCACAACATGGAGTCCTTCCTGGACGGGGACCTGGACGACATGCTCTCGATGCTCGTCAAGCAGGCCCAGGCCCGGGCGCTCGGCGAAACGCCGGGCGAAAGCGGCTCCGCCAGGGACGTTGGAAACTAACCGGACCCTGCTTGATCTCTTCCGGGACGGCGCCGCCCTTTTCGGCGAAGGCCCCCAGGCCCTCCTCGAAGCCAAGGTCCTCCTGCTCCGGGCCGCCGCTCTCACCGAGGAGCGGTATCTCGCGGCGCCCGACAGGCCCTGTTCGGCCGCGGCCGAAGCCCGCTTCCGCCGGCTCGTGGCCAAGCGGCTCGGCGGCGTGCCGCTCGCCTATCTCACCGGCACGAAGGAATTCTGGTCCATCCCGTTCAAGGTGACGCCCTCGGTCCTGGTGCCCCGGCCCGAGACCGAGGTCCTGGTCGAAAAGGTCCTCGAGCTCTCGACGCGCGAGAGCGAATGCCTCGTTGACGTCGGCACGGGCAGCGGTTGCATAGCCATCGCCCTGGCCAAGGAGCTGCCGCGGGCCCGGATCGAAGCCGTCGACATCTCGGAGCGGGCGCTCCGCGTCGCCGCGGCGAACGCCGCTCTCCACCGGATCCGGCACATCCGGTTCCGGAGGAGCGACCTGCTCTCGGCTTTTCGCGGCACGGGCGCGAAGTTCGATTTCATCGTCTCCAATCCGCCCTACATCGCCCGCGACGAATGGGGCTCGCTGCCGGCGGAGGTCCGCGACTACGAGCCGCGGCGGGCCCTGCTCGCCGGGGAGTCGGGCCTGGAGATCATCGAGAGGCTGGTGCGCCGGGCGCGGACGTTCCTCCGGCCGGGAGGCTACCTCATCTTCGAGATCGGCGAGGACCAGCGCGACCGGGTCCTCGCTCTCTTCGACCGGCGCTGGACGGAGATCGAGACGGCCTGGGATCTGGCCGGCAAGCCCCGGGTCATCACGGCCCGCCGGGCCTGAAAATGGGGACATGTACCGCAGGTACGTGTCCCCGTTTTTATGTTCGGCGACCGGGCAAGAACTGAAGAAGGAGTACGACATGTCTCAAAAGATGCAGATCAAACCGACCAAGCCCACTCTCGTGATGGGGCTCATCGTCGCCGTGGCCATGCTGATCTTCGGGGTGTTCTTCTTCAACGCGGTGCTCTCGGACAGCGGCGGGGAGCCCGGGCCGGCCATCGGCTTCATGGCCCTCTGGTTCCTGGTCCTGGGCGTCATCATCGTCTACTATGTCTTTTTCCTCAGGAGCCGCAAGGGCGTCGTCGAGATCGAGACGGAAGCCGCGCCCCCGAAAGCGGAGGCCGCCGCGGACTTCGATGCCAAACTCCGGAAGCTCGAAGATCTGAAAAAGGACGGCCTCGTCACGGACGACGAGTACCGGCTCAAGCGGGCCGAGATCCTCGGCGAGAAGTGGTGAGGCGCCTGCGGGACTCAGTCGGACCTGTATTCCCAGCACACCAGGCCCCGGGCGGCGACCGGGACGGCGAGCGCGCCGTCGGCCGGCCGGCCGGCCTTCTTCGCCC
>JBGSUG010000251.1:0-2376 GCA_041736225.1 Candidatus Aminicenantales bacterium | reverse complement strand
CGGCGTACTCGCCCCGGGCCGTACGGACGCCGCGGACACGATCCCCGCCGGTGAGAATGGCCGTCGCGCTCTCGCCGAAGCGGAACTCCGCGCCCAATCTTCGCGCCCGGGTATAGAACGCGTGGACGGCGAGCAGGGGAGAGGCGTTCCCGTCGTCCGGCGAGAAGGTCCCGCCGATCAGCCCCTCGGGGGCCAGGTCGGGGATGACCTCGCGCAGCGCGGCGGCCTCGAGCCAGTCGATGTTCAGTCCGCAGGGCTTCTGGACGGCCAGGAGCTCCTTGAGCGTCCGCTCCTCTTCGGGACGATAGGCGACGTAGCTGTAGCCGCCCTTGAACCACTCGATCTTGTCGCCGTGGCGCTCCTCCCAGGTCGAGAAGACCTCGAGGCTGCGCAGGCAGAGGCGGATCTTGGCCGGGTCGGAGTGGGTGGCCCGAAGACCGCCGATGGCCCTCTTGTTCGAGCCTTGGCCGACGCTCGGAGCACTGTCGAGGACCAGGACCTTGAGGCCGGCTTCCGCCAGCGACATGGCGGCGGGGGTGCCCACGCTGCCGGCCCCCACGACGATCGCGTCGAAGATCCTATTCGCCGTCATGGCCTTCGTCCTTTCCGCCGAACCCGGCGAATATCCCCAGGGGGACCTCGACGAACAGGGGGCGCTTCGGCTGGTCGACGATGTCGGCTTCCGCCACCCCTTCCTCGCGGAACAACCGGTGGACGAGCGGCGTGCAGGTCTTGGCCCCGCAGGAGCCCATGCCGGCCCGGGTGACCGCCTTGATCTCGCTGACGTCCCGGACGCCCTCGCGGATGAGCCGGCGGATCTCGCCGGCGGTCACCCGCTCGCAGCGGCAGACGATGGCGTCGTCCGAGGTCCTCCCGACGTACCGGGCCAGGGGCTCGCCGGTCGCGGCCTCCTGGATCCGGATGCCGGCCACCTTCTTGGCATACTCCTTGGGCGCCCGGACCTTGACGATGACGGTCCTGTCGTTGGCCTTGATGGCCTTGACCGCGCCGACCTCGACCCGGCCGAGCGGATTCCCTTCGGTGTCCTCGACGACCACGCGATCGCCCGCGTGCAGGCTGTCCTTGAGGAACTCGAAGGGGATGGCTACGGTAGGGAAGTCCGGGTCCTTGCGGTAGTCGACGAGGGTGACGGCCAGGCCCGGGCAGATCGCGACGCACTTCTCGCAGCCCGTGCAGCCCTTGCCGGCCTTCGTCCCGACGAAGGCCGGCAGGCGCCGGATGTCCGTGCGGTCCATTTCGATGAGGTCGTTGGGGCAGACGGCCGTGCAGGGATCGCAGGGGATCTCCTGGTTGCAGTGGAGGATCGGGAAGACGCCCGTCTCCGCGTCGGGCGTCCGTTCCGCGGACGTCGCTCCCGGCCGGGACTTGAGGATGTCCGAGGTCCGGTACCAATCGGGCGAGATCTCCCCGACGTCGTGCCCCAGCGCCCGGGCCACTTCGAGGCCGCGGATCTTGCCCGAGAAGATGGCGGCCGAAGCCTCGGCGATCTCCTCGGCGTCGCCGGCGGCGAAGGCGGCCAGGCCGAACTCGCGGGCCTTGTCGTAGAACTCGGCGACCGGATCGAGCCCGACCGCGATGAGAAGCGTGTCGCATTCGAAGGACCGCTCCGTGCCCTCGACGGGCCGGAACTTATCGTCGACGCGGGCGATCGTGACCGATGCGACGGAGTCCGTCCCGTTGGCGCTGACGACCGTGTGCGAAGTGTAGATGGGCACGCCCAGCCGGGCCAGTTTGTCCCGGTGGACCTTGTAGCCGCCGCACTCGGGCATGGCCTCGACCAAGCCGACCACGGCGATGCCGGCTTGGAGGGCGTGGTAACCCGCGATGAGCCCGACATTGCCGCCCCCGACGATGAACAGCCGTCCGGTCGGCCGGACCAGGTCCCTGTTGACGAGGGTCTGGAAGGCCCCGGCCCCGTAGACACCGGGGAGCGTGTTGCCCGGGAAGGCCAGGTTCTTCTCCCGGGCCCCGGCCGTGACGAGAAGGACTTCCGGTTCGACCAGGACGTACGTCCTTCCTCCGACCAGGACGCCGACCTTCTTATCGCTGTAGACGGCCAGGGCCGTGCTCTGGAGCCAGATCCGCACAGTCGGGTACGAGCGGACCTCGGCTTCGAGGCGCGTGGCGATGTCGATGCCCCGCGTCCCGGCGAAGACGGCCTCGACGGAACCGAAGAAACGGTGGGTTTGCAGGACCAGTTTTCCGCCGAGCCGGTGCTTGTCGTCGAGAAGGACGGTTTCGATGCCCCGCTTGCCGAACTCGATCGCGGCCGAGAGGCCGGCCGGGCCGCCGCCGACGATCAGGACGGGCACGCGGAGGGTCTCGATCGGCGCGGCCGCGTCCCGGTCGGCAGCG
>JBGSUG010000205.1:0-4324 GCA_041736225.1 Candidatus Aminicenantales bacterium | reverse complement strand
GGCCGGGAGCGCGAGCTCGCCGGCCTGGGGCCGCATGTGGACGTACATGTCGTAGCCGGCGAGGCGCAGGATCTGGGGCAGGCCGCCGCTGTGGCCGAACGAGTCGAAGTTATAGGCGACGCGCGGCGACGCGCCGAAGCGGTCGCGAAAATATCGCCGGCCCTCGGCGATCGTCCGGACGAGCGACTCCGTTCCGGGCAGGTTGACGTCGGGCTGGATGAACCAGCCGCCCGAGACGGCCCAGCGGCCGGCCGCGACATGGCGGCGGATGGCCGCGAAGAGCGCCGGGTCGAGGCGCTCGGCCCATTGATAGAGGACAGCCTCGTTGTGGCAGAAGACGAGCGACGGGTGCTCGTCGAGGATGTCGACGGCGTTGCGGAAGGTCGCCAGCGCCTCGGACGCCCCCTCGTCCCACCGCCATTGCCAGACCGGGTCGAGATGGGCGTTACAAATGAGGTGGACTTTAATGGGGGACATGATACCTATTTCCTATTTATTGACACGCCCGATCTGGCCGGGAACGCGTGCCGGGAGATATCCCCGCTGTATCCGAAAAAAATGGGAAATAGGTATCATGTCCCCCATTTAAATCTCATCTTTGCTGGGCAGGTTCTTGTACCAGGTGAAGTACAGGACGACCGCCAACGCGGCCGCCGCGGCGCCCCAGGCTCCCAGCTGTTTCCAGTTCCGCATGAACAGGTAGAACGGCAAAATCGCCAGGGAGAATTGGAATACGGCCGCGACCAGGCCGTTGAGCATATCGATCTTCGGCATCTTGTCGTGGGCCGGAACCAGCCCCCTCTTCACGCATTCGCGCCTCACGGGGCCCCAGAACCCGAACGGCCGCACTTTCGCATAGAACTTGACCAGGACCTCCATGTCGGCGGGCTTTGTCAGCACGGCCGCGACGAGCGTCGTCACGAGGCCGAGGCACACATCGATGGCCAGCGAAGCCGAGGCGTGGAGGCCCTTCACGAAGATCAGGCGCAGGGAGATGAGGACGGCCGAGACGCCCATGCTCCAGACGAACGCCTTGGCCCCGAACCGCCAGTAATGCCACCGCAAGGTCGCCGGCACCAGGATGACCGTGACCACGACGAAGACCATCATCTCCCAGGCCGTGACGATGTTGGTGAAGGAGAGCGAGAAGGCGAACCCGATGAGGACGGCCACGACCGAGGCGATCTGCCCCAGCCGCACGAGCTGCTTCTGCGTCAGGTTCTTGGCGACGTAGCGCTTGATGAAATCGTTGATGACCACGGAGCTCGTCACGTTGATCATGGCGCTGATCGTCGACATCAGGGCCGCCAGCAGCACGGCCATGAACAGGCCGCGCAGCCCGACCGGCATCTTCAGCAGGACCAGGGGCATGATCTTCTCGGCGTCGAAGCCCGCCTGGTTCCCCAGGTAGAAGATGCCCAGGACCATGAAGCTCACGCCCAGGACCCAGCGCAGGTTGTAGCCGACCGTCCACATCCCGGCGGCCAGCTGCGCGTCGCGCGGCGACCGCGTCGTCAGGAAGAACTGGAAGTCCCAGACGTTCGGGCCGCTGAGGACGCGGAAGATCATCCAGAAGAAGCCCGCCGCCATGAGCGGGCCGAACAGGCCGAAGTGCTGGTAGGCCGGCGGCGTCTCCGCCCCGAATCCCGACCACAGCGTCCACGTCGGCGCGAGAGAGAACCAGCCCGGGGCTTTCTGGATGAAGGTCGCCGCCGCCGGCTTGGCGAAGACCAGGAAGGCCATGATGACCGCGCCGACACCGATGAGCAGCGTCTGGAAGATGTCGGTCAGAATGACGCCGAAAAAGCCGCCCAACGTCACGTACACGCCCACGACGGCGAGGACGATGAGCGTCGCCTCCCAGCGCGGCAGGGGCAGGAACTCCTCGGCGAACTTGCCGGTGCCCACGCTGATGAACATCAGGTTGCAGATCATCAGCACCAGGAGGAAGATCGCGGCCGTGAGCCGGGCCGCCTCGGCGTCCTTTCCCGTCCCGAAACGCGTCTCGTTCCACTCGGCGAAAGTCATGACCCCGGACCGGCGGATGTACTTGGCCTGGAAGGCCATGTAGAACGCGATGATGAACCAGCCCCAGAAGATGTGGGTCGCCCACATCGACTTGAGCCCGACGTAGAAGATGAGCCCGATCATGGACATCGTGCCGCCGATGTCGATGTAGCTCGAGCAGCCCGACAGCCCCAGCATCCACCAGGGGATGTTGCGGTCGGCCAGGTAGAACGAATCGAGCTTCCTGGTCGCCCGCTTGCGGACCAGGACGCCGACCATGGCCACGCCGAGGAGATAGACGGCGATGATGACGAGGTCGAGGGGGTGGAGGTTCATGTCTCTTGATATACCACCGGTCGCGAACGAGCGTCAAGGAAGGCCGCCAAGCGGACCCGGGAGGCTCTTCCTCTGTTCATATCCCCCGAATCGTGATAAAATGGCCCTTCAAAAAGGATGGAGAATTATGCCTCAGACTAAGAATAGACCTGTGAAAAGCCTCTTTTTCTGGATCGCCGCCGGGATTGTCATCATCACCCTCTGGAGCCTCCTCCAGGGCCCGGCCCTGGCCAAGAAGGACGTCACTTTCTCGCAGTTCATGACTGAGGTCGAGCAGAGCAAGGTCGAAGAGGTCACGATCCAGGAGAACCAGATCCGCGGCCGGTTCACGGACGGGCAGACCTTCAAGACCATCCTGCCCGCGGGATACGCCGACCTGATCAAGATCCTCCGCGAGAACAAGGTCAACATCATCGTCAAGGACAGCGCCCGCAGTCCCCTCTTCACCATCCTCATCAGCTGGTTCCCGATCCTCCTGATGATCCTCTTCTGGGTGTTCATGATGCGGCAGATGCAGTCGGGCGGCAACAAGGCCATGTCCTTCGGCAAGAGCCGGGCCAAGCTTTTCTCCGGCCAGCAGAAGAAGCTGACCTTCAAGGACGTCGCCGGCGTCGAGGAGGCCGAGGCGGAGCTCGGCGAGATCATCGAGTTCCTCAAGGAGCCGCGGAAGTTCCAGCGCCTCGGCGGCCGCATCCCCAAGGGCGTCCTGCTCGTGGGCCCCCCGGGCACGGGCAAGACCCTTCTCGCCCGGGCCGTGGCCGGCGAGGCCGACGTGCCCTTCTTCTCCATCAGCGGCTCCGACTTCGTCGAGATGTTCGTCGGCGTCGGCGCCTCGCGCGTCCGCGACCTCTTCAAGCAGGCCAAGGACCAGTCGCCCTGCATCATCTTCCTCGACGAGATCGACGCCGTCGGCCGCAAGCGCGGCTCCGGCTTCTCAACCGGCGGCCACGACGAACGCGAGCAGACGCTCAACGCCATCCTCGTCGAGATGGACGGCTTCGACTCCTCCGATCAGGTCATCGTCATCGCCGCGACCAACCGCGCCGATGTCCTGGACCCCGCCCTCACGCGCCCCGGCCGCTTCGACCGCCAGGTCGTCGTCACCCTCCCCGATGTCCAGGGCCGTTACGAGATCCTCAAGGTCCACGCCCGCAAGGTCCGCCTCGGGCCGGATGTCGATCTGCTGAAGATCGCCCGCGGCACGCCGATGTTCTCCGGCGCCGAACTCGAGGCGATTATCAACGAGGCCGCGATCATCGCCACCCTCGCCGACAAGGACTTTGTCGAGCACACCGACCTCGAAGAGGCCCGCGACAAGGTCCGCTACGGCCGCTCCCGCAAGAGCCGCGTCATCGAGGAGAAGGAGCGCATCGCCACCGCCTATCACGAGGCCGGCCACGCCGTCGTCCAGATGCTCCTGCCCGACGCCGACCCGCTCCACAAGGTCACCATCATCCCCCGCGGCCAGGCGATGGGCGCCACCTTCAGTCTCCCCGAGAAGGACCGCTACGGCTACGGCCAGCGCTGGCTCAAGGCCACCATGCGCGTCATGTGCGGCGGCCGCATCGCCGAGAAGCGCAAGACCAGCGACATCTCCTCCGGCGCCGCCATGGATATCCAGCAGGCCACCGAACTCGCCCGCCACATGGTGCTCGAGTGGGGCATGAGCGACAAACTCGGCTTCGTCCGTTACTCCGGCTCCGACACCCGCGAGACCTTCCTCCCCGAGCGCGAGTACTCCGACGACACCGCGCGCATCATCGACGAAGAGATCCGCGCGCTGGTCATGGAGGCGTTCGCCGACGCCGAGCGGCTCATCGATGAGAACTGGGACCGCGTCGAGCAGGTCGCCGAAACACTCCTCCGCCACGAGACCCTCAGCGTCGACGAGGTCCGCAAGCTGATGCGCGGCGAGACGCTCGACAAGCCGACCGTCAGCGATCTCATCGAGGCCGAGTCCCGCCGAGCCGCCCCGACCCGC
>JBGSUG010000188.1:0-4276 GCA_041736225.1 Candidatus Aminicenantales bacterium | reverse complement strand
GGCCCAGTACTCGGCGGAGCGATCGACCGGCCCCCCGGACGCGGCCTGGAGCCGGGCGAGCCCGTCCCGATAGGCGCGGCAGGCAGGGCAGGACCCGAGGTGGGCTTCGAGCCGGGCCTTGCGCCGAGACGACAGGGCGCCGTCGAGGTCGTCCGAGATCCGTTTTTCGCTCTCGCCGCATCTCATCACTGGTCCTCCCCGAGGAACGATTTCAGCCGGTCCCGGAGGAGCCTGCGGGCCTTGTGCATCCTCCAGGAAACGGTGCTCTCCGAACAGCCGAGCACCCGGGCCGCTTCGGCGTGGCTCAGGCCATGGTCCACGACCAGGGCGAACGCGGCCCGGAAATGGCCGGGCAGGCCGCCGACGACCTCTCCGATCCGCGACTCGATCTCGACCGCCGCCGAGACCCCTTCGGGAGCCGAAGCGGAACCCCGGGACGCCCCGGCGACCGGCAGGCTCTCGTCGAACGGCGTTCGGTTCCTCTCGCGGCCCTTCTTCTTCAGGAACGTCAGGGAGGCGTTGACGGCGATCCTGTAGATCCAGGTGTAGAAGCTCGAACCGCGACGGAACGAGCCGATCGCCTTCCACGCGGTCAAGAACGCCTCCTGGGCCAAATCGTCGGCGTCGGAGTGATTTCCGGCCATGCGGTAGACCAGCCCGTAGATCCTGTGCTCGTGACGCCGGACGAGCTCGGCGAAGGCCTCGCGGCCGCCCCGCCGGGCTGCCTCGACGAGTTCCGCCTCGGAGCGTTCATCCATCGCATCCTCACACGATTAGACGCACATTATACCAATTCCTTTGAACCCGCACAGGGCCCGGTTCGTTGACAACCGCTCTCCCCTGCTGTTATCATCCCGCTTACTCCCAGAAAGGTCGCAACGCACATGATCGAACGCTACACCCGCCCGGACATGGGGGCCGTCTGGACCGAGGCGAACAGGTACCGCAAGTGGCTCGACGTCGAGCTGGCCGTCTGCGAGGCCTGGTCCGCCCTGGGCAAGATCCCCAAACCCGCCCTCAAGACCATCCGGTCCAAGGCCGGTTTCTCCGTCGAGCGCATCGACGCCATCGAGAAGGTCGTCAAGCACGACATCATCGCCTTCCTGACCTCGGTCGCCGAGAGCGTCGGCCCCGAGTCGCGCTACATCCACCTCGGCCTGACCTCCTACGACGTCGTCGATACGGCCCTGTCCCTGCTCATCAAGGAATCTCTCGAAAAGATCCTCGTCGATCTGCGGGCCTTCCGCCGCCTCCTGAAGCGCCAGGCCCTCAAGCACCGAAAGACGGTCTGCATCGGCCGGACCCACGGCGTCCACGCCGAGCCCGTGACCTTCGGCTTCAAGCTCCTGGTCTGGTACGAGGAGATCGGACGCCACATCGTCCGGCTGGAGAGCGCCTTGAAGACGATCTCCGTAGGCCGCATCTCGGGCTCGGTCGGGACTTACATCCATCTCGATCCGAAAGTCGAGGTCATGGCCCTGCGCAAGCTCAAGCTCCGGCCGGCCAAGGTCTCGACGCAGGTCCTGCAGCGGGACCGCCACGCCGAGGTCCTCTCGGCCCTGGCCCTGCTCGCCTCCTCGGTCGAGAAGTTCGCCGTCGAGGTCCGCCACCTCCAGCGCACGGAGGTCCTCGAGCTCGAGGAGCCGTTCACGCGGGGCCAGAAGGGCTCGTCGTCCATGCCCCACAAGAAGAACCCCGTCCGCTGCGAGAGGATCTCGGGCCTGGCCCGGCTCGTCCGGGCCAACGCCCAGGTCGGCCTGGAGAACATCGCCCTGTGGCACGAGCGCGACATCTCCCACTCCTCGGCCGAGCGGGTCATCTTCCCGGACTCGTTCATCCTGACCGACTTCCTGCTGGCCGACGCCGCCGACATCGTCGGAAACTGGGTCGTCCATCCGGACCGGATGAAGGAGAACATCGGCGCGACCCGGGGCCTCATCTTCTCGCAGAGCGTCCTCCTGGCCCTGACGCGGAACGGCCTGACGCGGGAGGAGGCTTACCAGGTCGTCCAGCGCTGCAGCCTCAAGGCCTGGCAGGAAGGCCTCGATTTCCGGGCCCTCGTCGCGGCCGACCCGGACGTCGTCCGGACCCTCCGGCCGGGGGAGCTCGACAAGTGCTTTTCGCTCGAACCCTATCTGGCCAAGATCGATTACATCTTCGAAAGGGTGTTCCGCCATGAGAGTTAGGATCCTCGTATCGTTCAAGGACAGCGTCCTCGACCCCCAGGGTCAGACCGTGAAGAACGCGCTCCACACCATGGGCTATGCCGCCGTGAAGGACGTCCGGCAGGGCAAGGTCTTCGAGCTCGACCTCGAAGGCGTGACCCGGAAGGAGGCCGAGGCCCTGGTGCCCGAGGTCGCCCGCCGGGTCCTGGCCAATCCCATCATCGAGAAATTCGACTGGGAAATCCTCAAGGTCCGCTGAAGGTCACGGCGATGAAATTCGGCGTCGTCCAATTCCCCGGCTCCAACTGCGACTTCGACACCTTCCACGTCCTCCGCGACGTCATGAAGCGGCCGACCGTCATGCTCTGGCACAAGGACCACGACCTCCAGGGCGTCGACTGCGTCGTCCTGCCCGGCGGTTTCTCCTACGGCGACTACCTCCGCTCCGGCGCCATCGCCCGCTTCTCCCCTCTCATGCAGGAGGTCCGGGCCTTCGCCCGCCGCGGCGGCCGCGTGCTGGGCATCTGCAACGGCTTCCAGATCCTCCTCGAGCTCGGTCTCCTGCCGGGGGCCATGCTCCGGAACAAGGACCTCAAGTTCCTCTGCCAGCACGTCCACGTGCGGATCGAGAACGACCGGACCGACTTCACGCGCGCGGGCCGGAAGGGCCAGGTCCTGCGCATCCCCATCGCCCACTTCGACGGCAACTACTATGCCCCGCCGCGCGTCCTCAAGGAGATCGAGCGGCGGAAGCAGGTCGTCTTCCGCTACTGCGACGCCGGCGGCGAGCTGACGGACGCGGCCAACGTCAACGGCTCGCTGGCCTCGATCGCCGGCATCCGCAACGAAGCCGGGAACGTCCTCGGCCTGATGCCCCACCCGGAACGGGCCTCGGAGCGGATCCTCGGCAGCGAGGACGGCCGGACGGTCTTCGATTCGATCATCCTCAGCCTCGAGCGCGCGAAGCCCGCGCGCCGTCCCGCCGCGAGCAGGAAGGCCCGCCATGATTGACAAGACGATCCTCGACCGGCACAACCTGACCGAAGACGAATACCTCCTCATCGTCGAGCTCATCGGCAAGGAGCCGAACCTGACCGAGCTCGGCATCTTCTCCGTCATGTGGTCCGAGCACTGCGGCTACAAGAGCTCGCGCGTCCATCTCAAGAAGCTCCCGACCGAGGGCCGGCACGTCGTCCAGGGCCCGGGCGAGAACGCCGGCGTCCTCGACATCGGCGGCGGCCAGGTCGTCGTCTTCAAGATCGAATCGCACAACCACCCGTCCTACATCGAGCCCTACCAGGGCGCGGCCACGGGCGTCGGCGGCATCCTCCGCGACATCTTCACCATGGGCGCCCGGCCCATCGCCGTCCTGGACTCCCTCCGCTTCGGCCCGCCCGACGATCCCAAAAACAGATCGGTCATGGAAGGCGTCGTCTCCGGGATCTCCGGTTACGGCAACGCCTTCGGCGTCCCGACGGTCGGAGGCGAGGTTTACTTCGACCCGTGCTACGCCCTCAATCCGCTCGTCAACGTCTTCTGCCTCGGCCTCGCGGACAAGGACAAGGTCTTCTACGCCAAGGCCGAGGGCGCCGGCAACAAGGTCCTCTACGTCGGCGCCAAGACGGGCCGCGACGGCATCCACGGCGCGACCATGGCCTCGGCCGAGTTCGGCAAGGACACCGAACAGAAGCGTCCGAACGTCCAGGTCGGCGATCCCTTCAAGGAGAAGCTCCTCCTCGAGGCCTGCCTCGAGATCATGGACCGCGGCCTCATCGTCGGCATCCAGGACATGGGCGCCGCCGGCCTGACCTGTTCGACGACGGAGATGGCGGCCAAGGGCGGCATGGGCGTCGTCGTCGACCTCGACAAGGTCCCGCAGCGCGAGGCCGGCATGACCCCGTACGAGATCCTGCTCTCGGAGTCCCAGGAGCGCATGCTCCTCGTGGCCACGCCCGAGAACGTGGCCGCGGTCCAGGCGGTCTTCGCCAAGTGGGACCTCGACGCGCCCGTCATCGGCGAGGTCGTCGAGGGCGGCCGGGCCCGCATCTCGTTCCAGGGCGAGGTCGTCGTCGACATCCCCGTCGACGCCGTCGTCAACCTCTGCCCGGCGT
>JBGSUG010000150.1:0-2166 GCA_041736225.1 Candidatus Aminicenantales bacterium | reverse complement strand
CAGCCTCCCCCGCCGCCGCTACCCCAACCGCCGCCCCGGCCTCCGCCCCCGAGAATGTTGACGAGAAGCCAGAGGGCGAGCGTCGGGTTGGTGATGAGGATGAAGAGGATGATGAGGAAGACGATGCCGCCGAAGACTTTGTTGATCCGGGAGACGCCGCGGGGCCCCCCCCCGTCCTCGCCCGTGGGCGGCTCGCCGACCGAGATGTAGCCGAGAAGCGCGGTCACGGCGCGATCGACGGCTTCGTCGGGCCGCCCGTCCCGGAAGCCCGGGATGAGGATGTTGTTGACGACGCGGTAGGCGTAGGCGTCCGGGACCTTGTCCTCGAGGCCATAGCCGACCTCGATGCGGATCTTGAGGTCCCCGGCGAAGATGAACAGGACGAGCCCGTCGTCGAGGCCGCGCCGCCCGACCTTCCAGGCCTCGAAGGTCCGGACCGCCCATTCCTCGAGGACCTGGTTCTCCCCGAGCGTCCGGCCGATCCAGACGAGGACCTGGTGTCCTGTCGATCTTTCGAAATTCTCCAGACGGACGTCGAGCAATTCGATCGTTTGTCGCGAGAGGAAGCCGGCCTCATCGGTCGCCCAGCGGTCGGGCGCCGGCGAGATCCCGGATTGGGCCGCGTCGAGTCGGACCGGCGCCGCTCCGGCCAGGGCGACGGCCAGAGCCAGTAAGACGAGCGTTCGCCGGATGTGGGGCGTGATCACGTTCGATGCGGCCGGTTCGGGTTCCGAAGTCTAGAACTGCACCTTGGGCGCTGTCTCGGCGCCCGCCTGGGCCTTGAAGTAGGGCTTCTCGGCGAACTTGCTACCGAAGAAGCCGGCGATGAATACGGCGGGGAACCTGTTCCGCCGCGTGTTGAAGGCCTGGGCGGCCTCGTTGAAGCGCATCCGCTCGACGGTGATCCTGTTCTCCGTGCCTTCGAGCTGGGCTTGGAGCTCCTTGAAGTTCTCGGTGGCCTTGAGCTCGGGGTACTTCTCGACGACGACGAGCAGGCGCGACAGGGCCGAGGATAGTCCGTCCTGGGCGGCCTGGAACTTGGCGAAGGCGTCGGGCGTGAGCTGGCCCGTGTTCACCTGGACCTGGCCGACCTTGGCCCGGGCTTCCGTGACGGCCGTGTACGTGTCCTTCTCGAAGGCGGCCGCGCCTTTGACCGTCTCGACGAGGTTGGGGATGAGATCAGCCCGCCGCTGGTAGGCGTTCTCGACCTGGCCCCATTGGGCCTGGGTCTTCTGATCGAGGCCGACCAGGGAATTGTAGATCCCGGTGACATAGACGGCCCCGATGAGGAGCACGACGAGAACGACCATCAGACAGCCGATGGCGAATCTTTTGTTGGCCATTGGAATCACTCTCCTTTTAATCGATATTCTATCATACGGGGGCCGCCGGGGCCGGTTTTTTGATATAATCCGAGCCATGAAGAGGATCGCCATCCTGACCAGAGACTGCGGCGGGGTCAACGCCGCCATCCGGGCCGTCGTCCGGACGGCCGTGGGCAAAGGGCTCGCCGTCGACGGCGTCGTGAGGGGCTACCACGGCCTCATCCGGGGCGACTTCGTTCCCCTCGACCGCCGGTCGGTTTCGAACATCATCGGCCTCGGCGGAACCATCCTCAAGACGGCCCGGGCCGAGGAGTTTATGGCCGAGGCGGGGCAGAGGGCGGCCTTGGCCCATCTGCGGGAGCGGTCGGTCGACTGTCTCGTCGTCATCGGCGGCAACGGCTCGCTCACCGGGGCCCGCGTTCTGGCCGAGACTTACGGCTTCCCCGTCGTCGGCATCCCGGCCACGATCGACAACGACGTCCCCGGCGTCGCGTATTCCATCGGCGCGGACACGGCCGTCGACGTCGCCCTGGACGCCCTGGACAAGATCCGCGATACGGCCACGTCCCTCGAGCGCATCTTCGTCGTCGAGGTCATGGGCCGAAAATGCGGCTGGCTGGCCATGCAGGTCGCCCTGTCCGGCGGCTGCGAAGAGGTCCTTCTCCCCGAGAAAGACGTGCCGCTCGAAGCGCTCTGCGACGAGATCAAGGAGGGCCGGGCGCGGGGCAAGGCGAGCTGGATCATCGTCGTCGCCGAGGGCCGAGGGACGGCGGCCGGGATCGCCGAAGCCGTGACGGCCGAGACCGGACTCGAGACGCGCATCGCCGTCCTCGGCCACGTC
>JBGSUG010000145.1:0-5845 GCA_041736225.1 Candidatus Aminicenantales bacterium | reverse complement strand
GACACCGTTGCTCCGGGCCTCGCGTTGCGGCCAGCTCGGCGTCGCCCGGTCGCTCATCGCCGCCGGCGCCGACGTCGTCGCCAAGGATGACACGGGACGGACGGCCCTCGATTACGCCCGCCTCTTTGCCTTCGACGACCTGGCCGCCCTGCTCCAAAAAAGGGGGACATGATACCTATTTCCTATTAATTTAATGGGAAATAGGTATCATGTCCCCCATTATCCTAATTCGGAAATGAGTATTGTGTCCCCGATTTAGGGACCGGCAAAGACGGCTTCGGCGGCGGGGGTGTACTTGCCGTCGGGGCCGAAGAGGACGAGCGGAGGCATGAGCTCCGGGCCGCCCGCCGTCGCGGCGTGGCCCAGTTCGATCAAGAACAGGTTGGCCGGCTCGCCGTCGCGCGGGTGGACGAAGCGCAGGCGCCGGACCTCGAGCCCACTCTCCCCCGCCGCCGCCAGAAGGTCCGCCCGCCGCTTTTCCGGGTAGATGAAGCAGGCCCGCCCCGCGGGAGCGAGCCACTCCGCCGTCTTCCGCATGAAGTCTCCGATCGCGCCGTAGAGCTCGTGCTTGGCCGCGGACTTCTCGGCCGACGCGCTCAGGAACCCGGCCGTCTTCCCGATGTAGGGCGGGTTGGAGAAAACCAGATCGAACCGGCGCCCCGGCTCGTAGGTCCGGAAGTCGGCCTCGACGACCTCGATCCGCCCGCCGAGCCCGTTCAGCGCGACGTTGCGCCGGGCCAGGTCGGCCAGCCCCGCCTGGATCTCGAGCGCCGTGATGCGCCGGAAGGGCTTGACGCTCAGAAGCAGGGCGATGATCCCGCTGCCCGTCCCGATCTCGAGCGCCTCGTCCTCCTCCCGCGTCCGCACGAAATCCGCGAGAAGCGGCGCGTCTACGGAAAAACGGTAGCCTTTTTTCCCCTGCAAGACGCGGATGCGCCCGTGATAGAACGCGTCGAGGGTCTCGCCGTCAAACCGCGGCGTCGCCGGAGTCGTCATCCTCGCCGGCCTCCGTCATGACCACGACGCGCTCCGGCTGAATTTCCGCGTAGCCGCCCCGGATCGCGACCGACTCCTCGCCGCCCGCCTCGATGTAGCGCAGCCGGCCCCGGCCGATGCCCGTGAAGAGCGGCCGGTGCCCGGGCAGCACCCCGATCTCGCCCTCGAGCGAGGGCAGGTAGACGGCCCCGACGTCGGCTTCGACGAGCAGCTTGCGGGGCGTCACCACCTTGAGGTGGAGCTTGGCCGGAAGCGCGTCGCTCATTCCGCCCTCAGCTCCTCGGTCCGCTTGACGACGTCCTCGATGCTGCCGACCATGTAGAAGGCCTGCTCGGGCTTGTCGTCGTGGAGCCCCTCGGCGATCTCCCGGAAGCCGCGAACGGTCTCCTCGATGGTCACGTAGCTGCCGGGCCGTCCCGTGAACTCCTGGGCGACGTGGAAGGGCTGGGACATGAACCGCTGGATCTTCCGGGCCCGGGAGACGACGGTCTTGTCCTCGTCGGAAAGCTCCTCGATGCCCAGGATGGCGATGATGTCCTGGAGGTCGCGGTACCTCTGCAGGATCTCCTTGACCCGCCGGGCCACCCGGTAGTGCTCCTCGCCGACGATGCGCGGGTCGAGGATGCGCGAGAACGAGGCCAGCGGGTCGACGGCCGGGTAGATGCCGATGTCGGTCAGGGCCCGGGACAGGTTGGTCGTGGCGTCGAGGTGGGAGAATGTCGTTGCCGGCGCGGGGTCGGTGAAATCGTCGGCCGGGACGTAGATCGCCTGGACCGAGGTGATCGACCCCTTCTTCGTCGAGGTGATGCGCTCCTCGAGCTCGCCCAGCTCCGTGGCCAGGTTCGGCTGGTAGCCGACGGCCGAGGGCATCCGGCCGAGCAGCGCCGAGACCTCGGAGCCCGCCTGGGTGAAGCGGAAGATGTTGTCGATAAAGAGCAGGATGTCCTGGCCCATCTCGTCGCGGAAGTACTCCGCGACCGACAGGGCCGTCAGGCCGACCCGGAGCCGGGCACCCGGCGGCTCCGTCATCTGGCCGAAGATGAGGGACGTCTTGGCGATGACGCCCGAGCCCTTCATTTCGAGCCAGAGGTCGTTGCCCTCGCGGGTGCGCTCGCCGACGCCGGCGAAGACGGAATAGCCGCCGTGCTTCAGGGCCACGTTGTGGATAAGCTCCTGGATGATGACGGTCTTGCCCACGCCCGCCCCGCCGAACAGGCCGATCTTGCCGCCCTTGAGGAAGGGCTGGATGAGGTCGATGACCTTGATGCCGGTCTCGAACAGCTCGAGCTTGGTGCTCTGCTGGTCGAGCGGCGGCGGGAGGCGGTGGATGGGATAGCGCTTGTCGGTGACGATCGGGCCGAGATTGTCGACGGGCTCGCCGATGACGTTCATGATCCGGCCGAGCGTGCCCTCGCCCACCGGGACCGTGATAGGCCCGCCGAGGTTCTCGGCCTTCATCCCGCGCGCCAGGCCTTCCGTCGGATGCATCGAGACGCAGCGGACGCGGTCCTCGCCGATGTGCTGCTCGACCTCGACGATGATGGACATCGGCTCGGCGGTGTCGAAGCCCTCGCTCGTCACCCGTAGGGCCGTGTAGATCTCAGGCAGCGCGCCGCCCTCGAACTTGACGTCGACGACGGGCCCGATGACCTGGACGACGGTTCCGAACTTGGCATCTTTTGTTCCCATGGCTTCTCTCCCTAGTTCGTCTGCTTGAGCGCTTCGACCGCGGTCATGATCTCCAGGAGCTCCTTGGTGATGCCGGCCTGGCGGATCTTGTTGAGCTGGAGGAGCAGGGCGTCGATGAGCTCCTCGGCGTTCTTGGTGGCGTTGTCCATGGCCATCATCCGGGCCGCCTGCTCGGCCGCCTGCGATTCGTGGATGGCGTGGAGGATCTGGCTCTCGACGTAGAGAGGCAGGAGGAACGCGGCCAGCCGCCGGTCTCCCGGCTCCCAGTCGGGCACGAGGAGGGCCGACGCCTCCGCGCCGGCCGCGGGCTCGAGCGGCAGCACCCGATGGGTCATGATCCGCGGCGCCAGGATGGACTTGAACTCGTTGGAGACGATGTAGACAGCGTCGATCCTCTGAAAGGTGTAGTCGCGCATGAGGGACTCGGCCAGGTCGCGCAGCTCCTCGCGCGTCAGACGGTCGGTCCGGTCGCCGAAGACCCGGTCCACGGCGTACGGGCACTTGCGGTAGTGGCCGGCCGCCTTTTTGCCGACGAGGACGAGCCGGACCTCGACCGTCTTGGCCTTTTCGCCGATGAACGCGTCCGCCGCGGCCAGGAGGTTGGAGCTGTAGGCCCCGGCCAGGCCCTTGTCGGCCGTGACGACCATGACCGCGATCCTCTTCTCTTCCCGGCGGAGCAGGAGCGGGTGCGCCCCCGCCGAGGCCCAGTAGGCCAGCCTTTCCATCAGCTCCGGGAAGAGGTGCCAGAACGGCCGGCCTTCCTGGACCGTCCGCTGGGCCTTGCGGAACTTGGCCGTCGCCACGGTCTTCATCGCCTGGGTGATCTGCCGGCTGTTCTGCACGCTGCGGATGCGCCGGCGGAGATCGATGAGGGTCGACATCCTACTTCAAGCCCTCCTTGAACACGGCGTTGAAGGCCTTGAGGGCGGCGGCGATCTCGCCGTCGAGGGCGGTGTCGATGTGCTTCTTCTCGCGGATCTTGGTCAGGATGTCCGCGTGGGTCCTGTCGAAGTGCTCGTAGAGCTTCTTCTCGTAATTGCGGACCTCCGCGACCGGGAACTCGTCGAGGTAGCCGCGGTTGCCGGCGTAGATGATGAGGACCTGCTTCTCGACCGGGATGGGCGAGTACTGGCCCTGCTTGAGGATCTCGGTCAGCCGTTCGCCGCGGTCGAGCTGGGACTGGCTCGTCTTGTCGAGCTCGGTCCCGAACTGGGCGAAGGTGACGAGCTCGCGGTACTGGGCCAGGTCGAGCTTGAGCTTCCCGGCGACCTGCTTCATGGCCTTGATCTGGGCGTTGCCGCCGACGCGCGAGACGGAGATGCCGACGTTGATGGCCGGCCGGACGCCCGCGTTGAACAGGTCGGACTGGAGGTAGATCTGGCCGTCGGTGATGGAGATGACGTTGGTCGGGATGTAGCCCGAGACGTCGCCCGCCTGGGTCTCGATGATGGGCAGGGCCGTCAGCGACCCGCCGCCGAGCTCGTCGTTGAGCTTGGCCGCCCGTTCGAGGAGCCGCGAGTGGAGGTAGAAGACGTCGCCGGGATAGGCCTCGCGCCCGGGCGGACGGCGCAGGAGGAGCGAGATCTCGCGGTAGGCCGCCGCGTGCTTGGACAGGTCGTCGTAGACGACCAGGGCGTGGCGCTTGTTGTCGCGGAAGTACTCGCCGAGGGCGCACCCGGCGTAGGGCGCCAGGAACTGGAGGGGCGAAGGGTCGCTGGCCGACGAGGCGACGACGATGGAGTACTCCATGGCCCCGAAGTCCTCGAGGGTCTTGATCATCTGGGCGACGGTCGAGTTCTTCTGGCCGATGGCCACGTAGATGCAGACGACGTCCGAGCCCTTCAGGTTGAGGATGGTGTCGGCGACGATGACGGTCTTGCCGGTCTGGCGGTCGCCGATGATGAGCTCGCGCTGGCCGCGGCCGATGGGGATCATGCTGTCGATGGCTTTGATGCCGGTCTGGAGCGGCTCGCGGACGGGCTGGCGGTCGACGACGCCCGGGGCCAGGCGCTCGAGATGCATGAAGGTGTCGGTCTGGATGGGGCCCTTGCCGTCGAGGGGCTGGCCGAGCGGATTGACGACGCGGCCGACCATGGCCGGGCCGGCCGGGATCCGCATGAGCCGGCGGGTCCGCTTGACGACGTCGCCCTCGCGGACGAGGTGGCTTTCGCCGAGGAGGACCACGCCGACGTTCTCCTCTTCGAGGTTCAGGGCCAGGCCGAAGACGCCCTGGGGGAACTCGAGGAGCTCGTTGGACATGACCCGGTCGAGCCCGTAGACGCGGGCGATGCCGTCGCCGACCGAGGTGACCGTGCCGACCTCGCGGATGTCGACGTCCTTCGTGAAGCCTTCGATCTGGCTCTGGATGATCTTGGTGATCTCGTCGGCTTTGATGCTCATGAAAACCTCTATTCGTGCCCGAGTCGTTCCTGGAGCGCGTTGAGTTCGCCCGCGACGGACGCGTCGTAGACGATGTGGCCCTTGCGCACGGCCACTCCGCCGACGAGCCCGGGGTCGGTCTTGAGGACGAGGCGGACGGGCTTCTTCTCGAAGGCCTCGAGACTCCGGGACAGTCTGTCCCGCTGGGCGTCGGTGAGCGTTACGGCCGAGGCGACCTCGTAGGTCACGATGCCCCGGCTCTCGCTCCAGGCCTCCGGCAGGGCCGCGAAGATCTCCGGCAGGAGCTCCATCCGCTTGTGATGCTGGAGGAGAGAGAGGAAGCGGGACGCCTTCGGGCCGGTTCCGAGGCGGGTCAGGACATCGGAAAGAATGGCGTCCCGTTTCCGGGCGTTGGCGGAGGGGCTGACCAGCGCCCTCTTCAGGTCCCGATGGGAGAGGAAGAGGTCGAGGAAGGCGCGGACCTCGGCCTCGACGGATCCGTACTCCGCCTCGCCCTCGAGGGCCCGGGCCAGGCCCTCGGCGTATTTCTTAACGAGGACCAGATTTTTCATGGAGTTGGGACAACCTATCGATGGATTTGTCGATGAGGACGGTCTGGGTCTCGGGCGTCAGGCGCCGGCGGATGCGCTCCCGGGCCAGCGCCGTGGCCTTGGCGGCGGCGTAGGCCTTGAGCTCGCCGACGCTCTGCCTGACCGAGGCTTCGAGCTCCAGGCGGGTGAGCTTCTTGAGGCGCTCGGCTTCCTCGCGGGCCGCCTGGGCG
>JBGSUG010000133.1:0-2747 GCA_041736225.1 Candidatus Aminicenantales bacterium | reverse complement strand
GCTGCGGCGAGAACCTGACCGGGATCGCCGTGGGCGGTCTCGGCGTCGGCTGCGGCGGGCGCCTGACGGGGATCGCCATCGGGGGGCTCGGCTTGGGCGCTCCCGAGATCAGGGGCCTGGCGATCGGCGGATTGGGCGTCGGAGGCGAAACGCTCAGGGGGGTCTTTCTGGCGGGAGGCATGGTCCATGTGGGGAAAGGCGGCCGGCTCTCGGGCCTGGCCGCGAGCGCGTTCAACTATTGCCGGGGCTCGGTCCGCGGCCTCTCGATCGGGATCGTCAATTACGCCTGGAGACTCGAGAAAGGCATCCAACTGGGCGTCGTCAACATCGTCCGCGACAATCCCAAGGGCCTGCGGATCCTGCCTCTCTTCAACGCGGGCTTCTGAGCCCGGGACTCAGCTCGAGGCCGGGGTTCCCGCCGCGGCCGGTTTCTTGTCCCAAAGGCGGTTTACGACCTTGATGAGGACGAGGCCGCTCGCGGCGAACACGGCGAAGAGGACGCCGGCGTAGACCCAGCGCCCGTAGAGGACGTTGCCGACCGTGAACAGGGCCGACCAGATGGTCAGCGAGCCGGAGACCCAGCCGACGAGGGCCACGGGGAAGCTGTCGCCGGTGGCCTTTCCGTCGGCCTCCGAAATACCCGCCTCCCTGCGGATAGCCCTCCAGCCCGGGCCGAACGGCCGGACCTTCCTGTAGAACTTGACCAGCTGTTCCCGGTCGGTCTGCGGCCCGAGGAAAGCCGTCAGCATCCAGCTGATCGTCGTCACCGCGACTGTCAAGATGAGGGCATAGTGCGTCGGCACGAACACCCCGAACTTGCGCAGGACGAGGAGCAGGATGGAGAAGACGAACGACGAGATCATGGCGTTGATCTCGCACCAGGCGTTGACCCGCCACCAGAACCAGCGGACGAGGTAGAGCAGGCCCGTGCCCGCCCCGACCTGCAGGATGATGTCGAACGAGTCCTTGGCCGTGTCCAGGACGAAGACGAGCGCGCCCGCGCAGAGGAAGAGCCCCAGCGTGGCCAGGCGCCCGACCATGACGTAGTGCTTCTCGGTCGCGTCCGTCCGGATGAAACGGCGGTAAAAGTCGTGGACGAGGTAGGAGGCGCCCCAGTTGAGGTGGGTCAGGTTGGTCGAGGAGTTGGCCGCGATGAGCCCGGCGACCATCAGGCCTAGAAAGCCGACGGGCAGGAACTTGAGCATGGCCGGGTAGGCGATGTCGTGGCCGAGCAGTCTGGGGTCGAGGTTGGGAAAGGCCGCCTGGATGTCGGTGAGCTGGGGGAAGACGATGAGCGAGCACAGGGCGACCAGGATCCACGGCCAGGGCCGGAGGACGTAGTGGGCCAGGTTGAAGAAGAGGACGGCCCCGAGCGAGTCCTTCTCGGACTTGGAGGCCAGCATGCGCTGGGCGATATAGCTGCCGCCGCCGGGCTCGGCGCCGGGGTACCAAACCGCCCACCATTGGACCGCGAGCGGCATGATGAAGATGGCGATGGCCAGGTCCCAGTTGCTCTTGAAGTTCGGCAGCATGCTCAGGAAGTTGATGCCGCCGGGCCCGGTCATGGCCGAGACCTTGGCCACCATGACGTCGAGACCGCCGACCGCCCGGACGGCGAAATAGGCCGCGGCGATGACGGCCGTCATCATCGTGAAGAACTGGATCATGTCGATGACCAGGACGCCCCAGAGCCCGGTCACCGCGGCGAAGACGACGTTGAGGGCGCCGACGACGAGAAGCGTCTCCCAGCGGTTGAGGCCGAACATGATGGCGGCGATCTTGCAGGCGGCCAGGTTGACGGTGGCCATGATGACGCAGTTGAAGACGAAACCGAGGTAGACCGACCGGAAGCCCCGGACGACGCCGGCGGCCTTGCCCGAATAGCGGATCTCGTAGAATTCGAGATCGGTCAGGACCTCGGAGCGGCGCCACATCCGGGCGTAGAAGAAGACCGTGGCCACGCCGGTCAGGGTGAAGGCCCACCAGACCCAGTTGCCGGCGACGCCGTTGCGCCGGACGATGTCCGTGACGAGGTTCGGCGTGTCGCTGCTGAAGGTCGTGGCCACCATGGACAGCCCGGCCAGCCACCAGGGCACGGCCCGGCCCGAGGCGAAGAACTCGGCCGTGTTCCGCCCGGAACGCTTGCGGTAATAGAGGGCGGGGCCGAAGCAGATGAGGAGCGTGAAGACGATGATGACCCAGTCGAGGAGCTGGAGACGCATGGCTATCGTCCTTTCGCGGAGATTGCCGGGCGGCGCATGGCGGGCTCATTATACGGAGATTGATAGGCCGGGACAAGGCTGTTCACATGGGGCAGATCTCGCCTTATGGACTGCTCGGCTCGGGGCGTGCCGCTCCGTCGGGTCGATGGTTTGGCCCAGCGAGCCAAACCGTCTCGGATCCGGGCCTCGCTCTCCTCCGGGCATCGCCCCTGCGCCACCGTCCATATCCGCTCGATCTGACTAAGACCAGGCCAGCCTTTTGACGGGCTGTCGGCAGTTCTGATATAAGCTGGTTAGATCGCGTTAGGAACGGAGGTTCGCGTGCGTCCAAACAAGTCGTTCAGATTCTGGATATTGGCCGTTCTGATCGGTTTCGCGTTGCCGGCGTCGGCCGCCGAACTTCCCAAGGCCCGGCCGGAGATCGTCGGTCTTTCCTCGGCCCGGCTCGAGAGGCTCAGCGCGGTCATGCAGACGTACGTCGACGAGGGCCGGCTCGGCGGCGCGGTGGCGCTCGTCGCCCGGGGC
>JBGSUG010000132.1:0-4026 GCA_041736225.1 Candidatus Aminicenantales bacterium | reverse complement strand
GACGTGGCGGGACTTGGGTGTGCACCTGTTCCGGGGCGACATCGCCGACGCGGCCGCCGTGCGGGCGGCCGTCGCCGGACACGACCGCGTCGTCCACATGGCCGGCCTCATCTCCTATTGGAAGGGGGACGATGAAAGGCTGAGGCGGGTCAACGAGGACGGCACGCGCGCGGTCGTCGCAGCCGCGCTGGCCGGTGGCGTCGAGCGGCTCGTCCACATCTCGTCCGTCGGGGCGATCGGGTTTCACGAGGACGGGACGCCGGCCGACGAGACGACGCCGTTCAACTGGCCCGCGGACATCCTCTACATGGTCTCCAAGCGCCGCGGCCAGGACATCGTCGAACGGGCCGTCCGGGAAAGCGCCTTGCGGGCCGTCATCCTCAATCCCGCTTCGATCATGGGCCCGGGCGACCATAATCCCAAGACGCCGCACAACGAGCTCTATAAAAGGATATGCGGCCGGGCCCAGATCGGCTCGTTCGCCGGAGGCCTGGCCATCGTCGACGTCCGGGACCTCGCGACCGTCATCCTCGAGGCCGTCGAGGGCCGGGGCCGCGACGGCGAGTGCTACCTCGTCGTCGGGGCCAACCTCTCCTACCGCGACGTCGTCCGCCGGATCGCCGGGGTCTGCGGCCGCAGGGCCTACCCGATCGCCGTCCCGGCCGCCCTGCTGAAGTCGGCCGGGGCCCTGCTCGAACGGGTCGCCGGCATCACCGGGCGCAGGCCTCTCCTCACGGCGGCTTACGGGAAGCTGAGCGGCTGGACGGCCTACTACGACAACGCCAAGAGCCGGCGCGAGTTCGGCCACGCCTACATCGATCCGGACCGGACGATCGAGGACGGCTGGCGCTACTTCCGCGACACCTTTTGCTCTTGAAGGGACCAGGCCTTCGCAAACACGAAGGGACCAGGTCTTCGCAGTCGGCCGCGCATTGGCGGGGATGCGAAGACCAGGTCCCCTCCGGATCAGCGGACCCGCACCGGAAGAACGATGTGCGAGGCGTGTTTCCCTGAGCGGTAGACGCGCTGAGTCGCCGGGCGGTAATCCGAGGCCTCGGCCAGGAAGATGTTCTCGACGAAGGTCTGCGGATTGCGGTCGATGAGCGGGAACCAGGTGCTCTGGACCTGGACCATGATCCGGTGGCCCTTGAGGAAGCGGTGGTCCGCCGCATGCAGATCGATGGCGAACTCCGCGACCTCCCCGGGGACGAGCGGCTCGGGCTTCTCGAAGCTCTTCCGGAAACGGCCGCGGAAGACCTCGTTCGCGACCATCAGCTGGTAGCCGCCCATGGACGGCTCGGCCGGATAGTCTTCGGGGTAGACGTCGATGAGCTTAACCACCCAATCGCTGTCGGTGCCCGTCGTCGAAGCGAACAGCCTGGCCATGATGCTCCCGGTGACCGTGACGTCCTCGGTGAGCGCCTCGCTCTCCCAGCTGAGAACATCGGGGCGCATGTGGGCGAAGCGCTGGTCGCCGACGAGCCACGTCCGCCAGCCGGACCCGCGCGGATCGTAGGTCGCTTCGATCGGCCGCGGCCGGTAAGGCACGGGCCGGGCGGGATCGGAGACATAGCCGTCGAAGGCCGGGCCGTCGCCCGGCTCCGCGGGGGCCTCGAACGACAGCCGGCCGTCCTCGCGGAAGTAGAGGGCCCGGTCCTCGGTCAGCCGCCGGGGCGGCCACTCGTCGTAGGTACGCCACTCGTTGACGCCGGTCTCGAACGTGATCGCCTCGGGGGCTTCCCAGCCGGGCTTGTCTTTCAGATAGTAGGCGAAGAAGGGCGCCTGGATCTTCTCGCGGAAGAATTTCGACGCGTCGGAACCGAAATTGATCCGGCCCAGCGCCTCCCCGTTCGGGCGGTTCCAGCCGCCGTGGTTCCAGGGACCGGCGACGAAGAAGCTGATCTCCCGGCCGTCGAGCGGCTCGAGGGTCTCGTAGATCTTCTGCGGCCCGTAGAAGTCCTCCTGGTCCCACCAGCCGGCGACGTGGAGCATGGGTACGGTCACGCGGTCCAGGTAGGGGGCCATGGCCTGCCGGCGCCAGAACGCGTCGTAGTTGGGGTGGGCGACATAATCGTTCCAGGTCGGGATCTTGCCGAACAGGTATTTCTCGTTGACCGTGGAGAGAGGCCCGAGCCGGAGATACCACTCGTAGGTGTCGTACTCGTCGAAGCGGAAGTTCGTTTCCCCCTTCGTCGTCTCCATCCTGGCCGCGTACTCGAAGCCGTAGCTCAAACGGAACGCACCGTTGTGGTGGAAGTCGTCGCCGAGATACATGTCGGCCGGGGACGCCTGCGGCGAGACGGCCCTGACGGCCGGGTGCGGGTCGAGCATGGCCATGGCGGCGAGCCAGCCGTCGTAGGAGACTCCCCTCAGGCCGACCCGGCCGTTGTGGCCCGGCACTTTCGCCAGGAGCCAGGCGACGGTGTCGTAAGCGTCCGTACTCTCGTCGATCGCCTTGGGATCTTTCCTGTCGCGGGGCGGCCGCTGCATGACGAACGTGCCCTCGGACCCGAAGCGGCCGCGTATGTCCTGGTAGACAAAGATGTAGCCGTCGGCGACGAGCTCGCGGTAGCTCTCCCCCGCCAGGAAGGCCGCCAACTCCGGGACCCCGTAGGGCGTGCGCTGGAGCAGGAACGGGAGCGGCGCCGCCGCGTTCTTCGGCGCATAGACGACCGTGCGGAGCTTCACTCCGTCGCGCATGGCGATCATGGCCTCGAGCCTGACGAACTCGGGCGACGCCACGAGGTTCTGTCCGGACGAGACCAACCTCGCGCCGGCCGCCAGGGCCAGGGCGAGTAACGGGACGGCCAACAGGACCGTGGACTTCTTCGGGAGGATGCGCATCGCGGGCTCCTTTCTGTCGCCAGATGCCGATTCTAGCCCCGGCGGTCCCTCCCGGTCAACCAAAATGGGGACGTTTCGTTACATCCCCATTTGAGGAGCGTTGACAGGATCGCGAGCTTGCGCATAGAATGCCAGCGTCCGGGATCGCACCTCATGAAGATCGTCCTGTCCGAAACGCTGAGCTACTGCTTCGGCGTCCGCAAGACGCTCGAGATGACCGACCGCCTGCTCGCCGACCGCCCCGACCGGACCTACTTCATGCTCGGCGAGATCGTCCACAACGAGCACGTCGTCGAGGCCCTCAGGGCCAAAGGCCTGCGCATCGTCCAGACCCTCGCCGACGTCCCGCCCGGCGGCGTCGTCATCCTCCAGAGCCACGGCTCCACCCGGAAGCGCTATCGCGAGCTCGAAGAGAGGGGCCTCGAGTACGTCGACGCCACCTGCCCGATGGTCCGGATCATCCACGACCGCATCCGCGAAGTCGAAGCCCGGGGCCGCACCCCCGTCGTCATCGGCCAGTTCGGGCACGAGGAGGTCCGGGGCATCGTCGGCCAGGTCGCCCGGGCCCTTGTGGTCAAATCGCCGGACGAGGTCACGCCCGAGCTCTTCGAGGGCGTCCGCAGCGCCGGCGTCGTGGCCCAGTCGACGTTCGTCGAAGCGGAGGCCCGAAGCATCGTCGAGCGCATCCGCGCCCTCGTCCCCGACGTCGTCTACCACGACACCATCTGCCAGCCGACCAAGACCCGCCAGCGCGAGGTCGAGACCCACACCCGGAAGGCCGACTGCGTCATCGTCATCGGCTCCCGCCACAGCGCCAACACCGTGCATCTCTACAACATCGCCCGGGCCATCAACCCGCGGACCCACCTCATCGACAGGCCGGAGAGCGTCGAGGACATCGCCATCCCCGCGGACGCGACCGTCTTCGTGGCCTCCGGGGCGTCGACGCCGATGGAGCTCATCGTCGAGGTCGTCCGGCGCCTCGAATCCCGCCCGGAGACGCCGCCCGGCCGGAAGGACGGCGCCCTGTGACCTTCGACCGCTACGTCTCCGGAGCCAGGGCCCGGCTCGCCGCCGACCTCACCGCATTCCTCGCCTCGAAGCGCAGGGACGTGGCCGGCATCGAACCATGGGGGCGCGACGTCCTCCGCCGCCTGTCCGCGTTCACCCGCAAGGGCAAGA
>JBGSUG010000058.1:0-6977 GCA_041736225.1 Candidatus Aminicenantales bacterium | reverse complement strand
CTCGACCAGTTCGACGTCTACGCCGAGGTCATCAGCCTCATCCCGGTCGACGTGGCCAAGAAGTACCTGGTCATGCCGATCCACCGGATCCGCTCCTTCCTGACCCTGGCCATGGTCGACCCGACCGACCTCGAGATCATCGAGGACGTCCGCTTCCGGACGGGCCTGTCGATCCAGCCGGTCATCGCCTCGGAGACGGGCGTCGTCAACGCCATCAACAAGTACTACGGCACGGCCGACGCCATCCGGGTCAAGAAGATCATCGAGGACATCGCGCTAGCCGACGACGGACGCGTCAACATCATCGAGGACGAGAGCCAGACCGAGGTTATGACCGAGTCGGACGGCGACGCCGACGAGGCCCCGATCATCAAGCTGGTCAACCAGACCTTCATCGACGCCATCAAGCGCGGCGCGAGCGACGTCCACTTCGAACCCTACGAGACGAGCTTCCGCGTCCGCTACCGCATGGACGGCGACCTCTACGAGATCGTCAACCTGCCCCTCAAGTACCGCAGTCCGGTCATCTCCCGCGTCAAGATCCTGTCCAACATGGACATCGCCGAGAAGCGCCTGCCCCAGGACGGCCGCATCAAGATGCGCCTGCGCCTCGACAACGGAAAGAGGAAAGAGGTCGACATGCGCGTCTCCTCCCTGCCGACCCTGTGGGGGGAGAAGATCGTCGCCCGTATCCTCGACAAGGAGATGCTCAAGCTCGACCTGACCCAGCTCGGCTTCGAGGAGGAGCCCCTGGCCGTCTTCCAGGACGCCATCGGCAAGCCCTGGGGCATCGTCCTGGTCACCGGACCGACGGGCAGCGGCAAGACGAACACGCTCTATTCGGCCATCTCGACCATCAACTCGCCGGACATGAACATCCTGACCGCCGAGGACCCCGTCGAATTCAACGTGCCGAACATCAACCAGGTCCAGATCAAGGAAGAGATCGGGCTGACCTTCGCCGCCTGCCTGCGGAGCTTCCTCCGCCAGGACCCCGATATCATGCTGGTCGGCGAGATGCGCGACCAGGAAACGGTCGACATCGCCATCAAGGCCGCTCTGACCGGCCACCTGGTCTTCTCCACCATCCACACCAACGACGCCTCGAGCTCCATCACCCGCATGGAGAACATGAACGTCGAGCCCTTCCTCATCGCCGACTCGCTCATCCTCGTCGTCGCCCAGCGGCTCGTCCGGCGCCTGTGCAAGAAGTGCGCCCAGCCCCACCCCCTGCCCGAGGCGGCCCTGCTCGAGATGGGTTTCCAGAAGAGCGAGCTCAAGGGGCTCCAGGCCCTGAAGCCCGGCGGCTGCGAGACCTGCAACAGGACCGGTTACAAGGGCCGGACGGCCCTGTTCGAGGTCCTGAAGATCGACGACGAGATCCGGACGATGATCCTGACCCGGGCCCAGTCCCGGGAGATCAAGAGAAAGGCCGTCGAGAAGGGGATGATGACCCTTCGCCGCGCCGGTCTCATCAAGATCAAGAGCGGCATCACCTCGGTCGAGGAAGTCCTGCGCGAGACCGTCCGGGACGAATGATCCCCAAACCCTAGCTACGGAGGTTCCCATGGCCAAGCCGATATTCGAGCTGCTCAAGGCCTGCGTCGAGGGCGACGCCAGCGACCTGCACATCACGACCTACATCCCGCCGCGGATCCGCGTCCACGGCATCCTCAAGGACCTCGAACATCCCCCGCTGACGCCGGCCGAGACGAAAGAGGTCATCTACAGCATCATGACCGACAAGCAGAAGCGGCTGTTCGAGGAGAAGCTCGAGCTCGATTTCTCCTTCGGCGTCAAGGAGCTCGGCCGCTTCCGGGCCAACGTCTTCATGCAGAAGGGCGCCGTGGCCGGTGCCTTCCGCCGCTTCCTGCCGTCGATGTGGAGCTTCGCCCAGCTCGGCATCCCCCAGCGCATCCAGCAGCTCTGCTACCTGCCGCGGGGCCTCATCCTCGTCACCGGGCCGACCGGCTGCGGCAAGTCGACGACCCTGGCCTGCATGATCGAGCACATCAACTCGGAACGCCCGGTCCACATCGTCACCATCGAGGACCCCATCGAGTACTACCTGACGCCGCGCAAGGCCATCATCAACCAGCGCGAGCTCTACGCCGACACCCAATCCTACGGCAACGCCCTGCGCTCGGTCCTGCGCGAGGACCCGGACGTCGTGCTCGTCGGCGAGATGCGCGACCTGGAGACGATCGAGGCCGCCCTGCGGGTCGCCGAGACGGGCCACCTGACCTTCTCGACGCTGCACACCAACTCGGCCGTCGAGTCGATCAGCCGCATCATCGACATCTTCCCCGCCCAGTACCAGACCCAGGTCCGGATCATGCTGTCGATGTCGCTCGAGGCCGTCATCACCCAGGCCCTCCTGCCCCGCATCGACGGCAAGGGCCGCGTCCTGGCCATGGAGATCATGATCCCCAACCCGGCCATCCGCAACCTCATCCGCGAGAACAAGATCCACCAGATCTACTCGTCCATGCAGATGGGCCAGGAAAAGTTCGGGATGCAGACCTTCAACCAGTCGCTGGCCAACCTGTACTTCCGCAAGCTGGTCAGCCTGGACATGATCTTGAGCATGAGCTCCTCTCCCGAAGAATTGACCGACATCATCCAGCGCCGCGAAGGCGTCAAAGGCGCGCCGGGCAGCCCGGCGGGCTCGAACAGAAAATAGGGAAACGACCGGAAAAGCGAGGTAAACCATGCCGACGTACGTTTGGAAAGGCAAGAACCGCTACGGGGACTCGGTCGGCGGCGAGCGCGTCGCCGCGTCGAAGGAAGAGCTCGGCCGGATGCTCCAGAAGGACCAGATCACGGTCCTCAGCATCGCCGCGGCCAAGGGCGGCATCTCCATCCCGTTCCTCAAGAGGGAGAAGGTCAGGATGAAGGACCTGGCGGTCTACAGCCGCCAGCTGTCCGTCCTCATCGACGCCGAGCTGCCCCTCATCCAGAGCCTGGGCATCCTCGAGGAACAGCAGAAGAACACCTACTTCAAGAACGTCATCAAGACCGTCAAGGACGACGTCGAGGCCGGCTCGACCCTGAACCAGGCCAAGCGGAAGCACCCCAAGGCTTTCGACGACCTCTACTGCAACCTCATCGCTTCGGGCGAGCAGTCGGGATCCCTCGACATCATGCTCCGCCGTCTGTCGGAGTTCATCGAGAAGAACGTCAAGCTGAGGTCCAAGGTCAAGCAGGCCATGATCTACCCGGTCGGCATCCTGATCTTCGCCATCACCGTGACCATCTTCATGCTCTGGAAGGTCATCCCGGTCTTCGCCACGATCTTCCGCGACCTCGGCGCCGAGCTGCCCTGGATCACGGCCATGATCGTCGCCCTGAGCGATTTCACCCAGAAGTACATCTTCCTGATGTTCGCCGGCATGATCGCTGTCTTCTTCGCCTTCCGCTATTACCGGAGCACCAAGCAGGGACGCTGGGCGACCGACAAGCTCCTTTTGAAGATGCCCCTGTTCGGCAATCTCCTCTACAAGGTGGCCATGACCCGGGTCACCCGAACCCTCGCGACCCTCATCTCCGGCGGCGTGCCCATGCTCGAGGCCCTGAAGATCACCTCGACGACGGCCGGTAACGTCATTATCGAGAGCCAGATCGTCGAGGCTCGGAAGCTCGTCTCCGAAGGAAAGACCATGGCCGAGTCCTTCAAGCAGGCCGGCAAGTTCCCGACGATGATGCTCCAGATGATCAACGTCGGCGAGGCCACGGGCACGCTCGACGAAATGTTGAACAAGCTGGCTAACTTCTACGATGAGGAAGTCGACGTCACCGTGGCCTCACTCCTGTCGATCCTCGAGCCCATCATGCTCATCTTCATCGGCGGTATCGTCGGCGGCTTGGTCGTCTCGATGTATTTACCGATCTTCAGCTTGATGCAGCAGTTCTAAGCCGAGAGGGGAGGTCCCGGGAAATGAGGATGGAGAGCGCGGTGGAAAGACGGAACGTCTTCCTCTACAACATCTACCGCCTCGTCGTGTTGACCTCCCTCCTCGTCTCGGCCATCATCATCCAGCTGTCGTCCCCCGAGTCCCCGGCCAACCTGCCCTTCTACTACCTCATCCTGGGGGCCTACATATTTTCCGCTCTTTTCTTCGCCCTCTACGCCGGGGGCCGGCGGCTCGTTTTCCAGGCCTACCTCCAGGTCGTCTTCGATCTGCTGCTCATCACCGCCTTCGTCTACATTTCCGGCGGCCTCGCATCATCGATGTATTTCCTGTATCTCTTCCCGATCATCGCCGCGAGCCTGGTCATCTCCGGCCGGGCCGGATTCCTGGCCGCGTCACTCTCGGCCATCCTCTTCGGCGTCCTGGCCGACGGTCTTTACTTCGGCTTCATCCCCGCCTTCCGGCCGGAGAACGCCGTCAAGCCGCCGCTGGGCACGATGCTGGTCACGATGTTCGTCGCCTGGGGCGTCTTCTTTGTCATCGCCGCTTTGATGAGCCGTTTGACGGGAAGCCTGCGCCGGACGCGCGAGGCGCTCCGGGCCGCCGAGAGGGAGCTTCTGGTCCGGGAGCGCCTGGCCGAGGCCGGCCGGGTCTCGGCCAGCCTGGCCCACGAGATCCGCAACCCCCTGGCGGCCATCTCCGGTTCGGTCCAGGTATTGAAAAAGGAGCTCGTCCTAAGCCCGGAGCAGAACGAGCTCATGGGCATCGTCCTCAAGGAATCGGCGCGCGTCTCTCACAGCCTGGACCAATTCCTCGATTTCGCCCTGCCGGCCAAACAGGTCTTCTCACCCATCAGCCTGAGCGATCTCATGGACGAGACCGTCAAGATACTCAAGGCCGGTGGGGAGCTCAACGGCAAGGTCGAGCTTCTCGGAAATTTTGGCGAGGCGAACGTGCCATATTTCGGCAACGCCGGCCAATTCAAGCAGGTCTTTTGGAACCTGGTCAAGAACGCCGTCAAGGCCATGCCTGAGGGCGGCCGCCTGACGCTCGATTTTCCCGAACCCCGCCGGAAGGAAGTCCGGATCGTGGTCAGTGATACGGGGCGGGGGATGAGCGATGAGGAGAAGGAACATCTCTTCGAACCGTTCTACTCCGGGTTCGAGAACGGGCGCGGCCTGGGCATGTCCATCGTCCGCAAGATCGTCGACGACTACGACGGCCGGATCGACGTCCGGTCCGAGCCCGGGCAGGGGACCGAGATCGCGATCACGCTGCCGCAGCGGCGGCCGGCGCACGGGCAAGGATGAGGCCATGGAAACGATCCTGATCATCGACGACGAGAAGAGCCTCCTCGACCTGCTCTCGGTCGTCTTCAAGAAGGAAGGCTACGGCGTCAAGTCCGCGCTCTCGGCGGCCGCCGGCTTCGAGATCCTGGCCAAAGAGGCGGTCGACCTCGTCGTCACCGACATCAAGATGCCCGGCGCCGACGGGATGGACGTCCTCCGCTATGCCCGGGAGAACCTGCCCGACCTTCCGGTCATCCTGATCACGGCCTACGGCAGCATCGCCCAGGCCGTCGAAGCCCTGAAGGCCGGGGCCCTCGACTACGTTGTCAAGCCGTTCGACGTCGAGGAGCTCAAGATCATCGTCGGCCGAGGATTGGCCTCCCGGCGGCTCAAACAGGAGAACATCCTGCTCAAGCGGGACCTCAAGGCTCGCTACGGCTTCGAGCAGATGATCGGCAAGAGCCGGCCGATGCAGGAGATCTACATCCTCATCGAGAAGGTGGCCTCGACCGACTCGACCGTCCTCATCATCGGCGAGAGCGGGACCGGCAAGGAGATGGCCGCCCGAGCCGTCCATCTTCAGGGCGCCAGGCGCGACCACGCTTTCGTGTCCATCAACTGCGCCGCCCTGCCCGAGAACCTCCTCGAGTCGGAGCTTTTCGGCCATGTCCGCGGCTCGTTCACCGGGGCAGTCTCCGACAAGAAGGGCATGTTCGAGCTGGCCCAACGCGGCACGCTCTTCCTCGACGAGGTCGGGGAGATGTCGCCCTGGACCCAGGTCAAGCTCCTCCGGGCCCTCCAGGAAAGGAAGGTCCGGCGAGTGGGCGGGGCCGACGAGATCCCCGTGGATGTGCGCATCATCGCCGCGACGAACTTGGACCTCAAGAAGAGGATCACCGAGGGGAAATTCCGCGAGGAGCTCTTTTATCGCCTGAACGTCATCTCCGTCGACATGCCGCCTCTCCGCAAAAGGGTCGAGGACATCCCGCTCCTCATCGCCCACTTCCTCCAGAAATACTGCGACAAGATGGGTAAGAGGCCGAAGCGGTTCACGCCCGACGTGGTGGCGCTCCTCGAGGGCTATCCCTGGCCGGGAAATATCCGCGAGCTCGAGAACGTCATCGAGCGCATCGTGGCCATCGAGGACCGCGAGACCGTCACCGCAGCCTGCCTGCCCCAGGAGATCGTCTCCCCGCAGAAGAAGAAGCTGGAGACCCAGGAGCTCTTCGCCCCCGGGTTCAACCTGACCCACCATCTCGACGAGATCACCAAGAAATACATCCAGGAAGCCCTGGCCGTGACGGGCGGCAGCCTGCAGAAGGCGGCGCCCCTCTTGGGCCTGAGCTACCGGACGATCCGCTACCTCATCGGCAAATACGACCTCAACCAGGTCCGCAAGGCCGAGAAGCGCAACGGCAACGGCGACCGAAATCCTTCCTGAGCGACAAAAAGTGGTAACAACGCCAATAATTGGCGTCATTTTTTCTTTAGCCAATCTGACAATATTTATAATTTGTTATATATCAGCAACTTATGAGAAATATGGTATTGGCACGCATCTTGCTATAATAGAGGTGCCAACTAAGAGTGGCAAACAAACCCGGCTGAGGAGATCAGCCAGGGAAATTTAAAGGAGGTTTTCAATGATCAAGAAGATGAGAGGTTTCACACTCATCGAGCTGCTGATCGTCGTCGCGATCATCGGCATCCTGGCCGCTCTCCTCATCCCGAACGCTCTGGCCGCCATCCAGAAGGCCAAGCAGAAGACGGCGATGAA
>JBGSUG010000416.1:0-1879 GCA_041736225.1 Candidatus Aminicenantales bacterium | reverse complement strand
TTCATCGGCGAGGCCCCCGGCCGCGACGAGGACGCCCAGGGCCGGCCGTTCGTCGGCCGGGCCGGCCAGCTCCTGCGGAAGATCATCGCGGCCATGACCTTCCGCGAGGACGAGGTCTTCATCACCAACATCGTCAAGTGCCGGCCGCCCGACAACCGCGTCCCGCTTCGCGAGGAGGAAGAGGCCTGTTCGCCCTACCTCGTGCGCCAGATCGAGCTCATGCGGCCGCGCGTCATCGTCACGCTGGGCAAGACCCCGACCGATTATTTCGTGCCCGGCCGCGAGAGCATGACGGCCCGGCGGGGCCGGTGGGGGGACTACCGCGGCATCCCGGTCATGCCCACCTTCCACCCCTCCTACCTCATCCGCAACGAGGGCAACCGCGATCTCAAGCGCATGGTCTGGGAGGACATGCAGAAGGTCATGACGCTCCTCGGCAGAAAATGACCGTCTTCGCCCGGGTCGTCTTCCCCCTGCCCCTCGACCAGTCCTTCCTCTACGCCGTTCCGGAGGAGCAGCGGGCCCTGGCCAAGCCCGGGGCGCGCGTCGTCGCGCCGCTCGGGACGCGCCGGCAGAACGGCTTCATCGTCGAAGTGACGGCCGAGCCGCCCGCCGCCGGGTTCAAGCTCAAGGAGCTCGTCAAGGTCCTCGACGACCGGCCCTTCCGGGACGAGCGGTTCCTCGAGTTCACCGGCCGCCTCTCGGCCGAGTTCCATTCCTCGTGGGGCGAGGTGCTCCAGGCGTCGCTGCCCCCGTCTCTGGCGGCCCGGATCAAGATCTCCGTCGTCCTGACCGAGGCCGGGCGGGAAGCGCTCGAGGCCAAGGGCATGGGACCCAAGGCGCGCCTGCTCGCGGAGGCCCTGAGGCTTGCGCCCCAGGGGCGGAGCCCGCTCTTCCTCCTCCGGCGGACGGGTGTCAAGGACGTCAACGCGCTCATCGCCCGGATGGAGAGGGCGGGGCTCGTCGAGGTCCGAAAGGAAGCGGTCCGCCCCCCCGCCCCGCCCAAGGTTGGCGGTGAAGAGGCCGCCGTGCAGCTCGGCCTGGCCTTCCCGGAGTCGATGAAGGACGAGGGCGTTCTGGCCCCGGTCGAGAGGGCTGTCGTCGCTGGACGGCCCGCCGCCTGGTATCTCTTCGGTTCCACGGCCCAGAGGCGGGCGGCTATGCAAACCCTGGTGCGGCGGGCGGTCGGGGCCGGCGGGCGGGTCCTATATCTCCTGCCCGAGGTCGCACCGACCGGGGGACTCGCGGCCGCCTTCAGGAAGGACTACGGCCGTACGGCGGTCGTCTTCCACGGCCGGATGACGGAGAGACAGAAGGAGGACGCCTGGCTGGCGCTCAGGAACGGGAGCGCCGCGCTCGCCGTCGGAACGCGCTCGGCCCTCTTCGTGGAGATGGATTCACTCCGTCTCATCGTCGTCGACGGCGAGCAGGACGAGTCCTACGTCCAGTCCGAGAGCCCGGCCTACGACGCCCGGCGCGGGGCGTTCCTCCGGGCCCGCGCCGAAGGCGCCGTGGTCGTCTTCGGCTCTTCGCGCCCGACCGTCGAGGCCTACGCCGAGGCCGAAAAAGAAGGGATCCTCATCGGGCTCGGGGCGGAGCCGCCGCGCACGGGGGTCGTCCTTGTCGACCACTCGCGCGACGTGCCGCTCATCTCCCGCGAGCTCGAGTCGAAGCTGAGGGCGAATCACGGGCGGGGCGAGTCGGCCATAATCTTCCTCAACCGCCGCGGCTATGCCGCGCAGATCGAGTGCGGCGGCTGCGGCCACGTGCCGCGCTGTCCGCGGTGCGACATCGCGCTCGTCTTCCACAAAGCCGAGAACCGGCTGGTCTGCCACTACTGCAACCATACCGTCGGCGTCGACAGGGCCTGCGACGGTTG
>JBGSUG010000391.1:0-17824 GCA_041736225.1 Candidatus Aminicenantales bacterium | reverse complement strand
CTCGTCGCCGGAGGCCCCGTAGATCCCGATCGCCGAGGCCTGGACGAGGAGGCGCGGCTTCGTCCGGGCCGCCCGGACGGATGCGACGATCGCGCCCCCGGCGTCGGTCCGGCTGCGGCGGATCCTTTCCTTCTTCGCCCGGGACCAGCGGCCTTCGGCCAGATTGTCCCCCGCCAGGTTGACCACGGCCCGGGCTCCCTCGACGAGGTGTCCCCAACCCGCGGCCGTCCGGCCGTCCCATTCCGCCCATGTGACCGGCCCGGAACCCCCGTCCCGGTTCGCGGTCGCGCGGCGGGTCAGCCCGACGACCTCGTAGCCGCCGGCCGAAAGCTCCCTGGCCAAGGCGCTCCCGATGAAGCCGGAAGCCCCCGCGACGAGGACCCTCTCACCCGCCATATCGGTCCATGAAGGCGACTTGCTCGAAAGGAAGTCGCTCCGGGCGCTTGGTTTCGGCTTCGATCTTCTCGGGGGTCAGCGTGGGATTGAATGTCGCCGCCCGCTCGCCGACGTTGATGAGCGTGATGACCTGGAACTCCTCGGGGATGCCCAGCGCCTCCCGCACCTTCGACGGGCTGTATCCCGCGATGGGATGGGCGACGAGGCCGAGCTCCGTGGCCCTGAGGATGAGGAAGGCCGCGGCCATGCCCGTGTCGAATTGGTGGTACTCCCGGTCCTTGATCTCGCAGTCGTCCTCCTTGCGGCTGAACACGGCCACGACCAGGGAGGCGGCATGGCACCAGCTGTTCCCGCGGTTGAACGCGGGCTTCAGTAATTCCAACGCGGCCGGATCGAAGACGAACACGAAGCGCCAGGGCTGGTTGTTCGAGCAGGAAGGCGCGAGCCGGGCGTGGTAAGCGAGATCGCGGACGAGTTCGTGCGTGATCGCGGTCGGCGCGAGGGATCGCGTGGCCCGGCGCGTCTCGATGGCGGTGTGGACGTCCATGGCAGACTCCCCTTGCGGATATTTCATCGAATCGCCCCGGGCCGGCCCCGCCCGGAGGGCCGGTCACTTCTTCAGAAAGGCGACGATCTCGTCGCAGTCGGGCTGCTGGGGGATCTCATATTCCTTGATGAGGACGATCCGGCCGCTCCCGTCGACGACGATGTTGGCCCGGTTGGAGAAGCCGTCCTCCTCGCGGAAGAGGCCCAGCGCATGGGCCACAGCGCCGTGCGGCCAGAAGTCGCACAGGAGCCGCGTTTCCTTGATGCCCAGCTCCTTGGCCCAGGCGTGCTTGGTCGGGAACGAGTCGACGCTGATGCCGACCGCGACCGTATTCAGGCTGTCGAAGACGGCCTTGCGGCTCTCGAGCGCCTTCATCTGCTCCGCGCAGACCGGCGTCCAGGCCAGCGGGTGGAACGACAGCAGGACCCGGCGCCCGGCGAACTCGGACAGCTTGAATTCCCGGTTGTGATGGTCCTTGAGCGAGAAATCCGGCGCGATGTCCCCTTCCCAGACAGTCTTCGTGTTGCCCATCGATACCCTCCCTTGGAACAGGCTTAGGAACGCCCGTTCCTCCGGCCCATTATGGCACAGGCCCCGCGACGGCACAAGCCCGCGGGAAGCCCCGGGCAGGCCCTCGCGCGGTCCGGGCGAGTCCTGTATAATGCCCCTGATCGGAGGAGACGACCATGCGTATGAAATTCCCGCTCGCCGCGGCCCTCGCCCTATTGGCCGCCGGGGCGCTCGGCGCCGCCCAGGACCCGCCGGACCAGGACACGCCCGCGCCGCCCGAGCCCGTCTTCGTCCGGTTGACCCTCTACCCGACGGCGAGCCTGTCGCGCTACGATTTCAACAACGACCTCGACCTCTACGAGGTGCGCGTCTACGCCGAGATCCGGCGCGTCTCGCAGGAAGGGCCGGCGGCCGCCGACGCCCGGGTCTTCGCTTTCGCCGAAAAGCTGGAGTACCACGAGGACCACTTC
The DNA here is from genome assembly GCA_041736225.1 of Candidatus Aminicenantales bacterium. Lineage (GTDB taxonomy): Bacteria > Acidobacteriota > Aminicenantia > Aminicenantales > Saccharicenantaceae > RBG-16-66-30. Next base: position 15,901 of record JBGSUG010000391.1, on the reverse strand, counting down.
GAGAAGAGGATCCTCTTCGACAAGGACAAGCTACCCGCCGAGATCGACGTCGAGATAGCGCTGCCCGGCCGCCCCGTCATGAAGGAACGGCACCCGCTGCCGGCCTGGCTCGTCATCACCGATCCGAAGCCGTCCGTCGTCGAGACCGGCCGGGACCTCGCGGTCGGCTGGCGGTTCAGCCGCTTCCCGTCCCCCGTCGACCTGCGGGCCTACGACTTCCGCACGGGCCGGGAGTTCCTCCGTAAGGACCACGTGGAGGGGACCGAGGTCCTGATCCCGGCGGCGGACCTACCGGCGTCGACCATTGTCCGCATCTACGCCGTCCAATCCTGGTTCTACAAGCGCTACCTGGGGGGCGACCGGTACGCCCGCGGCTCCGAGATCAACGTCATTCCGTGGTCCCAGGTGTTCGTGAGGACGAAATGAGGCGCCTGGCGCCCGTCGTCCTGCTCGTCGCCGGCCTCCTCCTGCCGCGCCCCGCGGCGGCCCAGGTCATCCCCCAAGACGAGCTCCGGAGCGTCGCCCCGAACGTCTACCTCGACTGCGAGCGGCGGACCTGCGACTTCGAGTACATCAAGACGGAGATCACCTTCGTCAATTACGTCCTCGACCGCCAGAACGCCGACGTCCATATCATCGTCACGCGCCAGCAGACGGGAAGCGGCGGCAACGAGTACACCCTCGCCTTCATGGGCCTGAAACGGCATGCGGGGAAGGACGCGACGCTGAAATTCTACTCGAAGCCGACGGACACCGAGGACCAGTTCCGCAAGGGCCTGGTCAACGTCATCAAACAGGGGCTCATCCCCTACGTCTACGACACGCCCCTGGCCGAGTTCATCTCCATCAGCTACGCCCAAAAGAAGGACTACCGTCCGACGCCGAAATCCGATCCCTGGCACTACTGGGTCTTCGGGATCGGCGTCCGGGGCAGCGGGGAGTTCGAGGACCAGGCCGAGCGCTACAGCTACCAGGTCAACGCCTCGGCCAACCGGACGACCGAAGCCATGAAGTTCCGCCTGTACGGGGGCGTCAACTTCAACCACCGCCGCTACGAGATCCCCGACGAGGAGCCCATCATCAGCGACAGCAAGCGCAAGAACGCCTCGGCCTCGATCTTCAAGTCGATCGACGGTCACTGGTCCTGGGGCGGCGGCGCCAGCGTCTATTCCTCGACCTACGACAACGCCCGGCTCTACACATCGGTTGGGCCGAGCGTCGAGTACAACATCTTCCCCTACGCCGAAGCCACCCGCCGGGAGCTCCGGCTCCAGTACCGGCTGAGCTACACGATGCGGGATTACTACGAGATCACGATCTACGAGAAAGAGAAGGAGAACCTCTTCAGCCAGGCCCTCCAGATCGTCCTCGAGATCAAGGAGCCCTGGGGCTCCATCGGCGCCTCGGTCCAGGGCTCCACCTTCATCCCCGACTTCAAGTACAACAACTTCCGGGCCGATCTCGGCGTCTACATCAATCTGTTCCGTGGTTTCTCGTTCAACGTCGGCGGACGGTACAGCCGCATCCGCGACCAGCTCTCGCTCCCGGGCCGGGAATACTCGCCCGAGGAGATCCTGCTCGAGCTCAAGCGCCTGGCCACCGGCTACGATCTCAGCTTCGAGATCGGTGTCAACTATCGCTTCGGTTCGATCTACAGCAACGTCGTCAACCCGAGATTCGGGAACGTCTGAGCTCAGCCGAAAACGGCATAAAGACCGACCATCGCCAGGAACAGGACCAGGGACAAGAGCCGGTAGTCCAGGATCCCCGGTCCCCAGGCCCCTTTGATCGCGTCGACGGGGCGCGCCCAGACGAGCTTCCGGCTCTCCTCCGTGTGAACGTGCGGGCGGATGAGCGAAACGACGACCAGGATCGCCGAGCAGACGAGGAAGAGATAGAACGTCGCCATCATCGGCGGGACCGTCCAGCCGGTCGTCGCCTTGAACCAGTCGAGGAAAAAAACTATCAGGCCGAGCGCCGAGCCGGCCATGAGGGTCGCGCGGGCCGCGGCCGCCGACGCTTTTTTCCAGAGCACGCCCCAGAGGAAGACCGCGGTGATCGGCGGCGCGATGTAGCAGATGACGGCCGTGATGCCTTGGAACAGGCTCTGAAAATGCCTGATCATCGGCGACCAGATAATGGCCACGACCATTGCGGCGAAGGTAACGCTGCGGCCGACGAAGGTCAGACGCTTCTCCGAGGCCTCAGGGCGCCACCGCTTGTAGACGTCGAGCGTGAAGAGCGTGGCGATGGAGTTGAGCGCGCCCGAGACCGTGCTCATCAGGGCGGCGAGCAGAGCGGCCGCGACGACCCCCTTGAGCCCGGCGGGAAGGATGTTATTGATAAGAAGGGAGTAGACGTCGGCCGAGCTCTCGGGAGCCGGGAGGGAGCCCTTCCGGACGAGGCCGTAGGCGATGAGTCCGGGCAGGACGAATAGAAAGACGGGCAGGATCTTGATGAAGCCGGCGAACAGCGGGCCCAATCGCGCATTCCGCTCGTCCTTGGCTCCCAGGACCCGCTGGACGATGGTCTGGTCGGCGCACCAGTACCAGAGGCCGATGACCGGGTAGCCCAGGAAGACCGCGTACCAGGGCAGGCTCGGCGTTTCGGCGGCCGTCCGCAGGACGGTCAGCTTGACCGGCTCGACCGCGGCGACGAGCCCTTCCCAGCCGCCGATCCGGGCCAGGCCGAAGCCGAGGACGCAGGCCGAGCCGAGGATGAGGACGACGGTCTGGACCGACTCAGTGACGACCACGGCCAGGAGGCCCCCGACGATCGTGTAGAGGCCCGTGAGGAGGGCCGTGACGAGGATGCTGGTGTTGATGTCGATCCCGAACAGGCCGCGGAGCACGACGGCCCCCGTGTAGAGGGAGAAGCCGATGTGGATGAAGACGGCCGAGACGATGGACAGGCCCGCCAGCCAGTCGCGGCTGGCCCGCGAATAGCGCTTCTCCAGAAAATCCGGCAGCGTGGCGACCCTCGCCCGGATATAGAACGGCGCGAAGAAAAGGGCCAGGACGATGAGGAGGAACGCAGCCATCCACTCGAAATTCCCGTAGGCCAGGCCGTTGACATAGCCCTCCTGGGCCAGGCTGACGAGATGGATGGTCGAGATGTTGGTCGAGAACAGGGCCAGGCCGATGACCGGCCAGCGGAGCGAGCCGCCGGCCAGGAAATACTGAGAGCTCGAAGCCTGCTTCGTGCGACGCTTCCGCCACGACCAAAGGCCGAGGCCGACGATCCCCGCGAGGTAGGCGGCGACGATGGCCATGTCCAGCCCGGACATGGCCAGCCTCGAGGCGCCGTTCATCCTCCGTCCTCAATCCAGATGGAAGACTTCTTCCATCCGGCTCCAGAATTCCTTCGGGCCGCGGGTCGGGATGGGCGACTGGCAGGGATCGGTCTCCTTCCACCAGCGCTGCGTCTCGGGATCGGCGGCCATCCGGGCCATGTCGGCGGCGAAGTCGTCCCCCGTGTATTCGAAATAGGAAAAGAGGAGGAACTGGCCCTTCGCGACCTCCCGGAGGTAGATCGAGTAGTTCCGGATATGGCACTCCTTGATCTTGGCCAGGACGCCGGGCCAGGCCGCGGCGTGAAGTGTCTTGTAATACTCGATCTTGTCCGGTTTGACGCCGATGACCATGCCGTAGCGCTCGACGCGGCCGCCGGCATTCGCGGCGACGCCGCGGGTGAGGGCCAGTCCGGCCGCGACGAGAACGACGACGGCGGCGGAACGGACGATCGTTCGGGCGCTCATGGCTCGATCACTTCCCCGGGACTGCCGGGGCCTGGACCTGGGTGATCTTGACGGCCACGGGCGCCTCGAGTCCCCAGGTCAGCCGCTGGATGTCGCTCGTCTCGGCCCGGTCCGGGGCCGGTTTGGCCTTGACCAGGCGTATGGTCTGCTTCCGGGTCACGACGATCTTCAGGCCGCCGGGGGTCTGCTCCCAAGCCAGGTCCCCTTCCTGGCCGAGGAGGGTCACCTTGGTCCCGGGCGTGGCGGAAACGGATCTGAGAAGGAGGGTCCGGGAGTTCCGCTCGTCCAGGACGGCCAGAGCGTAGACGGTCCCCTCGGCCCGTTTATGGGTGAACCAGACATCGCCTTCGTTCGTGACGCTCCAGGGGCGGACCCCCCGGACCGCCTCGCCGTAGAGCATCATCCACAGGCCGAGGTCGCGGAGGACGTCCTCGTCGGCCGGAGCGATCCGCCCGTCGGGCCGGGGCCCGATGTTGAGGAGCATGTTGCCGCCGCGGGCCCGGATGTGAACGAGGTTCTCGATGATCTCGGACGACGGCCGGACGACGGCGCCGGGGAGGTAGGACCATTGATAGCTCGTGGTCAGACAGCTCTCCCAGGCCCGGTCGTCGGCCTGGCCCGGGATCTCCTGTTCGGGGGTCGGGATCTCGCCGCGGGCGATGAAGACGTCCTGGCGGACGCGCCAGGAGTGTTTCTTGAGCGGCTCGCACTTGCCGTCGAACCAGAGCATGAAGACGTCGCCGTAGCGGGTCAGGAGCTCCTCGATGTGGCCGCACTCGTAGTCGAGGAAGCCCACCTGTTTCGGGCCGAACGGGGCCGGGCTGTCGAATCCCGGTTCGTAGATGTGGCCCGTGCGCCGGCCCGTTTCCCACTGGTAGCGGAAATCGCCGGGCGAGTAGTAGAACCCGACGAGGAGCCCCTCCTTGCGGAAGGCTTCGGCGACCATGGCCGCGATGTCACGGCCGTAGGGCGTCCGGGTGATCTTGAAATCGCTGAGGGCCGTGTCGAACATGCAGAAGCCGTCGTGGTGCTTGGCCGTGAAGACGACGTATTCCATGCCGGCGAGGCGGGCCAGGCGGGCCCATTCGGCCGGGTCGAAGCCCTTCGGATCGAAGGTCGAGGCCAGGGCGTAATATTTCTTGATGAATTCTTCCGAGGCGTTGTAGAGGGGCCAGGAGATCTCGGTCCCGACCTGGGAGTTCGGACCCCAATGGATGAAGAGGCCCAGGCCCGCATCGCGGAAGACCTCCGTTTTTCCGGGGTCGTTCGAGAGGCGCACGGCGTCCTCGGCGAGAAGCACGACCGGGGGCTTCTCAGCCGCGGCCGACCCGGTCACCCCAGGCGACCCGGTCGTCGCGGACGGCTCGGGCGCCTTTCCGGAACAGCCGCCGGATCCAAGGATGGCGGCGGTCAGCAAAACGGCAAAGACGGGGCCGCGGGCGCGAGGGCGGATCGTAAGCGTCATGGGGGGCCTCCTTCGTCCCTCCCTTTTAATGGAACGCAGAAGAAAAATCAAATACTATGCCGGGCGGAAAAGAGATGTCTTCAGACTTCTCTATCGCCCGGCTGGTACTCGGGGAGCGGCAAAGATCATGTAAATTATTACCTGCTCCCCGTAGTATAATCCGGACGTGACCTCCAAAGAGCGGATGCTCCGCGCCCTGGCCCGGGAGAAGCCCGATCGCCTGCCCGTGACCGTCCACCAGTGGCAGAAGTACCATCTCGACACGTTCCTCGGCGGCGCAAGCGACCTCGAAGCGTTCGACATGTTGGGCCTCGACGCCTCGATCCAATACTTCCAGGACATGGGCCAGTTCTGGCTCACGGACGCCGACTTCACCAAGTTCTCGACCCCCGAGTGGCGGGACGATGCCGAGATCCTCAGCGCCGATCCCGATCACCGGGTGGCCCGGCACACCATCACCACGCCGGGGGGAAAACTCACCTACGCGGCCGAGGGCAACCGGATGACGACGTGGGTCTCCGAGTACCTGATCAAGCACGACGACGACATCCGGCTCATCGAGAAGTACATGCCCGTACCGCGGCTCGACCCCGCGCCGGTCGGCCGGGCCTGCGACGCCATCGGCGACCGGGGCATCCTGCGCGGCTTCGTCTGGGGCGACCAGGCCGGATGCTGGCAGCATGCCGCCTGCCTCATCGACGTCCAGGCGCTCATCCTGCGGACCTTCGACGATCCCGGCTGGGTCCACGAGCTCATGCGCATCCTCCTGGAGAAGAAGCTGCGCTTCATCGAGTCGATGAAAGGGGCCCGCTTCGACCTCATCGAGACGGGCGGCGGGGCGTCGTCGTCGACGCTCATCTCCCCCGCCCTCCACGCGGAGTACTGCCTGCCCTACGACCGGAAAATGCACGACGCCTTGCACGCGCTGGGCTTCAAGATCGCCTACCACACCTGCGGCGGCACGAGGGGCATCGAAGAGCACATCGTCGCCAACGGCTGCGACGCCTCGGAGACCCTGGCCCCGACCTCGATCGGCGGCAATCAGGAGCCGTGGGAGTTCAAGGCCAGGATCGGCGGGCGGCTGGCCCTCATCGGCGGGCTCGATCAGTTCAACGTCCTGACGGAGGGCTCCCCCGATAAGATCCGGGCCAAGGTCCGTGAGCTTTTCGAGAAGGTCGGCGGCGACGGCGGCTACATCCTCTCCTGCTGCGATCATTTCTTCGAAACGCCGCCGGAGAACATCCGGATCTACGCCGAGGCCGCCCGCGCCTGTGTCTACTAGGCCGTCAGTAACCCCCGTATTCCCGGACCGTTTCGTAAAGAGCGAAAACGTTCTCGACCTTCGTTTCGGGCAGCAGGTAGTCGTGGCTCGGCGAGGCGATGTAGCCGCCGCCCGGCTTCATGACGGCGAGCGTTTCCCTCGTCCGGGCCCGGACGAGGTCCGGCGTCCCCCCGATGAGCCAGTGGTGCGTATCAATGCACCCGTCGAACACGACGCGGCCGCCGAACGCGGCTTTGAGCCGGGCCGGGGCCATGTCCCGGGCGTCGGGTTGGAGGGCCTGGAGCGCGTCTATCCCCGCTTCGATCATGGCCGGGATGAGCGGGAAGAACCCGCCGCAGCAATGGAGCATGACCTTGAGCCCGAAGTCGTGCCCGAGCCCGGCCAAGCGGCCGAGATGGGGCTGGAAGAATCGCCGGAAAAGGGCCTCGCCGACGACGGGACCGTTCTGGGTGCCGAAGTCGTTGCCGATGAAGAAGACGTCGAGGACGTCGGCCGCTGCCTCGAAGACGCGCAGACTCGTCCGATAGTAATGATCGACGATGTGTCGAAGGACAACGTCGACGACGGCCGGCTCCTCGACGAGCATGACCATGAAGGTTTCCATGCCGAGCAGGTCGATGGCGTCGTGGTAGAACGGCGACCAATCTCCGCCGAGGACGGCGAAACGGCCGTGCCAGGCCCGGGCTTCGTCGCGGATGCGCGAGACGTCCATCCAAGCGGGATCGGGCCAGGGATAGCGCTCGACGTCGGCCACCGTCCGGGCGTGGGCTAAAGGGTGGCTGACGGGTTGGCCATAGCCGTATCCCGTCCGCTCCACCCCGAAAGGAGTGCGGGCCGTGGCCTCCGGATGGGTGAATGCGCGGTCAGGGCTGAATTCCGGAGGCCCCGCGTATTTGGCCTGGACGCGGCGGAAGTCGTCGCCGATGAAAACCGAGAGCTCTTCATCAGTCTTCAAGCCAGCCCGGGCTTTGGCCAGCTCTTTCCATTCAGGCGATGCGCCGAGCCAGGCGGGCACGCGGTCGGGGATCTCGCCGGCGAAGACGGCCTGGACGCGCTCGCGGGAGGTCATGCCCCGAATTCTACCACAACTCTCCGGAGGTCAGGCGGACGGCTCCCCCGACTTCCCCAAGGCCTCGTCGTCGAACAGGAAGACCTCCTCGATGGGCAGGCCGAAGTGTTTTGCGACGTCGTGGGCCAGCCGCAGCGAGGGGTTGTACTTGCCCTTCTCCAGGAAGACGATGGTCTCGCGCCTCACCCCGGCTTTCTGGGCCAGCTCCTGTTGGGAGATGTCGGCCTTGGCCCTCAGTTCCTTGATGCGGTTAAACATCTTTCATCCCGAAAAATTTCACGCCCAGCCAGCAGAGCAGGAAAACGACGGCCATGCCCGCGATGCCGGTACCGACGATGCTGTGGGCCGGGAGGGTCGTCTTGTCGCTGATGTACATGATGAAGAGCCAAAGGTAAATCGAGACGTAGTAGGCCAGCGAGGACGCCCTAGTCATGACCCTCTTGGACAGCTCGTCCTCGGCCGGTTCTCCGCGGCGCCGGCTCCGGAACCGCGACGCGCCGAGGGCGGCGGCGAAGCCGACCAGGATGAACACGACGCCGGCCTTCGCGATCTCCCCGGTATTTCCTACGATTTTTCCTTTGAGCGCCCAAGCCGCCATGCCCGCCAGCACGAGCGTGCTGACCATGAAAATGACGATCGCTTTTTTCATCGTTCCTCCTCTTCGGTTCAAAGGTAAGCGGCCAGACCGACCACGACCAGCGCCAGTCCGGCCATGACGATCTCCCGGGCATCCCACGAGACGGAACCCGCGAGCGCCCAGAGAGCTAAACCTGCCAGAATGATCAGGCCTAACACAAACCCGTAGATAGCTTTTTTCATCATTCCTCCCGATGGGCCAAATAGTTAACTAGTTCTAACATTGTGATATTATTCTAACAATTTGTTAGAAAAAGTCAACACATTTTTTCAAATAGTTATCCTTATTATTTACAACAAAATAGGTTACAAAATTGCGATTTTACGGGAGAACAGACTCCGCTGCCATTTTCTCAATTACGCTTTAAAAACTCCCCGTCGACGATGAGCAGCGTCGCCCCGGTCTCGGTCCGGGAGCGGTGGGAGCTGGCCCCATCGGAGACGATGTAGGTCGTGCCCTTGGTCATGACCGTCATCTCTCCGTTATCCTGCTCGTTGACGAATTCGCCCTCGAGGCAATGGACGATATGTCCCTTCTGGCACCAGTGGTCGGCCACGTAGCCCGGGGAGTATTCGACTAGGCGGATCCTAAGGCCGGGGAGCTGGACGGTCCGCCAATAGGATATCCCCGGATCGCCCTTGTGTTCCGTCCTCGGGACCAAGCCCCAATCGATGGCGTGGTAGGGGATGACCTCACTATTCATTTGTCTTCCCTCCAGGTGCAATCATCGTCCTTTACCATAACCATCTGCGTGATCATGTCGGTCGATCGACCGCCGTCGTCTTTCTCGTTCGTGCCGAGGCTGTAGACGATGAATCCCTCCCCTTCCCGGCGATAGACAAGGGGATTTCCCGTGAAGGGATCGATGGGGACGTCTTTCAAGATCCCGGGAACGAGCGCCTCCAGATTTTCGGGGTATTGACCCGTTTGGCTCTTATAGAGCCTGCAGGCCAGCCCCGTACGCGAGGCCACGATGGTCGCTTCGAGCAGGGCTTCCTTCATGAAGGCCGCTCCGAAATTGGCCATCATGGCCTTGGACAGGAAGGCATACCAGGGGCGTTTTTCGAGTCTTTGAGCTTGGGCCCTAAGGAAGTCCCGGCTCTCGAAATAGGGATGTCGGGCCTGCGTTTCGAGTTCCTGGTAGATCGACAGGGTTTTTCGAATATCTACCTTTATAACGGGACGGATGAGCCAAGCACCGATGGTCCTGAAGATGGACGGTTCGCCGAACAAGGACTCGATGCCCTCGAGGCTTCCCCCCAGGGCATATCCTCCGGCTTCTATGAAGACCGTCCTTTCCCCACGGATCGCCCCGGCCAGCCTTCCCTGCCAGGGTCCGGGATCGAGATCGCCCATGAGCTGGAGCAGGGCGTCGTCGCCGACTTCCCTTCCGCGAAGGATATCTCCGAGGCACAAGGCTAGCATCCTTGTATCGGCGACGGCGATAAGGTTCGCTATCAGGCTCCCCTCTTGGGCCACCAAGGGCGCAAACCCCAGACCCGTTCTGATCCTGTCAATGGCCATTTGAACGTCTCCCTCCTCGGCACTGAGGGCGGCGGCGAGGATCAGGAGCTTCGCCGCGTGGATCCACTTGAGCGCGTTGGGAGACGGCTTTCCCAGCAAGGAAGAATTCGGGTCCCGATAAAGGAAACAGGGCTTATCTCCCATCGCGGTCAGGAATTCGAAGGCCTTCTCGTTCCGGACGATAAGGTCCTTCAGCGCGACCTTGTCGGCGGGGGAAACGGGCTTACCGGCCGAGAAATCCGTCCAGGCGCGCGAGAAGAGTTCCTTGTCTTGCTTTTCCTCGGTGGTCAGCAGGTTCTCCGCGATTTTCCAAAGGCGCGCCGCATTATCCTCGTCCGGGCAGGGAGCCGCCAGGTCGGCGGCGGTAACGGGCACGCCTTGCTTCTTGAGCTCGGCAAAAGTCCGGGCGAGCTTTCGGCCTTCCGTATAGCTGAAAACCGCGCGGACGACGAGGATCGCCGCCAGCAGGATCAGGAGAACGACGCCGATCCTAATCAAGGTTTTCGGAAGTTTCATTGTTCAACCATCCCTTCAGCCTCGCTCGGGCTTCAAAGAAAATCCTTCCCCGGTCTTCCCGGGCGGCAGCCGCGGCCATGACCTCGAGCCGGACGATCCCGCCAATTTCGATCCCCTGTCCGCCCGGCGCTTCGGCAAGCCTTGCCGCCTCCTCCGTTGCCACTCGGGCGGACGACTGCCCATCGAGCAGGGCCGCTGCGCGGGCCGCTTCATGTCTTCCGATGAGGGGATCGATCATGAGGACGGCGACGATCACCACCGAACACGCCGCGGCCAAGATCCTCATCTTCGGAGACAACGCGGCGCAATTCCGGGCTTGAGCCGTCCGGTCCATGACCCGGTCGCGGAGCCCAGCCGGGGCAGCGACCGGCGCAAGCCGTTCGAGATCTCTTTCAATATCCGTCAAGTCTCGCCCGGCGTCCTTTCGTCCGTTATCCTTCATCGCATCCCCCCATCGCCTCGCGGAGCTTTTCGACCCCGTACCGGTAGCGGCTGGCAGCCGTGTTGGCCGAGACGCCGCAGACCGACGCGATCTCCTTGAAGGTCAGGCCATCGAAGACCTTCAGAAAGACGGCCTCTTTCTGTTCCGGCGGAAGTCCCTCGGCCGCGCGCAGCAGGAGGGCCAGGGAGGGCTCGTCGGGAGCGACGAAGGCCGCTGTGAATCCGTTCGCAGCACCGGCCAGGATCATCGCCTCCCCCTCTCTGCGGCTGTGCTTCTGCCGGAGGAAGCGATTGGCCTCGTTCCGGGCCACGCGGAACACAAAGGCCTTGGGATCGCGGAAGAGCCTCCAGCGCAGATCGTAGCGGGAGAAGCGGGAGAAGCACTCCTGGAGGACGTCCTCGGCGTCCTCGGCCAAGCCGAGCCGGAAAACGAGATAGCGGTAAAGCTGTTCACCATGGCGTTCATATACTTTTTCGACGTTCAACGAGCGCCTTTTTCGCTGCCTCTGGATAAGACCCGGCCGGTCCCCCGATTTGTCTTTTTGAGGGCGTTTTTATTTTCCCCCATCGATTCCCGGACCCTATCATACGACTTTCCGCGAGTCTCCGGCAGCTAAAATCATTCCCCCGCACATCTATTTTGGAATAGAATACCGCCTTGCGGAGTTTTCACCCGAAGGAGAAGGTCATGAAAAAAGCCGTCGCCCTCGTTTCCGTTCTGCTGTGTCTCGCGATCGTCGTCCAGTCCGACGCCTCCGCGACGTCCGCGACAACCGGGTCGGCCGCGGGCCGGAACGGCTACTACCGGTTCCCGGCCATCCACGGCGACACCGTCGTCTTCGTCTCCGAAGGCGACCTGTGGACGGTCGACGTCCGCGGCGGCCTGGCCCGCCGCCTGACCTCGCATTCGGGCATCGAAGCCTATCCGGCCGTCTCGCCGGACGGGCAGACGCTGGCCTTCTCCGCCCAGTACGAGGGCCCGACCGAGGTCTACACGATGCCCCTCGCCGGCGGACTGCCCGTGCGCCGCACCTTCGCGGGCCAGGGCGGGACCGTCGCCGGCTGGACCCCGGACGGAAAGATCCTCTACGCCACGCAGAAGTATTCGACGCTGCCCAACGCCCAGCTCGTCGTCCTCGATCCCGTCACGAACACCGAGTCGCTCCTGCCCCTCAGCCAGGCCGCAGACGGCTCCTTCGACGACGCCGGCAAGACGCTCTATTTCACGCGCCTCCCCTTCCAGGGCAGCTACACCAAGAGATACAAGGGCGGAACGGCCCAGAACCTCTGGTCTTTCGCGCCGGGCGCCGCCGAAGCCGCGCCCCTGACCGCCGACTACCCCGGCACGAGCAAGAACCCGATGGTCTGGAAGGACCGTGTCTATTTCTTGAGCGACCGCGACGGCTCGATGAACATCTGGTCCATGGACTCCAAGGGTGGTGGGCTCACGCAGCATACATTCCATAAGGGCTTCGACGCCAGCTCCCCGAGCCTCGACGCGGGCCGGATCGCGTACCAGCTCGTGGCCGACATCCACATCTACGACATCGCGCCGAACCGGGACTCCGCCCTGGCCATCACCCTGCCCTCCGACTTCGACCAGATGCGCGAGAGGTGGGTGACGAAGCCCCTCGACTACCTGACCTCGGGCCACGTCTCCCCGAACGGCGATCGCGTCGTCCTCGTCTCGCGCGGCCATGTCTTCGTCGCGCCCGTCGGCGACGGCCGCTGGGTCCGGGTCAGCCGCAAGGAGGGCGTCCGGGCCCGGGCGGCCCGGTTCATGGGCGACGGCAAGAGCTTGATGGTCCTCGACGACGCGACCGGCGAGTGGGAATTCCACCGCTTCGCCGCGGACGGCCTGGGCCCGTCCGAGCAGATGACGACCGGGGCCAAGGTCATCCGCTTCGACGGCGTCCCCTCGCCCGACGGCAAGTGGCTGGCTTTCGCCGACAAGGACAATCAGCTCTGGCTTTTCAACGCGGGCAAGAAGGCCTTGAGCCGGCTCGGCGTTTCCGACATCGGCATGTTCGGCGACCTGGCCTGGTCCCCCGACAGCCGCTGGCTCGCCTACGTCCAGGGCGCTTCGAACGGGTTCAGCCAGATCGTCCTCCTCGAGGCCGAGACCGGACGGACGGCGGAAATGACCAACGACCGCGTCGATTCCTACAATCCCGCCTGGAGCCCCGACGGGAAGTGGCTCTACTTCCTGTCCGACCGCTGGTTCCGGAGCGCCGTCGGCAGCCCCTGGGGGCCCCGCCAGCCCGAGCCCTACTTCGATAAGACGACCAAGATCTACGCCGCCGGATTGAGCGGTAAGGACCCCTTCCCGTTCGCGCCGGCCACGGAGCTCGAGGCGGACAAGAAGGAGAACGGAGAGGAGAAGCCGGCCGAAGCCAAGCCCAAGCCGGGCGCGGGGAAGGCGGCCAAGGAGCCGGAGAAGCCGGCCCCTTCGGTCAAGGTCGCGGTCGAGCTCGCCGGCATCCAGGACCGCGTCTTCGAGGTCCCGCTCCCGGCCGGCGTCTACTCCGGCCTGGCCGCCGGCGACAAGACCCTGTTCGTCATCGACGAGGGCTCGAACGCCGCGGGCCAGCCCAAGCTCCAGGCCGTCGAGATCAAGAACCGCAACGTCCAGTCCAAGACGGTCATGGAGGACATCCGCAATTTCGAGCTCTCGGCCGACGGCAAGAAACTCCTCGTGCGCAAGGGCGGCGACGTCTACGTCATCGACGCCGGGACGGCCCAGCCGACGAGCCAGACCCTGGCCGAGCGTCGGGTCGATCTTTCCAAATGGACCTTCTCCGTCGATCCGCGCGAGGAGTGGCGGCAGATGTTCGTCGACGCCTGGCGCATGGAGCGCGACTACTTCTACGACCGCAATCTCCACAACGTCGATTACCAGGGCCTGCTCGAACGGCACCGGCCCTTCGTCGAGCGCGTCAGCGACCGGGCCGAGCTCAACGACCTCCTGGCCCACCTCGTCGGAGAGCTATCGGCCCTGCACACGTTCGTGCGGGGGGGCGATCTGAGGCAGCCGGCGGACAGCGTGTCGCCGGGCTCGCTCGGGGCGCGCCTGGTCCGCGACGAGGGCCAAGGCGGATACCGCATCGAACACATCTTCCGGTCGGACCCCGAATACCAGGACAACCTGTCCCCGCTCGGGAAGCCGATGTCGGCCATCCGCGAAGGCGAGATCGTCGCCGGCATCAACGGCGTCCCGACCCTGAGCGTCCCCGATCCGTCGCTCCTCCTGCGCAACACGGCCGGGCAGCAGGTTCTGCTCGAGATCAAGCCGGCCGCCGGCGGCACGGCCCGCAAGGAGATCGTCGTGCCCGTCACGCCGGGCGCCGAAGCGGATCTGCGTTACTCAGAATGGGAGTACACGCGGCGCCTCGAGGTCGAGAAGGCCTCGAAAAACGAGATCGGCTACGTTCACCTGAGGGCCATGGGCGGAGACAATTACACCGAGTGGGTCAAGAACTTCTACCCCGTCTTCGACCGCAAGGGCCTGATCATCGACGTCCGCCACAACCGCGGCGGCAACATCGACTCCTGGATCCTGGAAAAGCTCCTGCGCAAGGCCTGGTTCTACTGGCAGGACCGGGTCGGCAAGCCGACCTGGAACATGCAGCACGCCTTCCGGGGCCACCTGGTCGTCCTCTGCAACGAGCGCACGGCCTCCGACGGCGAAGCGTTCGCCGAGGGCTTCCGGCGCCTCGGCCTTGGCAAGGTCATCGGCACGCGAACCTGGGGCGGCGAGATCTGGCTGAGCTCGTCCAACGTCCTCGTCGACCGCGGTCTGGCCTCGGCGGCCGAAACGGGCGTCTACGGGCCCGAGGGCGTTTGGCTCATCGAGGGCCACGGCGTCGATCCGGACATCGTCGTCGACAACCTGCCCCACGCGACCTTCGCCGGGAAGGACGCCCAGCTGGATGCGGCCGTCAAGCACCTCCAGGAGCTCATCGCCAGGGACCCGGTCGACGTGCCCAAGCCCCCGCCCTATCCCGACAAAAGAAAATAAATGGGGGACATGATACCCATTTCCTATTTTCCGCCGGCGCCCGATCTGAGCGTATGATCCCGGCGTCGGGCCGGACTTGAGCGAGGGGACATGTACCATGATTACATTTCCCCGTCTTGAAAGGCGGCAGGCATGACCGACGCGCTGAAGGCTTTCCGCGATGAAGCCCGGCGTCTAGACCGGGCGGACCCGATTAAAAAATTCCGGCGGCGCTTCGCCACGCGGACCGGGACGATCTACCTCGACGGCAACTCGCTGGGCCTGCTCTCGCGCGATTCGGAAGTTTCACTCGTAAAAGCCGTCAAGTCATGGAAAAGATTCGCCGTCCGGGGCTGGCTCGAGGCCGACCCGTCTTGGTTCCATCTCGCCGAGAGTCTAGGCGCCCGGTGCGCGTCGCTCGTCGGCGCCGCCCCCGACGAGGTCGTTATGTCCGGGACGACCACGGTCAACATACATGCCCTGGTCAACACCTTCTACAAGCCCCGGGGCACGCGGACAAAGATCGTCGCCGACGCACTCGATTTTCCCACGGATATCTATGCCTTGAAGAGCGTCCTCAAGCTGAGGGGGCTCGACCCGGCCGGGCACCTCGTCCTCGTGGGGAGCCGGGACGGTCTGACCCTCGACGAGCGCGACATCGCCGCCCGCATCGACGACACGACGGCCCTCGTCCTCCTGCCTTCCGTCCTCTATCGCAGCGGCCAGCTCCTCGACATGGAGCGCCTCGCTGCCCGGGCCCGCGAGCAGGGCGTTCCCATCGGCTTCGACTGCTCCCACTCGGTCGGCGCCGTCCCGCACGAGCTCGACCGCTGGGGCGTCGACTTCGCGATGTGGTGCGGCTACAAATACCTCAACGGCGGCCCCGGCACCGCCGCGTTCCTCTACGTCAACCGGCGTCACTTCGGCGAGGAGCCCGCCCTGGCCGGTTGGTTCGGCTCGGCCAAGGAGAAGCAGTTCGACATGTCCCTCGACTTCGAGCCCGCCCCCGGCGCGGGACGCTGGCAGATCTCGTCCCCGGCCATCCTCAACGCCTCCCCCCTCGTCGGCTCGCTGGGGATCTTCGAGCAGGCCGGGATGGCCGCCGTGCGCGGGAAGTCGCTCCGGATGACGCGATTCCTGATGGAGATGGCCGACGCCCTGCTCGCGGGCTCGCCCTACGGTTTCTCGATCGGCACGCCGCGCGAGGACGGCC
>JBGSUG010000388.1:0-5507 GCA_041736225.1 Candidatus Aminicenantales bacterium | reverse complement strand
GGTCAAGATCGCCCGGAACCCGGCCGCCCCGGCGCCCGGATCCGTCCCTCTGCCGGCCCCGCCGGCCAGCGCGGTTCCGGAGACGGCCGTGGCCGCCGAAGCCCGGATCCAGGCGGCCGAGATCGCCAAGGGCCATCAGCTCATCACGTCCCCCATGGTCGGGACGTTCTACCGGGCCCCCGACCCGACCTCCCCGCCTTTCGTCGACATCGGGGACGTCGTGAAGAAGGGCAAGACGCTCTGCATCATCGAGGCCATGAAGCTGATGAACGAGATCGAGGCCGACGTCGACGGGACGATCGTCGAGATCTTCGTCGACAACGCCCGGCCCGTGGAGTACGGGCAGAAGCTCTTCTCCATCCTGCCCTCGAGCTGAGGCCCGATGATATCGAAGATCCTGATCGCCAACCGCGGAGAGATCGCCCTCCGCATCATCCGCTCCTGCCGCGAGCTCGGCATCAAGAGCGTCGCCGTCTACTCGGAGGTCGACAGCCGGTCCCTCCACACCCTCCTCGCCGACGAGAGGATCTGCATCGGCCCGGCCAAGGCCTCGGAGAGCTACCTCAACGTCGCCAACCTCCTCAGCGCGGCCGAGATCACCGGGGCCGACGCCGTCCACCCCGGCTACGGCTTCCTGGCCGAGAACGCCAAGTTCGCGGAGATCTGCAAGACCCAGGGCCTGACCTTCATCGGCCCGCCGCCGGACATCATCCGGCTCATGGGCGACAAGAACAAGGCCCGCCAGACCATGAGGAAGGCCGGCCTGCCCGTCCTGCCCGGCAGCGACACGGTCATCGACGACCTGACGGTGGCCAAGAGGATCGCCTCGAAGATCGGCTATCCCGTGATCATCAAGGCCGCGGCGGGAGGCGGGGGCAAGGGCATGCGGATCTGCCGCTCGGCCTCACAGCTCGAGGAGCAGTTCCCCATCGCCCAGGGCGAGGCCAAGGCGGCCTTCAGCGATCCCTCGCTCTACATCGAGAAGTACGTCAGCGGGGCCCGGCACATCGAGATCCAGGTCATCGGCGACCGGCAGGGCAAGGTCACGGCCTTCGGCGAGCGGGAATGCTCCGTCCAGCGGCGCTACCAGAAGCTCATCGAGGAGACGCCGTCGCCCTTCATCGACTGGAAGACGCGGCGCCGGATGATCAAGGAGGTCGAGGACGCGGCCTCGGAAGTGGGCTACCAGAGCCTGGGCACGTTCGAGTTCCTGGTCGACGAGAACCACAAGTTCTATTTCATGGAGGCCAACGCCCGCGTCCAGGTCGAGCATCCCATCACGGAGATGGTCTACGGCATCAATCTCCTCAAAGCCCAGATCCGGATCGCCGCAGGCGACAAGTACGCCCCCCCCTACGCGCTGGAGATGCGGGGCCACGCCATCGAGTGCCGCATCAACGCCGAGGACCCGGTGACCTTCGTCCCCTCGCCGGGCAAGATCGACTTCCTGGTCCTGCCGGGCGGCGAGGGCATCCGCGTCGATTCCGCCGCCTACGGCGGCTGGGTCGTGCCGCCGGACTACGATTCTCTCGTGGCCAAGATCATCGCCTACGCGCCCAGCCGGGAGCTGGCCATCGGCAAGATGCGGGCGGCCCTGGAGACGACGACCATCGTCGGCATCAAGACCAACATCCCGCTCCACCTCGACATCCTGGCCAACACGGATTTCCTGGCCGGACGGTACACGACCCAGTTCATGGACGAGCACCTGGCCGCGAAACTGGACGGGGATACGGTCTGAGGGCCCGCCCGGCTCAGACCGGACGGCGGACGACGACGACCGAGTATTCTCCCCCGTTGTCCCGGAGGACGTTCTCGTTGACCCCCAGATAGAGCCGGCCCTTGAAGGGCACGGTCAGGGCCCCTTCCGGGCCGACCGTGAAGAGGACGAAGATCTCGTCGCGGACCTCCATCCCCGAATCCTCGTCGATCCGCCGGGCGACGAGCTGGACCACCTTGCCGATCAGGGTTCCCAAGTTGGCGTTCGGGACGGGCTGTTCGACGGTGACGAGATCGATCCCTTCGGGACCGCAGGACGCTTCGGGGTTGCCCTTCTGCAGGTCGATCCGGCCGGCCGCAATGAAGCGGAGCTCCTGGCCCGGCTCGACGTCGATCCCCGTGTCCACCCAGCCGGCGGCGGCCGGAACGGCGATCGTTTTCTCGAGAAGCGGCGGAACGGGAACGGCTTGGAGCTGGTCCTGGGCCGGGAGTCTCGCGGCGGTCAAAGCTGCGATCCCGAGGGACGCGGCGCCGGCGGCGAAAATGATTCTAAGCCCTGTTTTTACGCCCATCGGGTAACTATCTTATCAATTCGGCTTTCGGGTGGCAACCCTGAACCCGGCGGCTGGAAATCCGTAGTATAATAGACGAACGACCGCATTCTCGAGAGGAAAGGCTTATCTCCATGACCGAAAAAGCAAGCTTCTTCAGGCGGCATAAAAAGCTGCTGATCGTCCTGGCCGTTCTTTTGACCCTGGGCGTGGTCGTCATGGCCAACCTCCGGTCGCGGCGCGAGAAGACGGTCAAAGTGACCGTCGGCAAGGTCGAGAAACACGACCTGACCTCCATCATCTCGGCCTCCGGCGAGATCAAGCCCAAGAAGAACATCAACATCAGCGCCCAGGTCCCCGGCCGGATCATCAAGATCGGCGTCGTCGAAGGACAGGACGTCAAGGCCGGCGATTTCCTTCTCAAGCTCGATTCGACACAATACGAGGCCAACGCCGACCGCGACCAGAACTTCATCCGGGCCGCCCGCGCCGACATGATCCAGTCCGAGGCCCGGCTCCAGAGAGACAAGAACGCCCTCGACCGCCAGCAGAAGCTCTTCGCCGAAGACCTCATCTCCAAGGAACAGCTCGAAGCGGCCCAGGCCCAGTTCGACGTCGCCCAAGCCCAAGCCAACGCCATCGGTTTCCAGATCAAGCAGGCCGAAGCCTCCCTCAAAAGCACGATGGACAGCCTGACCAAGACGACCTACAACTCCCCGATCGACGGGGTCATCACCAGCCTCCGCGTCGAGGAAGGCGAGGTGGCCATCATCGGCACCATGAACAACCCGGGCACGGTCCTCCTGACCATCGCCGACCTGTCGGTCATGGAAGTCGAGGTCGAGGTCGACGAGACTGACGTCGTCGGGGTCGCCCTCGACCAGACGGCCAAGATCCGCGTCGACGCCTTCCCGGACACGGTCTTCACGGGCAAGGTCACCGAGATCGGCAGCTCCGCGATCCAGCCGACGACGGGCATCTCCTCGACCCAGGAATCGAAGGACTTCGAAGTCGTCGTCACCCTGGACAATCCCTCCCGCAAGCTCAAGCCCGGGCTGTCGGCCTCGGCCGACATCGTCGTGGCCGAGAAGAAGCAGGCCCTGGCCGTGCCCATCTCCGCCCTCGTCCTCCGGGACAAGCCGGCGGCCGACAAGATCGCACCGGGCGAAGCGAAGGAGGAAGAGGGCGTCTACATCGTCGAGAACGAGCGGGTCAAGTTCGTCCCGGTCGTCAAGGGCATCGCCGGCGGCATGCTGATCGAGCTCGTCTCCGGCCTCGACGAGGGCCAGGACATCGTCACCGGGCCCTACGCCTCCCTGCGCGAGCTCAAGGACGGCGTCCTGATCAAGGCGGACGCAAAGAAGGACGCCAAGACATCATGAGCGGCTCCGATCCCGTCATCCTCGCCGAGGACCTCTGGCGGGTCTACCAGCTCGACGAACAGAAGGTCGAGGCCCTCCGGGGCGTGACCCTGACGGTCGAGCGGGGCGAGTTCGCGGCCATCATGGGCCCGTCCGGCTCGGGCAAGTCGACCCTGATGAACCTCATCGGCTGCCTCGATACGCCGACCTCCGGCACCTACCGGCTCAACGGCAAGCTCGTCAGCGCCATGTCCGAGGACGAGCTCGCCTTCACCCGGAACCGCGAGATCGGCTTCGTCTTCCAGGTCTTCAACCTCCTCTCCCGGGCCTCGGCCTTCCGCAACGTCGAGCTGCCGCTCATCTACGCGGGCATGAAGAAGGCCGAGCGCGAGGCCAAGGCCCGGCGGGCCCTGGAGCGGGTCGAGATGAAGGACCGGATGAAGCACAAGCCGGCCGAGCTCTCCGGCGGCGAGCGCCAGCGCGTGGCCGTCGCCCGGGCCCTGGTCAACGAACCCTCGCTCCTGCTCGCCGACGAGCCGACCGGGAACCTCGATTCGCGCACGGGCCGGGAGATCCTCAACCTCTTCCACAAGCTCCACGAGCAGGGCAACACCATCATCATGGTCACCCACGACCGCGAGGTCGCCGACCAGGCCCAGCGCATCATCCATATCCGCGACGGTCAGATCGAGAAAGACGAACGGAAAGGAGCCTAGCCCATGAGCCTCCTCAAGCGCGTCCAGGGAGTTTTCTTCGAGCCGCGCCCGACCTTCGAGGGACTGGCCGCCAAGCCGGCCTGGATCGACACGCTCGTCGTGATCCTGCTCGCCTTCATCGCCTTCAACCTCGTCGTCGCGCCTTACATGCAGAGGGACCAGCTCACGCTCATGAAGGACAACGCCGCGCTCAAGGAGCGCCTGGGGGAGGACTCCTTCGCCAAGATGATCGAACGGATGGAGAATCCGTCGCCGGCCAGCCGGATCATGCAGACCTTCGTCATCACGCCCCTTTACGCCATCGTCGCGATCCTGCTCCAGAGCCTGTTCCTGCTCATCCTGGGCCGGTTCCTCTCGACCCAGGGGACCTACGTCCAGGTGCTCTCGGCCCTGGTCCATGCCGGTCTCATCGACAAGCTCCTCGGGAACGCCGTCCGCCTGGTCCTCGCGCTCGTCCGCGGCTCTCTCATGCAAACATCGACCAGCCTGGCCCTGGCTTTCCCGAACCTGGCGGTCACGTCGACGCTCTACATCGTGCTGACCCAGTTCGACATCTTCCAGCTCTGGATGTTCGGCGTCCTGGCCTTCGGCCTCGCGGCGATCCTCAAGATCGGCCTCAAGAAGGCCCTGGCCCTGTCCTACGGGCTGTGGTTCCTCAAGGCCCTGGTCAACATCGGCATGGGCCTTATCGGTACGGCCTTCCTCCGGTAACCTTCCCGGAGCCGGCCCTGCTTCGATTGACTTACCGCCTTCCGGACGATACATTAAAGACATGGACGACTGGTTCGCCTCCGCCGAATTCCCCCGCGCCCCCCTGGCCAGGGTCCTGGCCGAGATCTGGCGGCAGGGGCTTAGCGGCTCCCTTTACGTCCGGGCGGACGGCGTCCCGAAGTGCCTCTCGTTCGAGCGCGGCTCGCTCGTCCTCGACTCCGTGTCCTTCGAGGAGAAGGACTTCCTGCGCTTCCTCCTGACCACGGGCGAGACCGACCTCATCGCCCTGACCCGGGTCGAGGAGCAGGCCCAGAGGACGGACGGTTCCACGCTCAGGGCCCTCGTCGAGACCTCCGTCCTCGCGCCGGAGCGGCTCTGGCGCCTCCTCGAAGCCCATGCCCGCGGCGAGGCCCTCGCGCTCCTCGCCGACGGCGGCGTCGAGCGCGAGT
>JBGSUG010000377.1:0-8385 GCA_041736225.1 Candidatus Aminicenantales bacterium | reverse complement strand
AGCCGCCGCCCGACGACGACGCCCGCCGCGACGAGAACGAGGGCCAGCGCGGCCGCGCCCGCCAGCCTGAAGGCGGGGACGCTCAGCCCGAAGAACGGGAGTTTTTCCAGCTTGAGTCCCTGAGCCCCCGCCCTTTCCGCCCCGGCTTCGAGCCCGGCCCGGATGTTCCGCCAGACCCTGTCGGACGGCTCGGGCGATCCGAGCCCCGCTGCCCCGGCGACGATCTTCCGCAGGTCCTCCCGGAGCGCGCGGCACGCGCCGCACGCCGCGAGATGGCGCTCGAGCCGGGCGTTCTCCCGCCCGGAGAGCTCGCCGTCGACCGACCGGCCGATATATCCTTGCGCTTTACCGCATCTCATCTTCGCTCTCCCTCAAACGGCCCCTTTGGCCCGCAGGAAATCGCGGACCTTGATCCGGGCCTTGAACAGCTGAGACTTCGACGTCCCGACCGCGCACCCGAGCGTCCGGGCGATCTCCTCGTGCTTGAAGCCCTGGACGTCGTGGAGGACGAAAACGCTCCGCAGCCGCGGGGCCAGCTTGCCGATGGCCTCGGCGATCGGCCCCTGGAGGTCCTTCTCGACGGCCTCACCCTTCCGGTCTTCGAGGCTTCCCTCGACGTCCTCGAGCGGCACCGTCCTGTCGTCCTGGACCCTTCTCTGCCGGAGGTGGCTGTACGCGGTGTTGACCGCGATCCGGAAGACCCATGCCGGAAACGTCGCCGCGTCCCGGACGTTGCGCATGTGGCTAAAGACTTTGAGGAAGACGTCCTGGAGGAGGTCTTCGGCGACGGCCCGATTCTGGGCATAGCGGTAAACCAGGCCGAAGACCGGCCCCTTGAACATGCCGTAGAGGGTCTCGATCGCGGCCAGGTCGCCCTTGCGGCCCCGGGCGACGAGGTCGTCCAGGCGGGTCCGGTCGATCGCTCCCCAGCCCGATTCTCCGCCGCCGTCCCTGCCCATGGTCAGGAGCGCCTCCAGGAAGGCATCTTGGTCAGCACGGAGGATATTATCGCCGAATCGGCCTTGCGCCGCCAGGACCAGGGTGTAAGCGCTCATTTCGTCCACACCCGTATAGATGAAAACGGGCCGAAAAAGGTTGCCTGGGAGGAGAGGGCCGGCCCCTCCCCGTCTCAGGCGTTGTCCGCCTCGACCGCCTGCCTCAGCTTCTCCAGGAAATCCGGGATGGCCGACGTCACCCGGTTCCAGCTCGGGATGAGGGGGGAATAGAGCGGGTCTTCCATGAATTCCTTCCCCGCGATCTGGATGGCCCGGGTGAAGGCCTCGACCATGATCGTTTCCAGGTGATAGTCGAAGGCCAGGCCGTTGATGTCCGCGTCGTCCCGGTAGCTCTTGACGGCATCCTTGGCCGTTCGCTGGTAGTTGACCACGAGCGTGCGCAGGGCGCTTTCGCTGAGGACGATGCTCTCGACGGCCAGGTTGCGGAACACCGACTTGGCGATGTCGACGGCCATCTTCATCAGGCCCGTCCGCGGGTCTTCGGCCGACAGCGGCTGGTGCTTGTGCTCGTAGGTCTCGCAGATCTCGGCCTGGCAGACGCGCCGCAGGGAGTAGTTCCGGTAGACCTCGGCCAGGGTCTCGACCTCGAGCCCCCAGTCGCTGGGGATGCGGTTGATCCGGGCCAGGTCCGTGATCATCGAGAACTCCCCAGACAGGGCGTAGCGGAAGCTGTCGAGGTAGACAAGGAAAGGCAGGTAGCCGAAGAGCTTGATCAGGCTGCGGACGAGCGGCGTGACGAAAAGGCGGGTCACGCGGCCGTGCATCCTGTCCGTCACCCGGGCGTAGTAGCCCTTGCAGAAGGCGTAGTCGATGTGGGGCGAGGCCACCGGATAGAAGAGCCGGCCGACCAGCTCACGGGAGTGGTTGACGATGTCGCAGTCGTGGAGGCCTATGACTTTGCTCTCCTCGCGGGCCAAGATGTAGCCGTAAGCGGTCCAGGCCGACCGCCCCTTGCCGTCCTCGCCGGCCGAGAGGTCGTTCGCCTCGAGTTGCTTGTAGAGCTCGAGGAATCGCGGCCCGGAGGCCCAGACGACCCTGTGCCTCTGGGGCAGGACGGAGAACATCTCGCACACCTGGGTGAAGTGGGCCGGGTCGTCGGTCCGGCCCAGGGTGACGACGATCTCGTTCAGGTACTTCAATTCCTTGACGTTGGCCAAGATGCCCTGCAGGGCAGGGGAATCGAGCTCCTTGGGGGTCGTGGGCAGGACCAGGGCGAGGGGACGGTGTACGTTGAACTTGCTTAGGTCGTTCTCGAGGCGCTCCAGGTTCAGCGCCCCAAGCCTGTGGAAAGTGGCCACGAGCCCGGTCTGATAGAAATCCGCCATGGCGTCCTCCTTTCAATTCGTATCCGGGCGCGAAGACCCTAAGGTCAAGCCGCGCCGCGGAGGATCTCGAGAACGGCTTCCCGCCATCCCTCGGGCCCCGCGTAGGGAGCGACGACGAGCCCGGACAGGTGGACGGCGCCGGCGTGGCCGCCGTCCGGTTTGCGGACGAGGACGGGGATGTCGACCTCGCGGAGCATGGGCTCGTCGTTGGGACTGTCGCCGAGGCCGACCGTCCGCACCGGTCCGCGGCTCCGGACGAAAAGGTCGCGGAGCGCCCGGACGGCCCGGCCCTTGTCGCTCCCGCCGACGAGGTGGTGGAAGCGGCCCCCGCTGACGACGTTCAGGCCCGCTTCCGCTGCCGCGGCGACGACCTTGGACAGGCCGGCCGCGTCTGTCCCCGTAAAGGGCTCGTCGTATTCCCGCATGGCCGCCAGGGCGGCATCCTCCCGGGTGAAGCCGCAGAGGCCGGCGATCTCATCGACCGTCATGTCGCCGAAGCCGCGCAGAGGAAGGCCGGTCGAGGCACGGATCTCTTGGAGGGCCCGGCGGAGGTCGGCGTAGGGCCGGCCGAATTCCAGGACGTCGTAGCCGCCGTCCCGCTTGTCGAACCGGGTCCCGGTCCCGAAATAGCCTTCGGGGACGTAGACGGCCCCGCCGTTTTCGACGATGAACGGGTGGACGTTGGAGAGCGCCCGGCGCCAGCGCTCGGTCTCGAGACGGGTCTTGCTCGTGCAGAAGACCAGGGGGATCCCGGCTTCGAGCAGGGCCTCGAGCGCGGGCCGGGCCGGCTCGAAGGAATAGTTCCCGTGGTCGAGCAGGGTCCCGTCGAGATCGGTGAAAACGACCAAAGGAGTCCGCTTCATGTCACATCCTCGATCATTTATTCCCGGGAGACCCGGGAGGCGACTGCGGAGCGGGCACCTCCATGATAGGGGGCCGGCGCCCCATTGTCAAAACAAATCGGCGGTCTCGCCGAAAACACGGAGGGAACGACGGCGGCCCGGAAGCCAAGCGGGACGGTCCCGTCGGGGACCATCAGCTTAAACTCCGTCAGGCCGGGCCCCACTGCGTCAGCACGGGCGGGATGAGGGTCAGGGCCGCGAACAGGACCCAGAGAACGAGCAACGGGACCATCCACTTGGCCCACTTCTCCCATTTCAGGCCGGCGAGGCCCAGAACGCCCATGGTCACGCCCGAGGTCGGCAGGACGGGATTGATGTACTCGGCCAGCTGGAAGGCGAAGACGGCCGTCTGCCGGGTGATGCCGACGAGGTCGCCGAGCGGGGCCATGATCGGGATGGTCAGGGCCGCCTGGGCCGTCCCCGAGTGGACGAAGAAGTTGATGACGCACTGGGAGACGAACATGATCTGAGCCGACACGATCGGATGGAAGCGGGAGATGGCCCCGGCCATGCCGGCCAGGATGGTGTCCATGATCTTGCCGTCCTGGGCCACAAAGAGGATGGCCCGGGCCACGCCGATGATCAGGGCGGCGTTGATCATGTCCTTGGCCCCCTCGACGAAGGCCTTGCCGAACTCATCGCCCTTGAGCCGTCCCACGATGCCGGCCAGGATGCCCATGGCCAGGAATACGCCGGCGATCTCATTGATGAACCATTTGTATTTGAGGATGCCGAAGACCATGACCGCAAATCCTGCCACAAAAACGAGGAGAACGAGCCGCTGCCTCACAGTCAGCGTGACCTTCTCGAGAATGGGCCTATCGACGTTGAGCTTCCTTCTTTTCTCCAGGTCCTCCTCGTAGGTC
Source organism: Candidatus Aminicenantales bacterium (assembly GCA_041736225.1). Classification (GTDB taxonomy): domain Bacteria; phylum Acidobacteriota; class Aminicenantia; order Aminicenantales; family Saccharicenantaceae; genus RBG-16-66-30. Next base: position 4,276 of record JBGSUG010000377.1, on the reverse strand, counting down.
GGACTGATCTTCGGGTTCTTCTGGACCCTGGCGGCATAGTGCATGACCACAGCGATGGCGATAGCCGTCCCGCCGGCCCATACGGCCAGCCTGTAGCCGAGACCCGAGTACATGGGCAGGCCGGCGATGCCCTGGGCGATGCCGACCGTGAAGGGATTGAAGAACGCCCCCGCGAACCCCGCCGCCGCTCCCAGGAACGGCATGGCCACGCCGACGATGGTGTCGTAGCCGAGCGACAGGGCCAGCGGCACGAAGACGAGGATGAAGGGCATGGTCTCCTCGCACATGCCCCAGACGCCGCCCCCCAGGGAAAAGATGAGCATGACCACCGGGATGAGCAGGACCCGCAGGGCCTTGCTGCGGCCGAAAGTGAAAGTGATGTTATGGATGACGCCGGAGATGGCCCCGGTCTGCTGGATGACGTTGAAGGCCCCGCCGACGATGAAGAGGATGGCGATGATGGCCGCGGCATCGACAAAGCCGCGGGCCGGCGAGACGAAAAGCCCGCCGAGCCCCTGCGGCCGATTTTCTACCCGCTGATAGGATCCGGGCACAGGAACCAGCACCGTTTTGTTTTCAACCTGCTTCTCGACCCGTTTATACTCGCCGCCGGGGATGATCCAGGTGGCGACCACGGTCAGGACGACCATGATATAGATGAGGAGAAGCGTATGCGGCAGCTTGATCTTCGGCGCCTTCATTTCGCCGGCTCCCCGACCCGCCCGGTCCCGAGGTCGTAGACGTCGCCCGCGAGGAGCACATGCACGGTCAGTCCGTGCCCGCCGAGGTGACCGTCCGGCGACTTCGCCGTCACGGCCCGGCGCGCGTCGTATACGACGACCTGCCCTTCGCCCAGGACCTCGTACTTGCCGTCCGGCCGGACGAGGACCGCCGTCGACTCTTCGATGCCGACGCCGACGAGGGCCGGATTCTCAAGGACGACGCTGATCAGCCGGTTGTGGCGCTTCCGGGTGACGAAGTGCTGGTCGATGACGGCCCCGGTGACGAAGCCGAAGCCCTCGGTATGCTCGACGTCGTCGGCCAGGATGACCTCCCAGCTGCCCTCCTCGCCACCGGCCCGCTTCTCGTTGCCGGTGATCATGAACTCGCTCATGACGGCCGCCCCCGCGCTCGTCCCCCCGATGAGGCAGCCTTCCTTGTAGAGCTCGAGCATGCGGGCGTGGAGCGGGGTCTTGAGGAGCACGGCCGTCTGTTTGGCCTGGTCGCCGCCTGAGAACCAGACGGCGCTCACGCCGTCGAGGATCTTGAGGCTGGCGGCATCCATGGCCTCCTCGCGGGTGAGCTGGTAATAGGCGACGTCGGCAACGCCGTAGCCCTTGAACTCGGCCACGAGCTCGGGCCCGACCTCGTGCGGCACGCCGCTGGCCATGGTGAAGATGACGAAACGGCCTGTTCCATAGCCCTTGGCCAGCTCGACGTATTTTCTCATCAGCGGCTCGTCGCGGTCGCCGCCTCCGACGATGAAGAGGTGGCCCTTGGGACCGGCCGGAGCGGCACGATTGGTCGAGCAGGCCGGGGTGACGGCGAGCATCGTCAGCGTGAGGAGAAGTGCGAGGGCGGCGAAAGCCGGGCGCTTGGCCATGTCATCCTCCGTCCGATATGGGGGCGTTTCCGTTTTTCTAGAGCACTATACATTATTCCGGGTCCGGACCGGAAGAGGTCCGCGCGCCCGCTCAGGCTTCTTATCAGAACATGATATCGAGCGCCAGCGGCTTGCCCGGCTCGACGCGGACGGGCTTCAGCCACTGGATACGGACGGCATTCCCCGTCCGGCGGGCGGTCGACGCGACGGCCGCACCGCCCAGGCTGCCCTTGACCGAACGGACGGCCTTCCCCTCCGCTGCGGCCGGGAGCGTGACGACGATGTCCTTGAGCTCGACGGCCCCGGCCCCGGCCTCGAGCCGGAGCGACAGGCCCTTGCCGCTCTCCTCTTTCTGGGCGTAGGTCCCCCAGCCGGAGCCGGCCGTCCAGACCGTCCGGAAATCCCCCGCGCTCACCTTCGGGTCGAAGCCCATGCTCTTTTCGGGCGCCGAGTAGGAGAATCCGGAGAGCGCCGTCAGGACGCCCCAGGACGACATCGCCCGGGCGTAGTGGTGCCCGCATTCGACCTCGTTCCAGGGATTGCGCCGCCAGCCGTCGTAGCGGTCGCGGACGGCTTTGACGACGCTCAGCCCCTCCTCAACGAGTCCTTCGTAGATGAGGTGCGAGGCGACCTGATACTCGATCCCGGTCCAGACCTCGTCCGAATAAGGAAAGGGCAGCGGCGGCCGGCCGCCCTTGGGCCACGAGCAGAGGAGCAGGCCCTTCTCGTCGTTGAGGGCGTAGGTCCTCTGGACGTTGGAGAAGTTCCGGAAATCCGAAAGGAAATTGTACTTGTAGATCGACTTGAGCGAGGACTGGATGCGCTCGGCCGGGAGGTAGCGGCCGAGCCCCGAGACCATGCCCAGCCACTGGCCGAGGAGCATGTCGGAGAGGCAGCCCTCGCCGTACTGGTACTTCTTCTCCATGACCTGGGCGTACTTCTGGACGTAGTACTCGCCATTCCAGAGCGAGGCGTCGTAGGCGGCCCGGCCCTTGTCGTACATGGCCAGGTACTTCTTGGCCGCGACGACGTCGCCGGCGACATAGGCCATCGCCGCGCCGGCCTTTAGAGCTCCGAGGTAGAACGCGCCCATCATGCTGTTCGGGCCGTAGAACTCGATGTCGTAGGTGTTGTGCTGCTCCCCCTCCATCAGCCCGTCGCGGTCGGCGTCCCATTGGGTCCAGGCATAATCGAGCGCTTTTTTCGCCTGCGGCCAGAGCTTCTTGAGCCAGGCCGTGTCGCCCGAGATCTGCCAGTCGCGGTAGAGGCTGATGATGCGGCCCATCTGGCCGTCGGCGGCCGGCTTGAAGCCCCAGAGAACGCCGCTCTCGAGCGGCAGCGACGTGCGGAAGACCATGGCCCCGTCGGGCTTGACGTTCGTCAGAAAGTCGGTCTCGCGCATGGTCCGCTCGAGCGCCGGGAAGAGGAAGGCCAGCGACTGGGCATAGTTCCAGACGTGGGCGCAGTTGAGCGGGCAGCAGCCCGACTGATCGCCGCATCCTTCGAAGCCGAAGTAGTTCCCGTCTTCGAGCCAGAGGCCGGTCGTCGTCCGGATGATGGCCGCTTGACTCGATACGGCGTCGAGGACGTAGGGCGGCAGGGTCGAGGAAAAGAAAGCGTCGTGGAAGGCCCGGCTCGAGGCCTCGAGACGGGCGAGATTCTTCTGGAGGTACTCGGCGGCGGCCCAGGCGTCGGGGTACTTCCCGGCGTAGTGGTTCTTGAAGATGCGGCCCCGCTGCTCCGGGACGATGTCGAAGTAGTTGAGGACGTTGGGGAAGTTCCAGGACAGGATGAAGGGCAGGACGACTTCCTGGCCGGGCTCGACCGTGGCCACGAGGCCGAGCGTGCCGACGTCGGTCTGCTTGTCGGGCGAGGGCGACGGCTCGGAGACGTCCTTGAGCAGGCCGTCGGCGGCGAAGTCGTCCCAGAAGATCTGCAGGTCGTCCCACCACTCGCCCCGGACCCAGTGGGCAAGCGTCGTCGTCTCGGGCCAGGGCGTCGTCAGGGCCATCGTCCCGAACGCGGCTTCCTCCGGCTTGACCTTGCGCGAGGACATGGCCAGGCCGCGAAGCGACGGGGTCGCTTTGATCTCGTTGAGGTTTTGGCCGAACTTGTCGTGGCCGAGGCCGTCGACCGCACCGACGCCGTCGTAGCCGATGGGATTGACGACCGAGCCGGCGATCGTGATCTTGGCCGGGGCCGGGCCCGTGTTCTTCACCCGGTAACGCAGGACGAAGGCCGGGATGCCGGAATCGTCGGCCTCGAGGGGGATGAACGGGTTGAAGGCCTCGAGGGTGATCTCGAGCGGGATCTCTTGATCGGAGAGCGCGACCTCGGCGAACGGGTATTCCCCCTTGAAGCGGGCCTTCTCCATGCGCGGCAGTCCCGGGACGTAGACGCGGCGGAAGCCGAAGCCTGTCGTGAACGGCGGCTCGAGCGGCCCCTCGAGGACGCGGACGCGCTTCGTCCCGCCCTGCTCGACGTAAAGGGCGAAGAAGGTGAAGGGCATGTGGACGCCCTTGCCGGGCCGGTTGAAGATCTCCCAGTCGCGGAGGTTGCCGCGGCCGCCGAGCGAGACCGTGCCCGTACCGATGCCGAGTTGCAAGCGCGCTTTGAATTTGAGATCGCCACCATCTTCAAAATGGGCTTTGCCACCTACTTTCTCATCGTGTG
>JBGSUG010000369.1:0-8925 GCA_041736225.1 Candidatus Aminicenantales bacterium | reverse complement strand
GGCCGAGCTCCGCATCGAACGCCTCGAGAGCCGCGCCGTAGCCCGCGGCGTCGTTCCGGTGGCCGTAGAGCGTGTCGAAATCGACCAGGTTGGCGAAAACGAGCCCCCGGCGGGCCGCCGCGAGCTCCCGTCGGACCAGGTCCATGCCCTCGGCGTCGCCGTGGCTCGGGAACGACCGGACGATGCCGCGGCCGGCGAAGATGTTCTCGATCTTCCCGACGGCCGTGACGTCCAGGCCGGCCTCGAGGAGGAGGTCGAGCGCCGTCTTTCCGGGGGGCGGCATGGAGTAATCCCGCCGGTTGGTCGTGCGCGTGAAGGCGCCCGGCCGGCCGACGAAGGGCCGGGCGATGACCCGTCCGATCAACCAGTCGTCGCAGACCGCCCTGGTCCGCAGGCACATCTCGTAGAGACCGGCCAGCGGGATGACATCCTCGTGGGCGGCGATCTGAAAGACGCTGTCGGCCGATGTGTAGACGATGGGCCGGCCGGTCCGGACGTGCTCGGCCCCGAGCTCGGCGATGATCTCCGTGCCCGAGGCGGCCTTGTTGCCCAGAACGCCCTCGACTCCGGTCCGCGCCTCGAACGCGGCGATGAGCTCGGGCGGAAAGCCCCCGGGAAAGAGCGCGAACGGACGGTCCAGGACGAGTCCCATGAGCTCCCAGTGCCCGTTCAGGGTGTCCTTGCCGCGGGACCTCTCGGCCATGCGGCCCCAGGAGGCCAGCGGCGCCGGGACCGGGGGGACGCCCGGGAGGGGCACGATGTTCCCCAGGCCGAGCTTCCCGAGATGGGGCAGGCGCAGGCCGCCGCAGCGCTCGGCGACGTGGACCAGCGTGTTGGCTCCCTCGTCGCCGAAGTCGGCCGCGTCGGGCAGGCTGCCGACGCCGACGGAATCCAGGACGATCAGGACGGCGCGGTCGATCGCGGCATCCGTCACTTGATCTCCAGCTTCTGGGCGTAGCACCGGCGGCAGACCGAGATGTACTTGTCGTTCCCGCCGATCTCGATCTGCGGGCCTTCGCCGACGGGCCGGCCGTCCTTGTACTTGAGGAGCATGGTCGCCTTCTTGGTGCAGTACCAGCAGACGGCCTTGACCTCCTCGATCTTGTCGGCCAGGAGGAGCAGCGCCTCGCTGCCGCTGAACAGGCGGTTGCGGTAGTCGTTCTTGAGGCCGTAGACGATGACCGGGATGTTCAGGTCGTCGACGATACGCGTCAGGGCGATCACCTGGGCGCGGGTCAGGAACTGGCCTTCGTCGACGAGCACGCAGTGCGGCCGCGCCTCCCGGGCCAGTCCGAACATGTCGGTGGCGTCGTCGATGATCTGCGCGTCGCGTTGGAAGCCCATCCGCGAGGTGATCTGGCCCCGGCCGAAGCGGTCGTCGATGGCCGGGGTGAAGAGCAGGACGCGCTTGTTCTGTTCCTCGTAGTTGTGGGCGATCTTGAGGATCTCCGTGGACTTGCCGGCGTTCATCGTCGAATAGCGGAAGTACAGCTGGGCCATCGGGGGCCTCCCCTTCGATCAATTCTGCGAGGCGCCGGGAACCCTCTCCGAGAGCGCCCGGACCAGGTCACGGGTGTAGACGCCGAGATCGGCGCCGCTTTCGAGATAGCGGAGCAGGGCGTCGGCGACGGTCGTCTGCAGCGACCGGCCGGGGTCCTTGTGGTCGAACGCGTAGGAGGAGGCGATGTAGCTCGACAGGCCGACCGTGTACGTCCGGTCCTCGGCGAGCGGGCTCCCGTCCGAAAGGCGGAGCCGGACCTCACGGACCCGCTTTTCGGCGTCCGTGCGGACCTCGTACAACAGGCCGGAGACCTGGAGATCGATCGTGCCGTTCCTCTCGAACGAGCTGCGGACCAGGCCGCGGATCTCGGCCGGGGTCATGTCGAACCGCACGACGGGATTGCCGAAGGGCTCCAGGGTGTACACGTCCTTGAGGGTGATGGATTGCGGCAGGCGGTTGAGCCGGATGCCCCCGTTGTTCTGGAACGCGACGTCCAGGCCGTGGGCCCAGCGGATGGCGTCGGACATCAGGCTGCCCAGGGCGTCCTTGCCGCCGATCTCGAACGGGGCCCGAACGACGACCCGGGCGAGGGCCGGGCTCTGCTGGAATCCGGCGACGAGCGCTTTGATCCCGGCGTCCTCTTCGGTCGTCCGGCCGAGATCGATCAGGACGCCCTTTTTCCCGACGATCCGGCCGTTGCGCAGATGGAGGTCGATCCGGCCGAGAAAACGGTTGTCGCTTCCGGCCTGGGCGACCAGCACGCCTTCGATGTTCTCCGCGGGATCGACCCGGGTGTGGGAGTGGCCGCCGACGATCACGTCGATCTCCGGCCACTGCCGGGCCAGGGCGAGGTCCTGCAGGTAACCGATGTGCGTCAGGCCGATCAGGATCTCGCCTTCGTCTCGCAGCCGCTTCAGCTCGGCGGCCCGGGCCAGCGGCTCGCTGAATCGCAGTCCCCGGAGCTTGTCCGGGTGAGCGGAAGGCAGGCCGTTACCGGGCTCGACCTGGATCAGCCCGAAGACGACCATCCGCAGGCCGTCCCGGGTCTTCAGGACCGTCGAGGGCTCGAGTCCGGGGAGGACGCCCGCCGGGGCTTCGATATTGGCCGAGACCGTGCGAAAGCGGGCCAGGAGGTCCTTCAACGCGTCCGGGCCGTAATCGAACTCGTGATTGCCGAGGGTCAGCAGGTCGAGCCCCAGGCGCTCCAGGATCTCCACGATCGGACGGCCGGGCGGATCGAACCGGTCGACGACGGGATCGCCCGTGAAGATGTCTCCGGCCGAGAAGAAGAAGACCTCCGATCCGGTCTTCCTCTCGGTGTCGAGGATCGCGGCCACTTTGGCGAAGGCGTCGATCTTGGCGTGAGTGTCGTTGATGTGGAAGATGACGATGTGCGACTCGGCCGGAGGGACGGGGGCGGGGGGGCTGACGGCGCACGACGCCAGGCCGAGAACGGCGAGGAGGGCGACGAGGAGCGGGCGGAGCCCCGGACGGACCCGGCGGGAGCGGGTCATGGGCGTGTCTCCTCGGGCGGACAGGCCCTGATGAAGAGCTCTTCGCCGCCGCCGAGCTCGCCGTCGGGCGCGACCTCGTGGCCGTACGCGTCGTAGACCTTCTTCTCGTTCGCCCGGACCTGCTTCCAGGCGGTCCGGGAATACCGGCGCACGACGTCCATGATCCGGGCGCCCGCGAAGATCTCGACCGTCTTCCCGTCGATCTTGATTTGCATGTGTTGCGCCTTTCCGGCCGGGACCGGAGTTAGATTCTAGGGGACTCCCGGCGCGCTGTCAAACGGCGGCCGTTTGACGGATTCCGGAACGGTGTGCTATATCCGTGTCTCGGGGTCCCCGCCGGGGGACGCGAACGTCAATTCCTTGGAGAGGTGGAACATGCGTCGGACATTCCTCGCCGTCCTCATCGTTTTTCTGTCGGTCGGACTTTCGGCCCGGACCGTGGTCCAGGCCCAGGCTCCGGAAAAGACCCATCCCCTGACCATCCACGATATGCTGGCCATGGACCGGATCTCGGACTCGAAGGTCTCGCCGGACGGGAAATGGATCGTCTTCAACGTCCGGCAGACCGACCTCGAGGCCAATCGCGGCCGGACGGACCTCTGGCTCGTCGGGACGGACGGGAAAGGACTCCGCCGCCTGACCAATCACCCCGCCGCCGATTTCAACGGGCGCTGGACGCCTTGCGGCCAGTGGGTCTTCTTCCTGTCGACGCGGTCCGGATCGTCCCAGGTCTGGCGGATCAAGGTCGACGGCGGCGAAGCCGAGCAGGTCACGCATTTGCCGCTCGATGTCGGCAGCCTGGTCCTGACCAAGGGCCTGCTGGCCGTCACCATGGAGGTTTTCCCCGGCGCGACCCCCGAAGAGACGGCCGCCAAGCTCGAAGCGACCGAAAAGGGCAAAGTCACCGGCCGTCTCTATGAAAAGCTCTTCGTCCGCCACTGGGACACCTGGAGCGACGGCCGCCGCTCGCACCTCTTCGCCGTCCCGATGCACGGGAGCGGCGAAGCCAAGGACCTGATGCCGGCCATGGACGCCGACACGCCCAGCAAGCCCTTCGGCGGTCCGGAGGAGATCGCCTTCACCCCCGACGGGAAGGGCCTCGTCTTCACGGCCAAGGATGTCGGCCGCGAGGAGGCCTGGTCCACGGACTTCGACCTCTATTATGTGCCGATCGACGGCTCGGCGGCCCCGCGCTGCCTGACGGAAGCCAACCAGGCCTGGGACACGACGCCCGTCTTCTCACCGGACGGAAAGACACTGGCCTATCTGGCCATGGCCCGCCCCGGGTACGAAGCCGACCGCAACCGCATCGTCCTCAAGGCCTGGCCCGACGGCGATGCGCGCGTCCTGACCGAGGCCTGGGACTATTCGGTCTCTTCGCTGGGCTGGACCAAGGACGGGACCAGGCTCCTGGCCACGGCCCCCAATAGAGGCCAGACCTCGCTCTTCGCCGTCGACGCCGCGACCGGAAAGGCGGAGACGCTCGTCGCGCAGGGCACCGTAGGCTCGTTCGCGCCCGCGGCCGAGGGGATCGTTTTCGAGCGGAACACTTTGAAATCGCCGACCGAGATCTATCTCGTCAAGCCGGGCGCCGGAGAGACGGCGATCACGGCGATCAACGCGGCCAAGATCGCGGCCGTCCGCCTGGGGGAGCCCGAGCCGTTCAGCTTCAAGGGCTGGAACAACGAGACCGTCCACGGCTACATCGTCAAGCCGGTCGATTTCGACGCGGCCAAGAAGTACCCGGTCGCCTTCCTGATCCACGGCGGTCCGCAGGGTTCGTTCGGGAACGATTTCCACTACCGCTGGAATCCCCAGGCCTATGCCGGCGCCGGCTACGCGGCTGTCATGGTCGATTTCCACGGCTCGACCGGGTACGGGCAGGCCTTCTGCGATGCGATCCGCGGCGATTGGGGCGGCAAGCCCCTCGAGGACCTCAAGAAGGGCCTGGCGGCGGCGCTGGCGAAGAATCCCTGGATGGACGGGACGCGGGTCGGCGCCCTGGGCGCTTCCTACGGCGGCTACATGATCAACTGGATCGCCGGGAACTGGCCGGACCGCTTCAAATGCCTGGTCGCCCACGACGGGAATATCGACGAGCGGGCCGCCTATTTCGAGACGGAAGAGCTCTGGTTCCCCGAGTGGGACCACATGGGGACGCCCTGGGACAATCCCGCGAACTACGAAAAGCACAATCCGGCCAACTTCATCAAGAACTGGAAGACGCCCATGTTCGTCATCCACGGCGGCCAGGACTTCCGGGTCGTGGAAACGCAGGGGATCGGGTCGTTCAACGTCCTGCAGCGGCGGGGCATTCCGAGCCAGTTCCTCTACTTCCCCGACGAGAACCACTGGGTGCTCAAGCCGGCCAACTCCATCCTCTGGCACGAGAAGGTGATCGGCTGGCTCGATCGCTGGCTGAAGTAGCCGCCTCTCAGACGGCCGGAACCGGCGGCGCCGGCACGGGCGCGGCCGTCCGCGGGAAGACGTCGTACTCCGGGCCGAACTGGGCCAAGAACTCCAGGCTGAAGGCGCGGTAGGCGTACCACACCGGCAGGGTCACGACCGTCGAGATGTAGGGGATGACGAGGAAGAGCGCGCCGATGCAGCAGGTGCCGATGACGGCGAAGACGACCGCGACGGCGAAAACGAGCACGAGCAAGAAGGTGATGATGCCGAAGCCGATGAAGGGCCAGGGGTGGCTCCTGAAGAGCTTCAGGAAGCGGGCCCAGGCTTCGCCGGCGGAGATGCGGTGCTTGAACATCAGCGCGGAGACGAATTCCCTGTAAAAGAGCACGATGTAGCCCCAGACGAGGACGATCGCGAGGATCAGGAGCCCGGTGCCGGCGATGAGGCCGACGGGCAGGATCGGGTCGGCGCCGCCCTCGTAGAGAGCGGCCCCCCGGATGAAGAACCAGGCGATCAATCCGCTGAAGACGATGAAGCTCGCGATCCCGAAGACAAGCCTCCAGACGAAGAGCGAATTGCCCTCCTTCTGGTAATCCCGCCACGGCCCGGCGATCTCGACGCGGTCGTGCACGACGCTCGAGAGGAACATGAAGACGCCTCGCGAGCTGACCCAGGTGAGGGCGACGATGACGGCGGCGGCGACGAGAACGCCGAAAAGGATGGCGATGGCCCAGCCCGGATGGCTCTGGAGCCAATCCCAGGCGGTCCGGGGGAAGTGAACGAGATCCCCGAAGCTTCCGCCTTTCTGGATCCTGGATCCGCCCGATCCGCCGTTGTGTTCCATCACTCCGGCCAGGAAGGCGTTGAAGCCGATGACGAGCCACTTGTGCAAGTCGAACGGCTTGAAGAGGGCGATCGTCATTCTCTTCCAGGCGCGGCTCAAAGGCTCCATGAATTGCACGTTCATTTTTTTTCCCTCCGGTCGGACAAGCCGACGATAGGACTTTTCCCTCAGATTTATTGTACGGCGGACGGGCGGAACGGTTCAAGCCTTTAACCCGGGGCGGCCGGTTGCCAAACCGGGCCGCGTCCTATAATATTGATAGACATGAAATTCTTCTCGTCGGTCAAGCTGGCCATCGTCCTGATCATCCTCATCACCCTGGCCTCGGTCCTGGGAACCTTCATTCCCCAGGGCCGCACGGCGGCCGAATACGCCGCCCGCTACGGCAGCCTGGCCGGGCTCTTCGCGTCGCTCCAGCTGACCCGGCTCTACAGTTCCGCCTGGTACCTGGCGCTCCTCGTCCTCTTCGGCCTGAATCTCGTCGTCTGCACGGTCGTCCGGTTCGGACCGAAATGGCGCCGGGCTTTCGGCCCGGCACCCGGGGCCGATCCCCAGGCCCTCATGGCCATGAAGGTCAAGGGCCGCTTCCGCCTGTCCCTCCCGCTCGCCGCGGCGACAGAGAGGACCGTCGGCGCTCTCCGGGCCGCCCGTTATCGCGTGGCCGAGACGCCGGCGGGCGAACGGACCGTCCTCCGGGCCCGGAAGCGGCGCCTGGGCCTCTTCGGCTCCGATGTCGTCCACCTCGGCCTGCTCGTGATCCTCGCCGGCGGCTTCGCCAGCGGTCTCGGCGGCCGCCGCGCGGAGATCGGTCTCCTCGAAGGCGAAACCGCCGACGTCCCGCAGGCCGCCTTCCGCGTCCGCCTGGACAAGTTCGAGACCGAGTACTATCCGCGGGGCGGGGTGAAGGACTGGAAGAGCACGGTCACCGTGGTCGAGAACGGGGCGCCCGTCCTCACCCGCGTCGTCGAGGTCAACCACCCGCTGACCTATCGGGGTGTTTCGTTCTACCAGACGAGCTACGGATGGGATTGGCAGAAGTCCGCCTTCGAGATCGAGGTCCGCAAGCGCGCCGACCCGTCCTTCGCGAAGACGCTTTCGCTCAAGCTCGGCGAGCGCGCCGCTGTCGACGACGCCGATGTCACCCATGTCGCCGTCCGTCAATTCGTCCCTGATTTCGTCCTCGGCGAAGGGGGCAAGGTCCAGAGCCGCTCCCAGGAGCCGCGCAACCCGGCCGCCCTTGTCGACGCCTGGAAAGGGGAGGAGAGGGTATTCTCCGGCTGGGTCTTCGCCAGGTACCCGGATTTCGGCCAGGGCCACTCCGAGGGCAAGTCGCCCTTCGCCTTCGTCCTTAAGCGCTACGAGGCCGCCCCGTTCTCCGTCCTCGAGGCAGCCAAGGACCCGGGGGTGAACTTCGTCTGGCTCGGCTCGCTCTTCGTCGTCGCCGGGCTCTTCCTCGCCTTCTACTGGCCGCCGCGCGAGATCACGGCCGTCCTCGAAGAAGCACAGGGCAAGGTCGAAGTGACCGCCGGGGGGCACGCGGCCAAGAGCCGCGAGGCCTTTCAGGCCGAATTCGACAGGATTTTCGAAAATATCCGGAGGCCGTCATGACCGAATCGACCCTCTTCACGATCGCCTTCATCCTCTATATCGGTGCCCTCGTCATCTTTTTCATCTCGCACTTCGCCCGCCGGGATAAGTGGGCCGGGGCAGGGCTTGTTCTGGCCGCGTCCGGATTCCTCTTCCACACGGCCGCCCTCGTTCTCCGGACCGCCTCGAGCGGTCACGCCCCGTTCACGAACATGTACGAGTCGCTGTCGTTCCTGTCCTGGTCGGTCGTGCTGGCCTTGATCGTCTTCGGCCGGAAATCGCGCGTGCCCGGTCTCGCGCCCTACCTCATGCTGATCGCCGTGGCCCTGGTCGCCCTGGCCTCGTCGCCGCTCATGCCCAAGGACGCGACGCCGCTCGTCCCGGCCCTGCAGAGCTACTGGCTCTGGCTCCACGTCTCCGTGACCCTCCTCGGCGAGGCCTTCTTCGCCGTCGCCTTCGTCGCCAGCCTCCTTTTCCTCGGCGCCGGTTCCGAGGAAAAGAAAGAGCGGCTCGACGCCCTGGCCTACCGGGCCGTGGCCGTGGGCTTCCCTCTGTTCACCCTGGGGGGGCTCGTCTTCGGCATGGTCTGGGCCTACCGGGCCTGGGGCCGCTACTGGGGCTGGGACCCCAAAGAGGTTTGGAGCCTGATCACCTGGTTCGTCTTCGCCCTCTACCTCCATACCAGGATCGTCATGGGCTGGAAGGGGAAGCGCTCGGCGTGGATCGCCATCATCGGCTTCCTGGCCGCCCTGTTCACCTATTTCGGCGTCAACTACATCCTGGCCGGACTCCACAGCTACGCGTAAGAGAGGACCGTCGATGAGAAATTCCGCGCCCGGCATCCTGGCCGCGATCGGGCTGGCCGCGGCCGCCCTGGCGCTCTTCCCGGCCCCGAAGGAGCGCACCTATGTCGGCGCCGACGCCTGCAAGCTCTGTCACAAGGCGGAGCTGCAGGGCCGGCAATTCGTCATCTGGGAGGAGAGCCTCCACGCCAAGTCCTTCACCGGCCTGACCTCGGCCCGGGCCGCCGAGATCGGCCGGTCCCTGGGCGTCGCGGACCCCGCGACGAA
>JBGSUG010000419.1:0-1644 GCA_041736225.1 Candidatus Aminicenantales bacterium | reverse complement strand
CCGCCTCCGCGGCGGCCTCGATCGCCTGGCCCCGGGCCCGGCCGGGTCGGAGGAAGGGCAAGGTCAATCCGAACTCGACACCCCAGGCATTGGGCCGGACGCTCGGCAGGAGGAAGCCGGCCAGGAAATCGGGACGGCGGCCGAGCCCGGCCAGCTTCACGGCCGAAGCGGCCTGCTCTGTACGAATCGACGCGGCCCTCATCGACGGCAAGGTCGCCCGGGCCCGCTCCCAGAGCGCCGATGGGTCGGCCTCGAGCGGCGTGAACAGAAGAGGCGTCGTGAGCTCCACGGGATCGCCGGGATCGAGCCCCAGGAGTCCGATGAGCTCCAGTTCGGCCGTCCGCCGCTCCCTGGCTTGGTCGAGCGCCTGGTTCTTCAGCCGGGCCTTCTCCGCCCGGGTCCGAAGGACATCGCCGTACACGGCCGAGCCCGTCCGGTACTTCGACTCGAGGTCTTCGAGGAGCGCGTCGAGACGGGTTCCGGAGCGCTCGATGGCGGTGACGGCCCCCGCGGCGAAGACCGCCTGCCAGTAGGCCCTTTTCACCCGGGCGGTGAGGAGCAGCCGGACGCGGTCGACTTCGGCGGCGGCCAGGTCCTCCCCTTTCCGGCCGATGTCGGTGCGGAGGGAGCGCTTGCCGGGATACTCGAAAACCTGTTCGATCCCGAGGCGAACTTCGAGCTCGTCGCCTTCCTCTTCGAGGCCCGGCAGGGGGATGCCTTCGAGCCCGGCCGTGAGCTGGGGTTCGGGGCGGGATGCGAACTGGAGGGTCCGGCCCCGCGCCGCTTCCACGCGGGCCCGGGCTTCCCGGATCTCGGGATGCCCGGCCAGGGCGAGCTCCACGGCCCGCTCCAGGGTAAGGCCTCCCTCTCGGGCGGGAAGCGCGGAAACGATGACGAACGCCGCCAGGGCGGCGATAACCGGCGGTCTCTTGAGCGCCATGATAATCCTCCTCGTCGAAAGCGTCGGGGCGAAGCCGGAGAAGGGATCAGACGGGGATGGATTTGGGGGGATGGGCGATATCGGCGGCCGGGCGGCCGAGGGGCCGATTTTCGGAGGGAGCGGACATCACGGCCGCGAAACCCGCCGCCGCGCCGAGTTCGACCGGTTCCGGGCCGAACATCGAGACCCAGAAGCAGAGGCAGGTCTCGCCGGACGGGTGATGCGGGTGGACGTGGCCGAGGCCCGCGGCCCGCGAGGGGCAGTGGATGGGGCAGTGGTCCTCAGCGAAGTAGTAATGGAACATGCACAGGGCGAAAACGACGGTAAAAGCCAGGACCGCGGCCTTTTTCATTGCGTTGCGATTATCCCACGGAATCAAGATGGGGTCAAACCTGTCGCCTTTCATCGGCCTCCGCGTTCTGTTATCATCACGGCGTGAAAAACCTGGTAACGGGGGCGAGCGGGTTCATCGGCAGGCGGCTGGCCCGAGAGCTCGTCCGCCGGGGCGACGAAGTCGCGTGCCTCGTCCGCCGGACGAGCCGAACGGCCCCGCTCCGCGACCTTCGGGTAGAGCTCGTCGTCGGCGACCTCGGCGATCCCGGCTCCCTGGCTGCCGCCGTCAAGGACCGCGACCGCGTCTTCCACCTGGCCGGCGTCGTCCAGGCCGTCGACGATGCGGCCTTCGATGCGGCCAACGCCCGGGG
>JBGSUG010000410.1:0-2976 GCA_041736225.1 Candidatus Aminicenantales bacterium | reverse complement strand
GCGCCGCGTCTATTTCGCCGGCCGCGGCCGCGACTTCACGCCCGTCGGCGGCACCGGCTCGGGCGTCGTCAAGGGCGGGCTCGTCTTCGCCGGGTACGGCGTTTCCTCGGAAAAGGACGGCTGGGACGACTACGCCGGGCTCGACATCAAGGGCAAGATCGTCCTGCTCCTGCCCGATCTCCCCGAATCGCTCCCGGACGAGGCCAAGGCCGCCTGGACCTTCGAGAACAAGGTCAAGGCCGCCGCGGCGAAGGGCGCCCTCGGCCTCATCGAGATGGACCTTTCGACGCCCGGAGCGCCCCGTCCGGCGGGCGGCCCGCGCCAGCGCCCCGGGTTCCTTCGCCCTGGCCAGGCGCCGGAGGGCTTCGTGGTCCTGCGCGCCGGTCGCGATTTCCTCAACGACGCGTTCTATATGGTCGGTAAGAGCTGGCGCGACCTCGTCGGCAAAACGCTCCGCCTCAAGAAGTCCTTCACCCTGTTTCTCGGCGTCGAGGTCGAGATGGAGGCCCACTTCGTCACCGGCGAGCGCACGGCGCCCAACGTCATCGGGATCATGCGCGGCCGCGACGCCAAGCTCAAGAACGAGGCCCTCGTCGTCGGCGGCCACCTCGACCACCTCGGCGTCGGCATCGACGGCTGGGTCTACCCCGGCGCCGACGACAACGCCGCCTCGGTCGCGGCCATCCTCGAGATCGCCCGGGCCCTCGCGGCTGGAGGCTTCAAACCCGACCGGACCATCGTCTTCTGCGCCTGGGCGGGCGAGGAAGTCGGCCTGGTCGGCTCGCGCTTCTACACCGAGCACCCGGTCGTCCCCCTCGACCGGACGGCCCTCTACATGAACATGGACATGGTCGGCGTCGGCGACACCGACCTTCTCGTCGGCGGCATGACCGAGTTCGCCGAGCTCTTCGCCGTCGCCGAGCGCGGCCTGGACCCTGAGACGATCAAGAAGCTCCGGCCGCGGCCCAACTACCGCGGCTCCGACCACACCTCGTTCTGGGCCAAGAACGTCCCGGCCATCAGCCTGAGGACGGGCGAGGTCCTGACCGAAAAGCTCGACGACGAGCACCCCGAGTACCACATGCCGGGCGACCGGCCGGAATTGATCGACCCGGAGCTCCTGGCCCTGGCCTGCCGGTATCACACCGGCATCCTGCAACACCTCGGCACGACGCGCGAGAACCTTCTCGACCCCGTCCATCGGACGCTCTTCCTCCACCGCGATGCGAGCGTCGTCGACATGCACTGCGACACGATCGGCCGGGCCCTGGCCGGCGAGGACCTGAGCCGGGACCTGCCCAAGGGGCACATCGACGTCCCCAAGCTCGGGCGCGGCGCGGTCGACCTCCAGGTCTTCGCCTGCTTCGCCCCGCCGCCGGCGAACGAGGCCGAGAAAGGCCGGTCCGCCAACGGCGTCTTCGCCCAGATCCAGGCGGTCCGCGAGCTCGTCGCCAAGAACCCGGACGAGCTGGCCCTCGTGCTCACGTCCCAGGACGCGGCGACGGCCCGCAACGAGAAAACGGGCGTCCTCATCGGCATCGAGGGCGGCTACGCCATCGAGAACGACCTCGTGCTCCTGCGCGAATTCCACCGGGCCGGCGTGCGCCTGATGACGCTCACCCACTGGACGGCGACCGATTGGGCCGACGCCTCGGGCGACCCAAAGCCTATCCACGGCGGCCTGACCGAGTTCGGCGAGAAGGTCGTCGCCGAGATGAACAAGCTGGGCATGATCGTCGACGTCTCCCACGCCTCGGACGACACCTTCTGGGACGTCCTGCGCGTCTCGAAGGCCCCGGTCGTCGCCTCGCACTCCTGCTGCCGGGCCCTGGCTGCCCACCACCGCAACATGAGCGACGAGATGCTCAAGGCCCTGGCCGAGAAGAACGGGGTCATCGGCATCAACTTCTGGCCGGGCTTCCTCCAGGACGGCTACGACGCGAAGCAGACGGCGATCTTCGAGAAGACGGCCGCCGATCACGGCCTGCCCGCGGACAGGGCATCCATCTTTACGTCCGACCCCGCCGTGCGGGACAAGTTCTACGCCGATTTCCGGGCGCGCTGGGCCGGGATCAAGAAGACGCTCCCGCCGGTCGACGTCCGGACGGTCGTCGACCACATCGACCACGTCGTCAAGGTCACGGGCGACTGCGATCACGTCGGCCTGGGCTCGGACTTCGACGGCCTGAGCGAAGTCGCCGCGGGCCTCGACAACGCCGGCCTCCTGCCGGAGATCACCAAGGAGCTCGTCCGCCGCGGCTACAAGCCCGACGACATCCGCAAGATCCTCGGCGGCAACTTCTTGAGGGTTTTCCGCGGGGTCGGACCAAACCAAAACTAAGAAAATAAAAGAATTAAGACCGAAATGTGTGAAAAAAAGAGTCGATTTTCGATGTTATTAGGCCCAAAAATAGCGAAAAAGTGCTATCTTAAATGGCTATGACCGACCCGAAAGAACCGCCCGACGACGACGATCCGATGGCCTACGAGGCCCCGACGATCCTCGACCGGGGCCGCCACCGCATCTCGCGCCGCGACATCGATCCCGACTGCCTCAAGGTCCTCTATCGGCTGAACGCCAACGGCTATACCGGCTACCTCGTCGGCGGCGCGGTCCGCGACCTCCTCCTCGGCCGCAAGCCGGCCGACTTCGACGTCAGCACGAACGCCCACCCCAACCAGATCAAGAAGCTCTTCCGCAACGCCTTCCTCATCGGCCGCCGCTTCCGCCTGGCCCACGTCCGCTTCCAGGACGGCAAGATCATCGAGGTCTCGACCTTTCGCCGCAAGCTCAGCGAAGAGGAGCTCGCCGCCGAACGGGAGGAAGAGGCCGAGCGGGCCCGCGAAAAGGAACGCGCGGCGGAGGCCGGAGAGAGCCCCCGGGAAGGCCGGCCCGAGGAGGCCCTGAGCGACGGCGAAGAGGCAGCCGAGGCGCAGGACCGCGAACCGGATGCCCGGCCCGAACAGGATCCGCCC
>JBGSUG010000396.1:0-1626 GCA_041736225.1 Candidatus Aminicenantales bacterium | reverse complement strand
CTGCCGCGCCGGAGCGCTTTTACGCGGAAGGCGGCGGGCGAGGCCGTCGAAGCGCAAGTCGTCGCGGCCAACGTCGATACCGTCTTCCTGGTCAGCGGCCTCGACGGCGACTTCAACCTCAGGCGCATCGAGCGCTACGTCACGACCGCCTGGTCGAGCGGGGCCGCTCCGGTCCTCGTGCTCAACAAAACCGACCTCAGGACCGATCTCCCGGACGTGGTCGCCGCGGCGGAAGCCGTCGCGCCCGGCGTTCCGGTCGTGACGACGAGCGCGATCGGGGCGGGCGGCCGCGACGGACTGGCGCCCTACCTCGCAGCGGGAAAAACGGTGGCCCTGCTCGGCTCTTCAGGAGTGGGGAAGTCGACCTTGATCAACAGTCTCCTGGGCGAGGAGCGGTTCGCGACGGCTTCCGTGAGCGACGCGGAGGAGGGCCGGGGACGGCACACGACGACCTCCCGCGAGCTCGTCCGCCTCCCCGGCGGGGCGCTGCTCATCGATACGCCGGGCCTGCGCGAGCTAGGGCTCTGGGCGGACGACGACGGGCTCGACCGGACCTTCGAGGAGATCGACCGGTTCGCGGCGAATTGCCGGTTCCCCGATTGCGGGCACGAACAGGAGCCGGGCTGCGCCGTGAGGGCCGCCGTCGCAGAGGGGACGCTCGAAGTCCGGCGGTATGAGAGCTTCCTCAAGCTGAGGCGCGAGCTACGCTCCCTGGAGCTCAGGAAAGACGAAAAAGCCCGGCGGCAGCGCGAGAAAGCGGTCGGGCGGGATTTCGCCGCCCGCCTCAAGGAAGTCAAGAAGAACAAGCTGCGGTATCGCTAGCTCTTGGGGACAGCGCTTGGGGACATGTACCCTTGGTACGTGTCCCCGGTTAAATCTCCGATTTCCTCCGGATTGACGGTTTTGGCCGGATGCGGATATCATGCGCTCAGTATCGAGAAAGGACTTCCCATGAGACGCATGACCGCTCTGCTTCCTCTCGCCTCCATCTTCCTGATCTTGGGACTCGGCGTCTCTTCACAGAGGGCCGGCGGGCCGGCCCTTCAAAGCGCGGCGACACCGGTCATCGCGCTCGCGTCTGATGCCAAGGAACTGGCGCTGACGAAGGGACTGGCCGTCGGGCTCATCGGCCTTTACGGACGTTCGGCGGTCGCGTCGGACCTGCTGGCCTGGCAGATGGCAGAGGGGACGATGGCCGAGCCGCACGCGGGCGTCGTCGTCGGCAAGAACGCCAAGGGCGAGGACACAGCTTGGGCTGAGGTCGAGGCCGGGAAAGAAGGCTGGATCGAGAACCGGGCGCTCGCGGGAGGCTATCTTTATGTGGCCGTCGACAGCGCGAGGCCGCGGACGATGATCCTCGACGCGACCGGATTCTACGTCGCCTGGGTCAACGGTGAGCCGCGGGGCGGCGAGAAATACGGAGCGGACTATTTACGCCTTCCCGTGCGACTGACCAAGGGCCGCAACGTGCTTTTATTCCGGGGCGAGCGGGGCCGGTTCAAAGGACGGCTCTACGAGCCGCCGGCGGACGTGTTCTTCACCGACAAGGACATGACCCTGCCGGACCTCGTCCTCGGCGAGAAGGGCCCGGTTTGGGCCGGATTGCGGCTGGTCAACGCGACGGGG
>JBGSUG010000370.1:0-5083 GCA_041736225.1 Candidatus Aminicenantales bacterium | reverse complement strand
ACTCTTCGGGCAGGATGACCGCGGCGGCCACGACCGGCCCGAACAGCGAGCCGCGGCCGACCTCGTCGATCCCGGCGACGGACCGGGCGCCACCCCGATAGAGTTCCTTTTCGAGCCTGAGGGTGGCCACGCCCGTCGATTAACCTTGGTCTTCTTTGAGGCGGGCAGCCTTGCCCTTGAGGTCGCGAAGGTAGTAGAGCTTGGCCCTGCGGACGCTGGCCTTGCGCACGACCTCGATCGTCTTGATCATCTTGGAATGGCGGGGGAAAACGCGCTCGACGCCGACGCCGAACGAGACTTTGCGGACGGTGAAGGTGGCCTTCACGCTGCCGCCCCGCTTGGCGATGACGTCGCCCCGGAAGATCTGGACGCGTTCCTTGTCGCCTTCCCGGATGATGTAGTGGACCTTGACCGTGTCGCCGACGTTGAAATCCGCGAGGTCCTTCCTGAGATGTTTATCCTCAACAGCGTTGACGAGGTTCATTCGTCCTTCCTTTCCTCCGAGATTTCCTCCAGAAGACGCCGGTCCTCCGGGGACAGCGCGATATTCCGGATCAGGTCCGGCCTCTGCCGGGCCGTCTTTTCCAAAGCCTTCTTCCGCCGCCAGCGCTCGATCCGCCGGTGATCGCCCGAGAAGAGCACGGGCGGCACCTTGAAGCCCCGGAACTCGCGCGGCCGCGTGTACTGGGGGCAATCGAGCGTCCCCGCGGCGAAGGAATCGTTCTTCACCGAACCCTCTTTGCCGACGACGCCAAGCACGAACCGGGAGGCCGCATCGACGACGACCGCCGCGGCCAACTCCCCGCCCGACAGGACGTAATCCCCGATCGAGATCTCGCCGTCGGTCAGGTGCTCGACGACGCGCTCGTCCACGCCCTCGTAGCGGCCGCAGATGAGGATCACCTGTTCCTCCGCCGCGAGCGCGCGGGCCATCCCGGCGTCCAGGGGCCGTCCCTGGGGCGAGAGCAGGAAGACCTTGCTCCGCCCGGGGCCGCGAACGGCCTCGACGGCGCGGAAGATCGGCTCGGGCTTCAAGACCATTCCTTCCAAGCCCCCGAAGGGCCGGTCGTCGACCTGCCGGTGTTTGTCCGTGGTGAAGTCCCTCAGGTCGTGCACGGCGATCCGGACGACCTCCTTGTCCAGGGCCTTCTTGACGACCCCCCCCGAAAAAACTCCGGCGAACATCTCGGGGAAGATCGTGATTATATCAAATCTCATTCAACTCCAAAAGACCGTCCGGGGGATCGATCACGATCTCCCGGGTCCCGATGTCGACCTTCACGAGGATCGGCTCGCTGAAGGGGACGTAGACGTCCTCCGCCTCCCGCCTCACGACGAGAAGCGTCCGGCCCCCGGCCTCGAGCAGGGCCGCGACGTCGCCGACCCCGGCCCCGTCCCGCGTGACCACCCGGCAGCCGATGACCTCGAAGTCGTAAAACCGGTCCTCGCCGGGCCGCTTGAAATCGGCCCCGGAGGCCAGGATCTCCGAACCGGCCAGGGCGTCCGCCGCGGCCAGCGTATCGACGCCCTTGAGCTTCAGGAAGTACGAGTTCCGGTCGAGGTCGAGCGATTCCACATCCAAAGCCTCGAGCCCTCCGGGGCGCCGGATGTAGACCGTGGCGCCCTCGAATCCGGTGGGTCCCTTTGCGTTGAGCTTGAGCTTGACGCGCCCGTCGCGTCCCTGGCTCCGGACGACCTTGCCGAGGGCGACGAGGTCAGCCTTTTTCAATGATCTCGAGGTTGTAGCGCCTCTTGAGCTTCATGCCCCCGGCGCCGAGGAGGATGCGGATCGCGCGCGCCGTCCGGCCCTGCTTCCCGATCACCTTACCGAGGTCTTCAGGGGCGACCTTGAGTTCGAGGACCGTCGTCTGCTCGCCTTCGAGCTGGGTTACGACCACCTTGTCCGGCTGGTCCACAAGCGCTTTGGCGATGAGCTCGACGAGTTCTTTCACGCTGACCTCCTTTAGGATTTCGCGCTCGAAGCGGGTTTCGCGGACTTGGAGACCCTGTCCAAGAGGGATTGAACGGTCGCCGACGGGCGGACGCCCTTGGCGATCCACTTCTTGGCCTTCTCGAGATCGATCTTGACCCCGGCCGGGTCGTTGAGGGGCGTGTAGGTGCCCAGCGTGTCCAGGGCCTGGCTCTGGCGGGCGGTCTTCGCCTCCATCACCACGATCCGGTAGGTGGGCTTTTTCTTCGTGCCGAATCTCTGCAAGCGCATGGTCATCATTGTGGTTTCACTTCCGCAATAGAGGTAATTTGCTGGGAAATGATAGCGGATTTCGGGGGGCAAGTCAACAGGAAATCAGGGGGGTGTCCCCGGAAGAGGACACTCCCCTGAAAGCCCTTCCGCTCGCCCCTGTTCTCTGTTATCCTACCCCCGCGGAAGGAGACAAGGTCATGGCCAAGATCTATTACGTGGGCGACTGGGCCGTCCTGACGGGACCCGTGTTCGCCGAAACCCCCTTTTACCATTCGCCCAAGGGCCTGGACATCTTCAATTACGGCAAGTGGCTGAAGGAGGCCCTTGAATCGACCGGCAAGCACGCGGTCGAATCCGTCCCAGCCTGGGATTTCTACAACAAGCTCGGACCGGGGGACTACGAGAGGATCCTGGCCGAACACGACGTCATCGTCTTCAGCGACGTCGACGCCAAGCTCTTCCAGCTGGCCCCGAGCTTCTTCGACCGGGAGAAATTCGGCCAGGCCGTCCTGACCTATCCGGACCGGATCCGGCTGACCGTCGAGGCCGTCAAGGAAGGCAAGGCGGCCATGTTCCTCGGCGGCTGGTATTCCTTCACCGGCGAGCTCGGCAAGGGCGGCTGGGGCCGGACCCGCCTCCGCGAGATCCTCCCCGTCCGCTGCCTCGACCACGAGGACCTGGTCGAAAGCACGGAGGGATTCGATGCCGAGCTGACCGCGGCCGGCGAGCGGTTCTTCAAGTCCATCAACCTGAGAACGATGCCGCCCCTCCTGGGCTACAACAAGACGATGCCGATCCCCGAAGGGCGGGTCCTGCTCGAGGTCCGGGACACGGGCGACCCGCTCCTGGCCGTCCGCACGTGCGGCCGCGGCCGCGTCCTGGCCTTCATGTCCGATCCCGCCCCGCACTGGGGCCTCAACTTCGTCTACTGGGAAGACTACGCCGCCTTCTGGCTCGAATGCGTGGACCACGTCCTCGAAGGCCGGTAGCCGGGATTATTTAAGGTTCTTCTCCCATTTCCGGGACACCCTCTCGAGGTGGTGAGGGGATTATCCTCGCAGATCCCCGTGGTGGAGGGGGGACCCGCGCAGCGGGGGGAACCGCGCAAACTGGTTCCCGGGGCCGGGGAGCTAGAGGATATCCCCGAGCAAAGCCAGAGAGAGGGACCCCGGAATCGGGAGAAGATCCTTATTTGAGACCGCCGAGGAGCTTGCGGACCGACGAGCTCTTCATCATCTTCCGCATCTCCAGGAACTGCTTCACCAGCTGGTTGATCTCGTGGACCGGCCGGCCGCTGCCCCGGGCGATGCGGGCCCGGCGGCTGCCGTTGAGGATCCTCGGATCGGCCCTCTCCGCCGGGGTCATGGAGTCGATGATGGCCTCGAAGTGGACGACCTTGCGCTCGTCGACCGGAGCCTTGGCCAGGTTCTTGAACGGACCGACCTGGGGCAGGTGACCCAGGAGATCGGACATCGAGCCCATCTTCTTCATCTGGCCGATCTGCTTCTTGAAATCCTCGAGGGTGAACTCCTGCTTGCGGAGCTTGCGGGCCATCTCCTCGGCCTCGGCGAAGTCGGCCTCGCCCTGGGCCTTCTCGACGAGCGAGAGGATGTCGCCCATGCCCAGGATCCGCGAAGCCATGCGCTCGGGGTGGAAGACCTCGAGCTTGTCGCTCTTCTCGCCGACGCCGATGAACTTGATCGGCCGCCCGGTCACAGAGACGATGGACAGGGCCGCCCCTCCCCGGGCGTCGCCGTCGAGCTTGGTCAGGACGACCGCGGTCAAGCCGATCCTCTCCTCGAAGGCCTGGGCGCTGCGCACGGCGTCCTGCCCGGTCATGGCGTCGCCGACATAGATCACCTCGACCGGGGCGAGGATGTTCCGGACGAGGCGCAGCTCGTCCATGAGCTCGTCGTCGACATGGAGACGGCCGGCGGTGTCGACGATGAGGGGATCGAAGGCCCGGTTGGCCGTGTAGGTCCGGAGCTCCTTGAGGGCTTCCTGAGGGGAGGCCATCCGGGCGGACGTCATCTCGTAAAAGGGGGCGCCGACGGAGGCGGCGATCGTCCGGAGCTGGTCCTGGGCGGCCGGCCGCTTGAGGTCGAAGGAGACGAGCAGGGGGTTCTTGCCGATCCCGGAGACCCAGCGGGCCAGCTTGCCGCAGGTCGTGGTCTTGCCGCTGCCCTGGAGGCCGACGAGCATGAAGATCGAGGGCGGGCGGCCGGCGAACTGGAGGGGCTTCTGGGCGCCCCCCAGGATCGCGGCCAGCTCGTCGTGGACGATCTTGATGACCTGCTGGGCGGGGTTCAGGCCGCCGAGGACCTCCTCGCCCAGGGCCTTGGCCTTGATCCGGGCTTCGAAGTCCTTGACCACCTTGTAATTGACGTCGGCCTCGAGGAAGGCCAGGCGCATCATCTTCAAGGCCTCGGCCATGTTCTTGTCCGTGATCTTGACCTCGCCCCGGAGGAACTTCATCATCTTCTCGAGGCGTCCGGAGAGCTGGTCGAACATCGCGGTTTATCCCTTGGGACATGTTAGAAGATGAGCTTCCATCCGTCAAATCCCGGATTTCAAAGAAAATGGCGGCGAAGCGGGCGGCCGGGAGCCGCTTCTTGACAAACGCCGGGGATGCCGATAAGGTAAAGTCACTCCCGAGAGGGGAATAAGGGCATGAGCGACAGGAACGGCAAGACCGTCGAACCGGAGGAAAGCGCCATGAACGGGAAGATCGACTACGACGAGATCCGCAAGCTCGTCGGCCTGCTCGAGGAGAAGAACCTGGCCGTCTTCGAGCTCGAGGTCGAGGGCCTCAAGGTCAAGATCGCCCGGAACCAGGCCGCCCCGGCGCCCGGACCCGCCCCCCTGCCGGCCCCGCCGGCC
>JBGSUG010000364.1:0-2968 GCA_041736225.1 Candidatus Aminicenantales bacterium | reverse complement strand
TCCCGGGCGACGGGAATGAGTATCGCCCGCAGGGCCGGCAGGATCTTCAAGATCGAGATGAACGACACGTCCATGACATAGAGCGTCGGCCGCTCGTCCGGCGCCGTGGGGAAATCGGCCGGAACGAGGTTGCGGGCATTTTTCTGGATGGTAACGACGCGCGAGTCGCGGCGCAGCCGGTCGTCGAGCTGGCGGATGTCGACGTCGACCGCATATACGCGGGCGGCGCCGCGCTGGAGCAAACAATCGGTGAATCCGCCCGTCGACGAGCCGATGTCGACGCAGACCAGGCCGCGGGCGTCAATCTTGAAGGCATCCATGGCCTCGGCCAGCTTGAGCCCGCCGCGGCCGACGAACGGGAGGGTAGGCGCGACTTCGAGCGGCGCCTCCGCGTCGACGAGCTCGCCGGACTTCCGGACGGGGCGGCCGCCGCTCGTCACCAGGCCGGCCATGATCAGGGCTTGGGCCTTCTCCCAGCTCGGGGCGAGGCCGCGGCCGGCCAGGAGCTTGTCCGCGCGCTCTTTCATCGCCTCCTCAGGAGCGGGGCGTATTGAGAAAATCCCCGATCTGCTTCACGAGCCCGGGAACGTCGAGGCCGATCCTGGCCCGGATCTCGTCGGACTTGCCCATGGGATAGAGTCCGGCCGGAAGCCCGATCGACTTGAACCGGAGGTCGAACCGGCCTTCCCGGTCGAGGAGCTCGCGCACGGCGCTCCCCGCGCCGCCGTCGACGACGCCTTCCTCGAGGGTGACGAAGGCCCGTCCCGGACCGGCGAAGCGGAGGATCATGTCCCGGTCGAGCGGCTTGACGAAGCGCGCGTCGACCACGGCGAGCGACAGCCCGTCCTTCTCCAGACGCTCGGCGGCCTCGAGGGCCGGCTGGACCATATGGCCGAAGGCGAAGAGGACGTCCCGGCCGTCGCGGAGGAGCTCGCTCTTTCCCAGGGGCAGGACCCGGAGCTCTTTATCCATGGTGACGCCCAGGCCCTTGGCCTTGGGGAACCGGACCGAGGCCGGGTGGCCGTAGGCGAGCGCCGACCAGAGCATGTGCTGGAGCTCGTTCTCGTCGCGGGGGGCCATGACGATCATGTTCGGCATCGTCCGGAGATAGGCGATGTCGTTGACGCCCTGGTGGGTCGGCCCGTCGTCGGGGACGATGCCGGCCCGGTCGAGGACGAAGACGACGGGCAGGTTCATCAGGCAGACGTCGTGGTAGACCTGGTCGTAAGCCCTCTGGAGGAAGGTCGAGTAGATGGCGACGACGGGCTTGAAGCCGGATATGGCCAGGCCGGACGCGAAGGTCACGGCGTGCTGTTCGGCGATGCCGACGTCGAAGAAGCGGTCGGGGAGCTTTTCCGAGAATTCGTGCAGGCCCGTCCCCTCGCCCATGGCCGCGGTGATGGCCAGGACCTTCTCGTCCTTTCCGGCGATCTTGATCATCGCGTCGCCGAAGACGGCCGAAAAGGAAGGCCCCCATTCCCGGCTGAGAGGCTCGCCCGTCGAGATCCGGAACGGTCCGGCGCCGTGGAACTTCTCGGGATGCAGCCGGGCCGGCTCGTAACCCTTGCCCTTCTGGGTCACGCACTGGATGAGGACCGGTCCGTCGTAGGTCTTGGCCGTCTCGAAGGCCTCGACGAGCGACCGGACGTTGTGGCCGTGCACGGGCCCGATGTAGCGGATGCCCAGCTCCTTGAAGACCAGCCCGGGGAAGAGCGTCTTCTTGACCACCTCCTCCAGGGCCCGCCCGGCCTTGATCACCGGCCAGCCCAGCCGCGGCACGCGCTTGAGGATGGACTTGGCCTGGTCCTTCATCCGGATATAGCGCTGGCCCGAAACGAGATAGGAGAAGTACTTCGACCAGGCCCCGACGTTGATCGAGATGGACATCTCGTTGAAGTTCAGGACGATGATCAGGCGCTCGCGGAGGTGCCCGATCTGGTTGAGGGCCTCGAGGGCGACGCCGCCCGTCAGGCTGCCGTCGCCGACCACGGCGACGACGTGGTGCTTCCCGCCGGCCATGTCCCGGGCGACGGCCATGCCCAGGGCGGCCGAAAGGGCCGTCGAAGCGTGCCCGGTGTTATAGGCGTCGTGCTCGCTCTCCTCGCGGCAGGGAAAGCCGAGGATGCCGTCGCAGCGCCGCAGGCCCGTGAAACGGTCTTTCCGGCCCGTCAGGATCTTGTGCGTGTAGCACTGGTGGCCGACGTCCCAGACGATCTTGTCCCGGGGCGAGTCGAAGGCCATGTGGAGGGCCAGGGTCAGCTCGACGACGCCCAGGTTCGAGCCGAGGTGGCCGCCGTTCCTGGCCACCGTTTCCAGGATGAGGGCGCGGATCTCCATGGCCAGGTTCGAGAGCTCGTGCGGCGTGAGCTTCCGGACGTCGGCGGGCTCGCTGATGGTGTCGAGGATCTTGGCCATGGTCGCTTTCCGGCGGGTCAGGCGCCGCCGCCTTCCTCCGTCTCACCGTCCTCGGTCTCGAAGTCCCCGGCCTTGAGGTTCCCCTTCTCGTCCTTGAGCAGGATCTCGACCTTGCGCTCGGCCTTGTCGAGCTCGCCGCGGAGGAAGCGGGACATCTTGACGCCCTTCTCGAACAGGGCCAGCGATTCGTTGAGGGAGATCCCGCCCTTCTCGAGCTTGGCCACGATCTGCTCGAGCTCGGCCAGGGCCTTTTCGAACGTCAGGTTGGTCATGATCCCTCCTTGAGGAACCGGGATTCGAGAAGTTTCTTGCGGTCGACGGACTCCACCCGGGCCCTGAACTCGCCCCTGAAGAACGAGACGTCGACGGCCTCGCCCGGGACGACGTCCTCGATCCGGTTGGCCAGGCGCAGGCCGCCTTCCTTCCAGACGAGCGCGTAGCCCTTCTTGAGGACGCCGAGCGGGCTGAGGGCGTGGAGCGCGGCCGTGAGCCGCTCCCAGGCCGCCCGGTGTTCGCCGACCGTCCGGACGAGGACGTTCCCGAGCCGTTCGGC
>JBGSUG010000345.1:0-2790 GCA_041736225.1 Candidatus Aminicenantales bacterium | reverse complement strand
CCGCCCGCGGACTGGGACGGCGTCCACGTCCTGGACCGGAAATAGGAGGGGAACGTGCAGCTCGAATTCCACGGCGTCCGCGGCACTTTCCCCGCGCCGGGGGCGGACCGGGCCCGCTACGGCGGCCACACGACGTGCGCCTCGATCCGGATCGGGCCGAACGACTACCTCGTCGTCGACGCCGGGACGGGCCTGCGCGACCTCGGCGAGCGGATCATGTCCGAGGCCGGGAACGCGGAGGTCCGCGTCGACATCCTGCTGACCCATTTCCACCTCGACCACATCCTGGGATTCCCCTTTTTCGCGCCGCTCTTCTCGCCCCTCGCCTCGCTCACCGTCCACGCGCCGGGAGACCCGGGCGAGACGCGGCGGGCGCTGGCCGGGCTCATGGCCGGCCGTTACTATCCCGTCACGCTCGACCGGACGGAGGCCCGCAAGGAATTCCGGGAGTTCGAGCCCGGGACGATCGGCGGCCGGGTCCGCGTCTCGTCCTGCCCGCTCCGCCACCCCCAGGGAAGCGTCGCCTACCGCCTGGAGGCCGAAGGAGCGAGCTTCGTCCTGGCCGTGGACACGGAACACCCTGAAAACGGCCTGGACGACCGGCTGGCCGCCTTCGTCGAGGACGCGGACGCGCTCGTCTACGACGCGACCTTCACGCCGGCGGAATACGAAGCCGGAAAGCGGGGTTGGGGCCATTCGACCTGGCTGGCCGGGACCGCGCTCGCCGCCGCGTCCCGGGTCAAAACCCTCGTCCTGTCCCACTTCAACCCGGACCACACCGACACCGATATCGACCGCATCCGCGAGGCGGCCCGCGAGCGCCTGCCGGGGACCCTCGCCGCGGCCCAGGCACTCCGGCTCGGGAAGGAATGAGCGATGGAAAAAACCCTCTCTCCGGAATGGACTCTTTACGCCCTTTACATTCAGATCCTGTTCACGGTCGTCTTCTTCGCCGTGGCCGGAGCCATCCTGGCCGCCCTGCGCAAGGTTTCCGGCCGTTCCGCGGCCGGGACCGGCAAGCCCCGGCAGAAGGTCGCCGCCCACCTCTACCTTCCGGTCTCCCTTCTCCTCGCGACGCTCGGGACCAAGCTCCCGGCCCTGAGGAGCGCTCTTCCGCTGGGGGACAGGTTCTATCGCTATTTCGACGCCGCCTTCGTCTTCTTCATCATCTTCTTCCTCATCCGGCTTTTCGACGGCATCGTCCACTTGCGCTACGAAAAGAAGGGCCGGCCGTTCCCTCTCCCGAACGTCCTCCACGGATTCGCCCTGATCGTCGTCTACGCCGCCGTCGCCCTGGCCATCCTCCGCGCCTTCCTCGGCTTCAACATCGGCCCCCTGCTGGCCGGGTCGGCCATCCTGACCGCCGTCCTCGGCCTGGCCCTCCAGGGCGTGCTCGGCAACGTCTTCTCGGGCATGTCCCTCCATTACACGAGGTCGTTCGGCCGGGGCGACTGGATCAGGATCGGCGAGACCGAGGGCCAGGTCGTCGATACGAATTGGCGCGAGACCCGGCTGAAGGACCGGGCCTCGAACATCGTCGTCATTCCCAACACGGTCGTGGCCTCGCAGACGATCACCAATTTTTCCCTGCCCGACCGGCCGTCGGCGATCACCCTGCCAATAAAGGTCGATGTCCTGGCCCCGCCGGCCGGCGTCCTCGGGCTCCTCGTCGAAGCGGCCCGGGAGGCCCCCGACGTCCTGGCCGAGCCGGCGCCGACCGCCTACATCCTCAGCTACGACGAGCTCGGCCTGGCCTACGCCCTGAAGTTCTGGATCACGGATTACGGCCGCAAACCGGCCATCACGGGCGAGGTCGGCCGGATCGCCTGGTATAAGCTGCGCCGCCGCGGCGTCGAGATCCCCATCCCCGTCGAAAGCAGGATCTCGGGCGGCCGGCGCATGCTGTGGCCGGCCGAAGAACGGGCGGCCGGGATGGCCGCCGAAAGGGACCGGAATTATCGGGATTTCGCGGGCTCGTCGTTCCTCGCCATCCAGGAAGGCGAGCAGGCCGGCCAGCCCCTCCTCACGGAAGCCGAGATGCGCGACCTAGCGGCCGGCGCCGAACGCGTGAGTTTCGGCGCGCGGGAGGTCCTTTTCCGGCAGGGCGAAACGGGGGACGTCTGCTACATCGTCGCCCGCGGCAAGGTCCGGGGGGATATCCTCTCTGAGGAGGGCGGAAAGACGTTCACGACCTCGTTCGAGATCGGACGCGGCGGCATCGTCGGCGAGATGTCCCTCTTCACCGGCCTGCCGCGGACGGCCACCGTGGTCGTCGACGAAGAATCGGAGCTCCTCGAGATCCGGGCCGAGGCCCTGGCTTCGCTCCTGGCCCGCAATCCGGCCCTGGCCGAGGCCATGGCCGACGTGGTCAGCGCCAGGAACCGGGCCAACAGCGAGACGCTCCTCAAGATCAAGGACCTGGCCGCCCGGGACGTCAGGGCGAGCGCCGACAAGAAGTCCGTCCTGGAGTACCTGAAGAGGCTCGTCAACCTGTTCAAGCGATGACGGCCGCCTTGCGGCCGGGCCGCACCTTGCGTATAATCGGGGCGGCCTGACGCCGGGACCCGATGGACAGCCGCAAACGCCTTTATGCTTCGCTCGTGCTGTTCCTCTCCGTGTTCCTCATCGGGGTCGCCGGCTTCAAAGCGATCGGCGGGCCCGAGTGGTCCCTTCTCGACGCGGTCTACATGACCGTGATCACGGTCGGCACGGTCGGCTACGGCGAAACCCACGACCTCGGCGCGAACCCGGCCGGCCGGGTCTTCACGGCGGCTTACATCATCCTCAGCC
>JBGSUG010000344.1:0-2542 GCA_041736225.1 Candidatus Aminicenantales bacterium | reverse complement strand
GCGCCGTTGGCGCAGTCGACGACGACCCGGAGGCCGGACGGCGGCCTCGTCAGCCGGACGCGGCTCACGAGGTAGTCGACGTAATCGCCGGTCAACTTCGCATCGAGCCCGACCTCCGACTCGTGGCCGGGCAGCCGGCCGCGCGCTCCGAGGACGGCGGCTTCCATTTCGAGCTCCCACTCGTCGGGGATCTTGATCCCCTGGGGGGAGAAGACCTTGATGCCGTTGTCCCGGAAGGGATTGTGGGAGGCCGAGATGACCGCCCCGGCCGCGAAGCCGTGTGTCTTCGTCAGGTAGGAGACGGCCGAGGTCGGGATGACGCCGGCCGACACGACATCGCCGCCGGCCGCGCGCACTCCTCGGGCCAGGGCCCGCTCCATCCACGGCCCGGATTCGCGGGTGTCGCGGCCGATGAGGATCCTCGAACCCAGTCCTTTGCGCTCCAGGAGCTCGACCAGGGCCGTGCCGAGCCGGGCGATGGTCGGCGGGTCGAGCGGGAACGTCCCGGCCACGGCCCGCACGCCGTCGGTGCCGAAGAGCTTTTTCTTGGCGCTCATTTCTTCCTGACCGGGGCTTTCCGGGCCGCGGCCTTGTCTGCTTCGAGATGGATCGTGACCCGGGCGCTCGTCTTCACGGAGACGAGCCGGAGCTCCGGCCGGGGCAGGATGATATCGGCCTCGAACACTGTCGATTCGGCCAGGCCCGAGATGTCGACCGGGGCCGTCGTCGCGGCCTCCTCGGCCTTGACCCGGCTCTCCGGCCCTTGGACGATGACGCTCGCGGGCTCGATCTCGGTCCGGGTGACACGGAACCCCGGGGCGGGCCGGCCGCGCAGCGTGGGGAGGACGTCGACCGCGGCTTCGGCCGTCCGCTCCAGCTTGATGGACACCTTCCCGGGCGAGATCTTGACGACCTCGGCGCCCGGCGGGACGGCGATCATCGACGTGTTCAGCGGATACTCCTGCTGGAGGACGGTGGCCCGGTCGAGGTCGATCCGGGCGACGAGGCCCGACGGTCCGATCTCGTCGAGGAGGCGGTTGGGGGCCCGCAGCGTGATGTCGATCGTCGCCGCCGGCCGCTCGACGATCTCCAGCCCGGCCGGGACGTTGCGCGTCTCGAGCGGGATGGTCAGGGATTTCTCCGAGAACTTCTTCTCGGCCGGGACGAGAAGAAGCCAGACCCCGAGGGCCAGGCCCAGCGAGACGAGCTTCAGCTGCCAGTCGCGGACGAACAGGCTCCGGACGTAGTGTCTCATCGGTCCTTCAGGTAGCCGAGAAGGCGTTTTTCCATGGCGTCCTTGTCTTCGAATCTCTCCAATTGGCCCTTGATGGCCAGGGAAATGGTCCCGGTCTCCTCGGAGATGACGATGACCGCCGCGTCCGTCTCCTCCGAGAGCCCGATGGCGGCCAGGTGCCGCGTTCTTGTCTGGAACGGGCTCCTTAGGCGGTGCGCGGCCGGCAGGGGCAGCAGGCAGGCCGCCGCGACGATCCGGTCGCCCTTGATGATGGCGGCTCCGTCGTGGAGGGGGGAATGCGGGAAGAAGATCGAGACCAGCAGGTTCTTGGACAGGACGGCGTCGATCTCAGCGCCGCGGTCGGCGTAGGTCGAGAGCGAGATCTCCTTCTCGATGGCGATCAGGGCCCCGATCTTCTTCTGCGACAGGAAATCGATGGCCCGGAAGAGGTCGTCGATCTTCTCCTGGAAGGAGCGCAGGGCCAGGGGCTTGCGGAAGGTCCGCGAGCCGATCTCGGTCAGGAACCTCCGGATTTCGGCCTGGAAGAGCACGATGATGGCGATGATGACGTAGTTGATGAACGACCGAATGATCCGGTTCGAGACGCCGAGATGCCCCCAGACCGTCAGGAGGTAGAGGGCGCCGATCAGGGCCAGCCCGGCGGCCGCCTGGTAGGCCTTGGTGTCCCGGATGAGGATGACGATGTAATAGATCATGAAGGCGACGAGGAGAATATCGGCGACGTCGAGCACCGTGATCTGACGGAAGATCGTCCAGATCTCAGCGAACATCGCCGGCCCTCCCTTCGTCCTCGGAGGCGCCGTCGGCAGGGGCGAAGAGGATCGCCTCGGCCGCGCGCACGGCCCGGGCGACCGGCCCGACGTCGTGGACCCGCAGGATGTGGGCGCCGCGTTCGACCGAAAGGACGGCCGCGGCGATCGTCCCCTCGAGCCTTTCGTCCGGGGGCCGGTCGAGGATGCGGCCGAGAAACGCCTTGCGCGAAAAGCCCACGAGGAGCGGCCGGCCGAGCGCGTGGAAGACCTCCTGGCGGCGCAGCAGTTCGAGGTTGTGTTCGAACGATTTGCCGAAGCCGATGCCCGGATCGACGATGACGCGCCCGCGCGGGATGCCGGCGGTTTCGGCGACGCGGATCCGGTCGTCGAGGAAGGCGGCAATCTCGCCCATGATGTCGTCGTAGGCGGGGGCGTCCTGCATCGTCAGCGGCGTGCCCTTCATGTGCATGAGGACGACGGCCGCGCCGGACCGGGCCACGACGCCGGCCATGGCCGGGTCGAAGCGGAGGGCGCT
>JBGSUG010000304.1:0-17024 GCA_041736225.1 Candidatus Aminicenantales bacterium | reverse complement strand
GCCCGCCGCCCCGCCCAAGCCGGCCGCGCCGGCCCAGAAGGACGTCTTCGTCCGCGTTCTCGAGCGGTTGGCCGTGGACAGGGCGCCTCTGGCGGCGCTTCTCGGCCAATACTCCTCCGTCCTGGTGAAGGACAACGTGCTCGAGGTCCTGTTCGGGAGCGGCCGGGGCTTCTTCGTCACCAGCATCCAGGACAAGGACCTCCGCGCCGTCGAGCGGGCGGCCTCCGAAGTTCTCGGCCGGGAGACCAAGGTCCGCTTCGCCGAAGAGGGCGAAGCGGCCGGGGGGCCCATCCGGCCGGGACGGGAGCTCGAGTCGGCCATGAAGGACCCGGCCGTCAAGTTCTTCATGGACAAGTTCAAGGCCCAGGTCCTGTCCGCCGATCCCATCCAGTCCTCTCGCGACGCCGGCCCCAAGGGGCGCGGCCCCACGGAGAACGGCACATGAAGAACGTCATGGACATTCCGAAGATGATGAAGGCGGCCAAGGAGATGCAGGACCGCCTCCAGCAGGAGTTGTCGGCCCTGCGCGTCGAGGGCTCGAGCGGCGGGGGCATGGTCGGGGTCGTCCTCGACGGCCACAAGGCCCTGCAGTCCATCCGCATCGACCCGGAAGTCGTCAACAGGGACGAGGTGGAGATGCTCCAGGACCTCGTTGTCGCCGCCTTCAACGACGCGGCGGCCAAGGTCGACGAATCCCTGGCCCAGAAGCTCGGCGCCCTCGGCGGCGGCCTGAAGATCCCCGGGCTCGGCTGATGTTCGAATACGCCCAGCCCCTCCACGACCTCATCGAGGAGCTGCGCCACATCCCCGGCATCGGGGCCAAGACGGCCCAGCGCATCGCCTTCTACTTCCTCGGCCTGCCGACCGAGGACGCCGACCGCCTGGCCGAGGCCATCCGGGAGGCCAAGCGGAAGATCTTCTACTGCTCGCGCTGCAACAACATCACCCACGTCGACCCCTGCCTCATCTGCGCGGACGAGCACAGGTCGGACGAGTCCCTGTGCATCGTCGAGGAGCCGTTCAACATCTCCTCGATCGAGAGGACGGGGGCCTACAACGGCCGCTACCACGTCCTCCTCGGCGCCCTGTCGCCGCTCAAGGGCCGCGGACCCGACGAGCTACGGCTGGGCAAGCTGACCAAACGGATCGGGGAGGGCGCGTTCAAGGAGATCATCATCGCCACGAACCCGACGGTGGAAGGCGAGGCCACGGCCCTCTACCTCCTGCGCGTCCTCAAGGATTTCGGCATCCGCATCACCCGGCTGGCCATGGGCCTGCCGGTCGGCTCCGATCTCGATTTCGCCGACCAGGTGACCATCAAGAAGGCCCTGGAGGGCCGGACGGAGCTCAAAGAGTAGTACGACACGTCTCAAGCGACGTTCGATCATACGGCAAGGAGTTGTCCATCATGAAGAAAGACATGCAGACGATCGACGGGAACACGGCGGCGACCCACGTCTCCTACGCGTACTCCGAGGTGGCGGCTATCTATCCGATCACGCCCTCGTCGACGATGGGCGAGCTGGCCGACGAATGGTCGGCCCATGACAAGAAGAACATCTTCGGGCAGAAGGTGGATGTCGTCGAGATGCAGTCCGAAGGCGGCGCCTCCGGCGCGGTCCACGGCTCCCTCTCGGCGGGCGCCCTGACGACGACCTTCACGGCCTCCCAGGGCCTGATGCTCATGCTGCCCAACATGCACAAGATCGCCGGCGAGATGCTGCCGACCGTCTTCCTCGTGTCGGCCCGCTCTCTGGCCTGCCAGGCCCTGTCCATCTTCGGAGACCACAGTGACGTCATGGCGGCCCGCAACACCGGCTTCGCCCTGACCTGCGCCGGCTCGGTCCAGGAATCCCAGGACCTGGCCATCGTCGCCCACCTGGCCACCCTGCGGACCAAGATCCCGTTCCTGCATTTCTTCGACGGCTTCCGGACCTCCAACGTCGTCGAGAAGGTCGACGTCGTCTCCTACGAGACCCTGGCCGGGCTCTTCGAACCCCAGTACCTCGAGGACTTCCGCCGGCGCTCCCTCAATCCCGAGCGCCCCATGCAGAAGGTCGGCCAGCAGAACCCCGACGTCTACTTCCAGGGCCGCGAGACCGTCAACAAGTACTACGACGCGTGCCCCGGCCTCGTCCAGCATTACATGGACAAGGTCGCCCGGGCCATCGGCCGGCAGTACCACCTATTCGACTACTTCGGCGACCCGAACGCCGAGAAGGTCATCGTCATGATGGGCTCGGGAGCGGAAACCGCCGAGGAGACCATCAACTTCCTGAACGCCCGCGGCGCCAAGCTCGGACTGATCAAGGTCCGCCTCTACCGGCCCTTCGACGCCGCCGCCCTGGCCGCGGCCCTGCCGGTGTCGGCCCGCAAGGTCGCCGTGCTCGATCGGACCAAGGAACCCGGCTCGATCGGCGAGCCGCTCTACCTCGACGTCGCCGTCGCCCTGGCCGGCCGCCCGGTCAAGGTCATCGGCGGCCGCTTCGGGCTCTCCTCCAAGGAATTCACCCCGAACATGGTCCAGGCCGTCTACGACCACCTCGACGGCGCCGCCAAGCACGGCTTCACGGTCGGCATCGTCGACGACGTCACGCAATTGTCGCTGCCGGTCGGCCCCGTCCTCGACACCGAGCTCCCCGGGACCGTGCGCTGCAAGTTCTTCGGCTACGGCTCCGACGGCACCGTCGGCGCCAACAAGAACTCGATCAAGATCATCGCCGACCATACCGACATGTACGGCCAGGGTTACTTCCAGTACGATTCCAAGAAGTCGGGCGGCATCACCATCTCCCACCTGCGCTTCGGCAAGAGCCCGATCCAGTCCCAGTACTTCCTCAATACGGTCGATTTCGTCGCCCTGCACAAGCCGTCCTACATCGGCCGGCTGGACATCCTCGAGGGCATCCGCGAGGGCGGGACCTTCCTCATCAACTGCGAATGGAAGGCCGCCGATGTGTTCGAGCACCTGACCGAGGACATGCAGCGGACGATCATCGACAGGAAGATCAAGGTCTTCACCATCGACGCCCTGAAGATGGCCGGCGAGCTGGGTCTCGGCCTGCGCATCAATTCGATCATGCAGGCCTGCTTCTTCAAGCTCTCGGGCGTCCTGCCCGAGGCGGAAGCCATCGCCCTCATGAAGAAGGCGGTCGAGAAGACCTACGGCCGCAAGGGGAAGGACGTGGTCCAGATGAACTGGGACGCCATCGACCGGGCCGCGTCGGGCCTCGAAGCCGTGCCCGTTCCGGCCCGGATCACTAAGTCGGCCCCGGTCACCAAGATCGTGCCGGACGACGCCAGCGCCTACGCCAGGGACGTCATCGATCCGGTCACCCGGTTCAAGGGCGACCTCCTGCCCGTCTCCAAGATGCCCCTCGACGGGGCCACCCCGACGGCCACGGCCCGGCTCGAAAAGCGCGGCATCGCCGTCGAGTGCCCGAAGTGGATCCCCGAGAACTGCATCCAGTGCAACCAGTGCAACTTCGTCTGCCCCCACGCCACCATCCGGGCCAAGCAGATCGCCCCGGCGGACCTGGCCGGGGCCCCCGAGGGGTTCACGACCATCAAGTCCAACACCAAGAACGAGCGCGGCCTGCTCTACCGCGAGCAGTGCTACATCGAGGACTGCGTCGGCTGCGGCTCCTGCGCCCAGGTCTGCCCGGCCAAAAACAAGGCCCTGGTCATGACCCCCATCGCGGAGCTCCGCGAGGCCGGCGAGGCCCAAAAAGCCGAGTTCTTCGACAAGCTCCCCGACAACGTCCTCGACGGCATCAAGTCGGACACGCTCAAGGGCAGCCAGTTCCTGCGGCCGCTCTTCGAGTTCAGCGGCGCCTGCGCCGGCTGCGGCGAGACGCCCTACGTCAAGCTGGCCACCCAGCTCTACGGCGACCGGATGATCATCGCCAACGCGACGGGCTGCTCCTCGATCTACGGCGGCACGTTCCCGACCTGCCCCTACTGCGTCACGACGGAAGGGAAGGGTCCGGCCTGGGGCAACTCGCTCTTCGAGGACAACGCAGAGTACGGCTTCGGCATGCGCCTGGCCGTCGACGCCAACCGGCGGCTCCTGGCCGCTTCGATCGACGCGGCCCAGGCGGCCGGTACCACCCCGGCCCTCGCCGACGCCCTGACCAGGATGAAAGCGGCCTGGGCGACGGTCGGCGACGAGGCCAAGGCCGCGGCCAAGGCCGTCCGGGCCTCCCTGCCGGAGGCGCTCAAGTCCG
Organism: Candidatus Aminicenantales bacterium; assembly: GCA_041736225.1. Lineage (GTDB taxonomy): Bacteria > Acidobacteriota > Aminicenantia > Aminicenantales > Saccharicenantaceae > RBG-16-66-30. Next base: position 12,798 of record JBGSUG010000304.1, on the reverse strand, counting down.
CCAACGGCTCCAAGCCCTATCTGGCCAAGATCGCCGAGCTGCAGGACTTCCTCGTCGAAAAGAGCGTCTGGTGCATCGGTGGCGACGGTTGGGCCTACGACATCGGCTACGGCGGCCTCGACCACGTCCTGGCCATGAGCCGCAACGTCAACGTCCTCGTCCTCGACACCGAAGTCTACTCCAACACGGGCGGCCAGGCCTCCAAGTCGACCCCGACCGGCTCGGTGGCCAAGTTCGCCGCCTCGGGCAAGAAGACCGCCAAGAAAGACCTCGGCCGGATGGCCATGACCTACGGCTACGTCTACGTGGCCGCGGTGGCCATGGGGGCCAACATGAACCAGTGCCTCAAGGCCTTCCTCGAGGCCGAGGCCTATCCCGGCCCTTCGCTCATCATCGCCTATTCGCCCTGCATCAACCACGGCATCGACATGAGCAAGTCGCAGGCGGAACAGAAGCTGGCCGTGGACACCGGCTACTGGATCCTCTACCGCTACAACCCGCTTCTGGCCGGACAGGGCAAGAACCCGTTCCAGCTCGATTCGAAGGAGCCCAAGCTCGAGTACGACGCTTTCCTCAAGAACGAAGTCCGCTACAAGACGCTCGTCCAGCAGTATCCCGAGATCGCCAAGGAGCTGTTCGCCCGGGCCGCGGAGGAATCGAAGAAGCGCTTCGCGTTCTACAAGAGGATGGCCGAATAGATTCTCGTCAAGCTCACGCCCAGGCCCCGGAAGGCCGTCCTTCTGGGGCCCTTTATTGGATTCTGACCCCGTTCGGCCCGATCACCTATCCGGACCGGATCACGATCGTCAGTACCGAGTTCCGCTGAGGTCAGAAGATCCGGTACCGGCCCTCGGTCATGAGGACCTCTTCCGGGGCGTCCCGGTAACGGAGGATGACCGAATAGACGGAGATCCGCGGCTGTGTGGCCGGAATGTAGATCCGGTCGAGATGAATGACCGCCTCGGGCCGCGAGAAAGCGGCCGGGCCGACCTGCCCGCCGAAATGATCGCTCCGACCGAAAGCGACGTGTAGCCCCAGCTTCTCGTCGAGCAGGATCTCGCCGACGGGGCCGATGCCGAAATCCCCGAGCACTCCGAAGCCGAGCTCGGCCATGTTCCCATAGGCGGGCTCGAGGCGCAGACGCTCCGCTTCGTCATTCCAGGCCGGCCCCAGCGTCGCCGCCGGACGGACCGCCAGGGCCCTGTTGGCCTCGACGGCGAAGACGAGCACCTCCCCTGAGATCTCGACGGGCAACTCTCCCCGAGTCCGGCTGACCGGACCCCGTTCGCCCTCATAGGGCACGATATAGGCCTCTCCGCTGGGCAGGTTCCCCGCCGTGCCCTTGTTAGGGAACCGTCCGCTGCTCTCGTGGGCCGTCCGGTAGCGGAGATCGAAGACCATCCGGTGAGGCTCGAGGCGGTCCTTGATGAACTCGATCTCGGCCTCCTCCGCCCGGTCCAGCCTATTCTTGATCAGAGCCACCCGGCGTCCGACCTCCCCGTAATCCACGCGCAGGGCCGGGATCATCTTCTCGGAGAATCCGGGCATGGTGGCGGCCCGAAAACCGTGTCCCGCGGCCGCGTTCTTGAGCGGGGCCGTCGTCGAATATTCGGTAGGAGCGAGGAAAAGAGGGACCTCCCGAAAGACCGTCTCGAACGTCGTTCGGACGCCGGCCCCGGCGAGTCCCGCGGCGTCCGGCGGCAGGCGGCCAACGATCTCGAACGCTTCGGCCGGCAGATCGGCGTTGTTAGAGCCCACGTCGGGGTAGGCGATGAGGCGGACCGTGTCGAGGGGCACGGACGCGGCGCTGCCGCGGAGAAGGGCGAACCACTCCTCGGCCATGGCCCGCCGGGCCTTCCAGTCGGGATTGTCCCGGCCGGGCTCGCGCGGCACGTCGACGAGTATCCCCAGGATCCGGTCCCCGGGGTGGCCGGGGAAGACCGAGCGGACGAGGTCGACGAGGTCCTTTTCGCTCAATTCGGGCATGGGGCTCTCCTTTATCGGACCTGGCCCTCATCCGGGCCGACGGTGATCCTGACGGCCCGCTCCGGGGCCAAGACCGTTCGAAGGGTGGCGTTGATGTCGTCGAGGCCGACCGCGTCGATCGCCGCAAAGAGACGCGGGAGATGATCGAAGCCGAGGCCGAGGACCTCGAAGCCCGAGAGCAGCCGCACCCGGCCGGATTTCATCTCGACCGAGCGGAGGACATCGGCCTTGGCCATGGTCTTCGTGGCTTCGAGCTCGCCGGCGTCGATGCCGCCGGTCCGCAGCTCTTCGAGCTCCCGGTCGAGCGCTTCCGAGGCCCGGATCGATTTGGCGTTCTCGGTCTCGAGGAAGACCTCGAGGATCCCAGCGCCCCTCATCCAGGTCAGGTTCGCGCCGACATTGTAGGCCAGACGCTCGTCGGCACGGAGGCGCCACAGGCGGGAACCGGGGCCCCGGCCGATCAGGACTTCGGCGAGAACGCCCTTGGCGTACTCGCCCGGTTCCGGGGCGGGCAGGGCATAGGCCCGCCCCACGAAGGTCTGCTTCGTGTCCCGGCTCAGGCGGACCGCCTTTTCGGCGGGGAGCGCCGGCACCGCGACGGGGGACGCGACGGGACCGCCTTCCGGGAGCGCGGAGAAGTACTTTTCGAGCAGTCCCCGGACAGGCGCCGGTTCGAGGTCCGATACGACGGTGAAGAAGACGGAAGCCGCCCTGAAGCGGCTTCTGAAGAATTCCAGGACCTCCTTACGGCCGATGGCCTTGAGGCTCTCCTCCGTGCCGTACAAGGCCGATCCGTAGCCGTCCCCGGAGAAATATCGGGACAGGACGGCATTGTGGGCCGCCGTGCCGGCATCGTCCTCTTCGGCGCGGCCGTAGAGTCTCATGAGTTCCTTGGCCCGGCCGACGCGGAGTCCCGAGATGAGCGGATCCTGGATGATCTTCCCGGCCACGCGCAGGGCTTCCTCGAGGTTCTCCGACAGGCACTCGATGAGGATTACGGAGTGATCCTCCAGGCAGACGACGCTCATCCGCGTCGCCTGGGCCATGAGGTCGCGGACCTTCCCTTCGTCGGGGATCTCGAGGGCCAGGCGCGTCGTCATGGCCGCCAACCCGTCGAGACCGCGGGGGACAGCGGACTTGCCGCCCGGGACGACGAGCCCGACGACGGTCACGGGAGAGGCCACGTCCTTGTGATAGATGCATGGGATGCCCGACTTCAGAACCGTCTTTTCGGTCCCGTTCGCGCCGGCGAGGGGGGCCGCCCCACCCGGACGCATGGCTGCGGCCGGCAGAAAAAGGGCCAGACCGAGTGCGATGATCCGGGCGCCGCCACCGCTCCGGCCGCTCATCTCTTGCCTTCCTTCAGGGGGACGACGGAGACGCCGGCGAATTCCGTGCGGCCGAGGTACTTCGACGCCGCTCTGCGGAGATCGCCCGAATCGACGCGTCCGATCTCGTCGAGGTAGCGTCCCGGTTTTTCGCGGGTATTGAGCAGCATGTGGCGGACGATCGACCCGGCCAGCTGCAGGCCCGATTCCTCGGCCTGGCCGGAGGCGAATCGGATCTGGTTCTTGGCGCTCTCGAGGAAATCGAACGCGGCCATCTCCGCCTCGGGGGAGATGAAGTCCTTCTTGGAATAGGATTCGTCGTGGGCCCGCCTGAGGAAGGCGACCGCGGCCCGCTCCACGGCCGGAAGGTCCGACGGTTCGGCCTTGATGGAGACGACGGCGGCCCCCCCGGACTTGAACGCCAGATAGGCCATGGACACCCTCTGGACCGTGTCGCGACCGCCCTGGAGCCGGGCGGAGAGGAGGGGATTGACCCCGCGCCCGAGGGCTTCAACCAGGACGCTCATGGCATAGCGGTCGGCGTGGTTGTAATCCGGCGCGGGGAAGGCGAGATAGACGTAACCGTCCCTAACGTCGCGCTCAAGGCGCAGGACCGAGCTCTTCTTCAACGGCGCCGCCATGGGGACGGGCTCCGCCGCGAAACCCGTCCGGGGCAGGGAGCCGAACACCTCCCGGACGAGCTTCTCCATGTCGGCCGTGACGAAATCCCCGACGACGGCCATCGCGGCATTGTCGGCCGCGATGAATTTTCCGTAGAATCCGAGCAGCCCGTCGACGGTGGCCGCGGCGATGACCTCGCGCCGCCCGTAGACGGACCGGCCGTACGGGTGTCCGGCGAAGAGCTCCTGGAGGACCCGGCCGGCCGCGCTCCGGTCGGGATCGTCCTCCATCTGGTTGAACTCCTCCAGCACGACCTCTTTCTCCGCTTCGAGCTCGGCCGGGGTCAGGGCTAGTTCGAAGAGGATGTCTTTCTGGTTCTTCAGGGCGAATACGGCGTATTCCGAGGGCAGCGAGATCTCGAACACGGACAGGTCCTGGCCGGTCGAAGCGTTGAAGTAGGCCCCGTGACTCCGGACGTCGGCTCCGACGCGGGCTCCCGACCGCTCCGAGGTGCCCCGGAAGAGGATGCAGTGTTCGAGCAGATGGACGAAACCCGACGTGGCGTCGGTTTCGTTCTTGGAGCCCAGGCCGAAACCGGTGACGACGTGGAGGAGGGGCAGGTCGCGCTTCTCGTAGAGGAAGACGCGGAGACCGTTGTCGAGGACGAAGTACCGGCCGGGATCGGAGGCGGCCGGCCGGAGGGGCAGGGCCGGAAGTACGAGCAGGACCGCGACCGTAAACCCTTTCAAGAGCGATCTCGGGCTCACCATGACTAACCTCACGGCTACTATCTTGCCAGTCTAGCACATCGCGAGGCGGGTATGCTAGAATCGTCCCGAGAGGACCCGATCACCATGAAACCCGAAAGGAAGGCCAGGATCCTGGTCATCGACGACGAGGAGGGGATCCGCAAATCGCTGAAGATGATCCTCGAGTACGAGGGCTACGAGTTCTTCGAGGCGGGGACGGGCGAGGACGGCCTGGAGATGCTGCGGGAGACGGTCGGGATCGACCTCGTGCTCCTCGACATCAAGATGCCCGGCCGGAGCGGTCTCGAGGTCCTGGCCGAGCTCCGTGAGCGGCCGTTCGTCCCCGAGGTCATCATGATCTCGGGCCAGGGCACCATCCAGGCGGCGGTCGAGGCGACCAAGCTGGGGGCCTTCGACTTCCTGGAGAAGCCCCTCCACCGGGAGCGGGTCCTGATCAGCATCCGCAACGCCCTCAAGCAGACGAGCCTCAGCCGCGAATGCCAGGACCTCAAGAAGAAGGCGGAGAAGCGCTACGAGATCGTCGGCAACCACCCTCTCATCCAGATCCTCTGGAAGGAGATCCTCAAGATCGCCCCGACCAACGCCACGGTGCTCGTCCACGGGGAAAGCGGCACGGGCAAGGAGCTCATCGCCCGGTCCATCCACGCCCACAGCCTGAGGTCGCGCGAAACTTTCGTCCAGGTCAACTGCGCGGCCATCCCCGAGGAGCTCATCGAGTCGGAGCTGTTCGGCCACGAGAAAGGCTCCTTCACGGGGGCGACCGAAAAGAAGACGGGCAAGTTCGAGCAGGCCGACGGCGGCACCATCTTCCTCGACGAGATCGGCGACATGAGCCTTCGGACGCAGTCCAAGGTCCTCCGCGTCCTCGAGGAGGGGGAGGTCCAGAAGGTCGGCTCGAGCAAGATCTCCAAGGTCGACGTCCGCGTCATCGCCGCCACGAACAAGGACCTCCGCAAGGAGATCCAGGAGGGGCGTTTCCGGGAGGACCTCTACTTCCGTCTCAACGTCCTGCCCCTCTATTCGCCGGCCCTGCGGGAAAGGGCCGAGGATATCCCGGTCCTCATCGACTATTTCTCGCGGACCTTCGCCGAGGAGAACAATTTCAAGCCCCGGAAGTTCTCCGCCGACGCCCTCGCGGCCATGTCCCGCTACGCCTGGAAGGGCAACGTCCGCGAGCTCAAGAACGTCGTCGAACGGCTGATGATCATGACCGACCGCGAAACGATCGAGGTCAAAGACCTGCCGGACGCCCTGCGGGAGAAGGCGGAGGTCGCCCTGCCCGAGGCGGGGGGCGTCAAGACGCTGCGCGAGTTCCGCGACCTGGCCGAACGGGATTTCCTGCTGGCCAAGCTCGAGGCCAACAACTGGAACATCTCCCAGACGGCCCGGGAGATCGACACGCCGCGATCGAACCTCTATAAAAAACTCGAGCAATACGGCATCAAGGTGACGGCCGGAGCGGGCGAGACGGTCGCCTCTCCTTCCCGCGAGGGGGGAGAGGAGGAAAGTCCGGACTCCGATTAGTCATCGTCCGCTGACAAGCCGAGGGGGCCGGTGTCGGCGTTTCCCTTACTCATCTTCCGGCACAGTGAACATCTGTTGACGTTCCCCTGCCAGGCGCGGGGCTTTGCCCGTCCTGCCAGGCCAAGCGGGTTGTCAATTTCCGCGAAGCCGGATACAATCGCATCCTGTGCCATGAAGCGAGACGAGGCGGCCCGTTGAGACAAGAGCTGGTCTCATTGCTCGGCCGACTGGTGGCGATCGATTCGGTCAATCCGTCCCTTGTGCCGGGCGCGGCGGGCGTTCTCTCTTGCTCTACTCGCACCTCGACACCGTCGGCGTGGAAGGCCTCGTCGATCCGCACCGGCCCGCGGTCCAGGACGACAAATTCTTCGGCCGGGGTTCCCTGGACATGAAAGGCGGCCTCGCGTCCGTTCTGCTCGCCGCGAAGGTGTTCGCGCGCGCCCGGCCGGCTGGCGATGTGTACATCGCCGCCGTCTCGGACGAGGAAAGCGACAGCGCGGGTATGGAAGCCGTGTTGCACGACCTGGGACAGCGGCAGATCCATCCCGACGCCGCCATCGTCCCGGAGCCGACGGGGATGGATCTGTGCCTGTCGCACCGGGGCTTCGCCTGGATCACGATCACGACGCGTGGGCGCGCGGCGCATACGGCACTCCGCGCCGACGGCGTGAATGCCATCGCGCACATGGGGCGTGTGCTGACGGCACTCGAAGAGTACGATCGGTGGCTGTTGGAGCGGCCCGCCCACCCGCTGCTGGGACATGGCGCGGCCACGGTTTCGCTCGTTCAGGGCGGCAGCGAGCTATATACCTGTCCGGCGCATTGCCGGATCGATCTGGTGCGCCGCACGCTGCCCGGCGAAAACAGGGAAACGATCATGCGCGAGCTCGACGCGTTGCTGGCCGCGCCGGGTCGCACTGACCCCCGGTTTTCGGCCGATTTCGAGATCCATCTGCAGCGCGCTCCGCTCGAAACCCCCGCCGAATCGCCTATCGTCACGACTCTGGCGGCCATGGCGCACAACGAGTTGGGGCACGCGCCGGGTATCGTCGGTGCTCCTTACTGGACGGACGCGGGGTTGCTGGCGGAGGCCGGCATCCCGAGCGTGATATTCGGCCCTTCGGGCGAGGGGCCGCACGCGGACGTCGAATGGGTAAGTCTCTCGAGCGTCGAGGCGCTGACCCGGATCCTGATCGGGACGGCCCAAGCATTTTGCTCTTAACCTGACCAACGACAAGGAGATAGCATGAATAAGATCGATCCCGCGACGCTGGCGGTCTGGGGCGGCGAGGAAGACTCCCTGGTCCAAGGCGCGACGCAAGTGCCCGTGGTTTACAGCGCGGCGTACGGCTATCCGGATGTGGACACCTGGCTGGACGTGGCGACCGGCCGCAAGCCCGGCCATATCTACAGTCGCAACACGAATCCCACGGTGCGGGCCTTCGAGGAGAAAGTGCGCCTCTTGGAAAGCGCGGCGGCGGCGACGAGTTTCGCCACCGGCATGGCGGCGATCAGCAACACCCTTTTCACGCTGCTTTCGCCCGGCGACCGCGTCGTGTCGGTCAAGGACACGTACGGCGGCACGAACAAGATCTTCACCGAATTCCTGCCGCGCTTCAACATCCGGGTCACTCTGTGCGACACGACCGATCAGGCGCAGATCGAAGGGGCGATCGCCGATGGCTGTCAGGTCGTCTACCTCGAATCGCCCACCAACCCGACGCTCAAAGTGATGGACATCGCGCGGCTGGCCGCGGCCGGCCACAGGGCGGGTGCGACCGTCGTGGCCGACAACACGTTCGCGACGCCCGTCAACCAGAATCCTCTCGCGCTCGGCACGGATCTGGTGATCCACAGCGCGACGAAATTCCTCGGCGGCCACGCGGACGCGCTGGGCGGCGTCGTGTGCGGCTCGCGCCCGCTGGTGGAGCGGATCTACCATTTCCGCGAGATCACGGGCGCGACACTCGACCCGATGGCGGCCTATTTGCTCATTCGCGGGCTCAAGACATTGCCCCTCCGCATCCTCCGGCAAAACGAGAGCGCGCTCAAGATCGCGCGCTGGCTCGTCGACCGGCCCCAGGTCGCGGCCGTGTTTTATCCGGGGCTGGAGTCGCACGGCGATCACGAAATCGCCCGACGCCAGATGCGCGGTTACGGCGGCGTCTTGAGCTTCATGCTGCGCGGCGGGTTCGACGCCGTCAAAGACGTCCTCCCGCGCCTGAAATTGGCGCGGCGGGCGGCGAACCTGGGCGCGGTCGAGACCATCGCCGGGCCGCCCGCCACGACGAGCCACGTCGAATGCACGCCGGAAGAGCGTGCGGCGATGGGCATCCCGGAGGGATTGATCCGCTACTCGGTCGGCATCGAAGACGCCGCCGACCTGATCGCCGACCTCGAGCAGGCCTTGCAGGCCGGCTGAGAGAAATTTGTCGTAACGGAAGGAGACACCGCATGAGACCCACCACCCGCCCCGGCATCGTTCCGCGCGCCTCCGCGCTCTTCGTCGTCCTCGCCCTGTTCGCGTCCCTGGCCCCGCGCCTCGCGGCCCAGGCCCAGGACCCGGCCGTCGTCAAGAAGCTCGGCAACTTCGACGCTTACATGGCCAGGGTCCTCAAAGATTGGAACGTCCCGGGCATCGGCGTCGGCATCGTCAAGGGTGACAAGCTCGTCTTCGCCAAGGGCTACGGCTTCCGCGACTTCGGCCAGAAGCTGCCCTACACCCCGGCGACACTGCAGCAGATCGCCTCGAACACCAAGCTCTTCACGGCCATCGCCGCGGGCCTGCTCGTCGAGGAGGGCAAGCTGACCTGGGACAAGCCGGTCCGCGAGTCCGTCCCGGCCATCAAGTTCTACGACCACGAGCTCGACAACACAGTCACCCTGCGCGACATGCTCTCGCATCGCACGGGCATCACCCGCCACGACACCATCTGGTACCAGTCCGACGACACCCGCAGGCAGCTCTTCGACAAGGTCGAGTACCTCGAGCCCCAGGAGCCCCTGCGCCAGACCTTCCTCTACAACAACCTGATGTACGCCGCGGTCGGCTACCTCATCGAGCTGCAGTCCGGCCAGGCCTGGGAGGAGTTCGTGCGCGAGCGGGTCTTCAAGCCCCTGGAGATGACCTCGACGGTCTTTTCGATCGCCGACATGCTCAAGCAGGCCGAGCCCGGCGTGCCCTACACCGAGAAGCGCGACACCTTCGAGCTCTACAAGATCCCCTACTACGAAGACATCGGCGGCGTCGCCCCCTGCGGCGCCATCATCTCCAACATCCAGGACATGTCCCATTGGCTGGCCGCCCTGATGAACGACGGGGTCTACAAGGGGAAGCAGGTCCTGCCCCCGGCCGTGCTCAAGGCCACGCTCGAACCGGCCATCTCCATCCCCAACACCGCGGCCGAGGCGCGCGGCTATTGGGAAGCGCTCAACGCCGCCTACGGGATGGGCCGCGAGACCGTCTCCTACCGGGGCCAGCTCTTGACCTTCCACGGCGGCGACCTGCCCGGTTTCCACTCGCAGGTCTCCTTCCTGCCCAAGGACAAGCTCGGCGTCCTGGTCTTCGTCATCGGCGACCACTGCGCCAGCCTCTACAACACGGTAAGCTACAACGTTTACGAGCGGCTGCTCGGCCTGGACCAGACGCCCTGGAGCGAGCGCCTGCTCGACATCCGCCTCAAAGGCAAGAAGGCGGGCACCGAGGCCCGGGCCAAGGCCGGCGCGGACCGTGTCCCCGGCACCAAGCCGTCCCACGCTTTGGGCGATTTTGCCGGCGACTTCGAGCATCCGGCCTACGGCATCCTGAAGGTCGAGATGAAGGACGGCGGGCTGCACATGGACTTCCACAAGATCCGCCTGCCCCTGGCCCACTTCCACTACGACCGCTTCGAGACGCCCGACGACGAGACCTTCGGCCGGACCGCCATCAACTTCCAGACAAATCCCCAGGGAGACGTCGACAAGGCCGTCGTCTCACTCGACGAGGCCGAGGTCGTCTTCACGCGCAAGGCGGCGACCCTCTCCACCGACCTCCTGAAGCGGCTGGCCGGGACCTACGAGCTCCCGAACGGGGTCAAGTTCCAGGTCCTCCTCAAGAAGAGCGGCGCGCTCTTCCTGGCCGTCCCGGGACAGCTGGAACAGGAGCTCGTCCCTTATAAGGGCCTCCAGTTCAAGATCAAGTTGTTCGCCGACGTCAGCTTCGAGTTCCTCATGGAGGGCGAGACGGTCAAGGCGCTGCGGCAGCGGGACCCGGGCGGGGAATACGTCTTCCCGAGGAAGTGAGCGCCGGCGACCGCGGGGCGGGATGCCTCAGCAGGCCGGGTCGCGGCCGGCCTTGAGCCAGCGGTCCACTTCGCGCATGCCTTCGGGGAGGGACGTCCGGGCTTCGAATCCCAGCTCCCGCGCAGCCTTGCGCCCGTCGTAGGTCGCCGTGGCCATCGTCGACATCACTTCCTGGCGGGTGAAGACGGGCGCACTCCGGAAGATCCTGGCCCATCCTTCCGCCGCGGCCGCGGCGCCGAGCGCCAGCCGGCCCGGGAGCGACGGAAGGCGCTTTTTCCCGACCATGGCCGCGAAGTAAGAGAAATATTCCCGAACGGTCACGACATCGGGCCCGCACAGGATGTAGGTTTCGCCCAGGCCGCCGCGCTCGGCGGCGGCGAGGACGCCGCGGACCAGGTCGTCGATGAAAACGGGCTGGATGAGGCCCTTCCCTCCGTCGGCCAGGATCATGCGGCCGCTCCTGATGAGGTCGAGGGGCCGTTCCGTCCAATTGGGGTCGCCGGGCCCGTAGACTTCGGAAGGCTGGATGATGATCGCCGGCAGACCTTTCTCGTCGATCAGCCGTCGGACGGCCGTCTCCGCCTCGAGCTTGGTGTCCGCATAGGCCTGGCCGCTGGGAGCGCACGTGGAGGTTTCGCAGACGCCGGGCCCGCTCCTCAGCCCGTAGACCCAAACGCTGCTGACATGGAGGAACCGCTCGATCCGCTCTGTCAGAGCGGCCTCGGCCAGGAGGCGCGTCCCGTCGACGTTCACCCGTTCGAAGTGGGCCCGGGGCTTGAATTCGTTCGTCGTCCCGGCGAAATGGAAGACGGCCTGGCAGCCCCGGACGGCGCCTGCGAGCGACGCCGGCTCCGCCATGTCCCCGAGGACCACGGAGATCCCGGTTCCGCCGAGGACCCGGGCCTTGGCGGCGTTGCGGACCAACGCCCGGACGCGGGCCCCGGTCTTCACGAGCTCCCGCGCGACGCGACTGCCGATGAAGCCGGTCGCTCCCGTCACCAGGACGTCCTTTCCTCTCAGATCATAGGTAATGTGTGCCCCTCCTGGCGGAGTGCCCGCCGCTCGGGCCGATTATATCACTAGAGGATGAGGGAATTTCCTATCCTTTCCTTAACTCGAGCAATATTGTATAAAGGTAATGGCCGGAGCGGGCGAGACGGTCGCCTCTCCTTCCCGCGAGGGGGGAGAGGAGGAAAGTCCGGACTCCGAAGGGCAGGATGGTCGCTAACAGCGACTCCGGGCGACCGGGGGAAAGTGCCACAGAAAACATACCGCCCCCCGGGAAGGGATGACCTTTCCGGAGAGCAAGGGTGAAATGGCGAGGTAAGAGCTCACCGCCCCGGCGGCGACGCCGGGGGCAGGGCAAACCCCATCCGGAGCAAGGCCAAACGAGCCCCATTTTGGGATGGCCCGTCCCAGGGGGCGGGTCGGCCGCTGGATCCCGGGAGCAATCCCGGAACTAGACAAATGACCGTCGCCCGCGCGAGCGGGGACAGGATCCGGCTTACGACCCGCTCCGGCCGTTTTTTTTCCCGCATTTTGTGCTATAAACAGGTCGATGATCCCGCAAATTCCTTATTCGGCTATAGGAATCGGGATCGCCGTCATTTTCGGCGTTTGGGCCTTCGTCGTCGCTGAGACGTTCAAGGAGAGGGCCATCATCGCCGGCATCCCCGCGGTCATCCTGTTCTGCGGGGCTCTTTTCCGGTCGAGGGCCGGACAACTGATCACCCTCATCGCCTGGATGCTCTACGGGTTGGGGCTCATCATCTACCTGCGATTCAACGGCATGGAGATCCGCTGATGGCACGGTTCTCCTGGTGGAAGGAAGCCTCGCCGGACGCGCGGCGGGCCCTCGTCGCCGCATCGTTCGGCTGGATGCTCGACTCCTTCGACGTCATGCTCTACGCCATGGTCCTGGCGTCCCTGATGTCCGACCTGGGCATCGCCAAGACGACGGCGGGACTCCTCGGGTCGCTGACGCTCGTCGCTTCGGCGGTGGGCGGCCTCGTCTTCGGCATCTTCGCCGACCGCTTCGGCCGGCGCAAGGCCCTGATGGCCAGCATCCTCATCTATTCGATCTTCACTGCGGCCTGCGGCTTTGCCACGGGGGTCGTCATGCTGGCCGTCTTCCGCGTATTCCTCGGCCTGGGCATGGGCGGGGAGTGGGCCAGCGGCGCTTCGCTCGTCTCCGAGACCTGGCCGGCCGAACACCGCGGCAAGGCCCTCGGCATCGTCCAGAGCTCGTGGGCGGTCGGTTACGCCGCCGCGGCCGCCGTCGCCGC
>JBGSUG010000281.1:0-13241 GCA_041736225.1 Candidatus Aminicenantales bacterium | reverse complement strand
CTGCGACATCGCCCTCGTCTTCCACAAAGCCGAGAACCGGCTGGTCTGCCACTACTGCAACCATTCCGTCGACGTCGACGGGGCCTGCGACGGCTGCGGCGGCCGGGTCGTCGTCCGGCGAGGGGCCGGGACCCAGGCGGCCGAGGAGGAGCTCAAGCGGCTGTTTCCCGGCGTCCGGGTGGCCCGGTTCGATTCGGACACGGCCGGGACCCCTGCCGAGCGGGAGGCGCTCCTGGGGGATTTCGCCAAAGGAGCGATCCCGCTCCTCGTCGGGACCCAGCTGCTCGTCCATCAGCCGGGCGTGCCGGGGGCCGGGCTCGTCGGCATCCTCCGGCCCGAATCCCTCCTCGGGTTCTCCGACTACCGGGCCGGCCAGAAGACGTTCGAGGCCGTCTCGGCCATGCTGGACTTCCGGCGTGACGGATCGGGCGCCGAAGCCGTCATCCAGACGGCGGCCCCAGCCCACTTCTCCATCGCCGCGGCCGCGGTGGGGGATTACCGGGCGTTCTACGAGAAGGAGATCGAGTTCCGCCGGATGCTCAATTACCCCCCGTTCGCCAGCCTGGCCGAGGTCACGCTCCAGGGCCGGGACGTACGGGCCCTCGGGGGGAAGTCGCGGGAGCTCCTGGCTCTGTTCCAGAAGCACGCGCCGGAGCTCGAAGTGCTCGGCCCGGCTTTCGCACCGGTGGCCCGCGTCAAGGACCTGACCCGGGTCCAGCTCATCCTCAAAGCCGCGGAGCGCGGGACGATCGACCGGGCCCTCCGCGAGGCCCTGCCGAAGATCCGCCTGAAAAAATCGGTCGTCTTCTCCTACTCACCTTTCCGCTGATCCGGGGACACGTACGAGGCGTACATGTCCCCATCTTGCCCGCCACCACGTTCCAGGAACGCCGAGGGGATCGAGTTCGGGGATTGAGCTCGGGGACATGTACGCTTCGTACGTGTCCCCATTCTTGTTTCAAAACCGGGACACGTACCTAAGGGTCCATGTCCCGAAAAAAAAGGGCTCGTCCCGAAGGACGAGCCCCTGATCGGACGCGGGTCGAAGGATTACTTCTTGACGGGCGGCGCGACGACCTGGTAGTCGGCGAAGTAGATCGTCAGGTAGCCCGTGGCCGTGACCGGGTGGTCGGTCAGATCGTGGCCGAAGATCTCGATCTTGGCCTTCGTTTCGATGACCGTGTTCGTGCCGATGAGGCCGACGAGGGGCGCGGCCAGCTTGGCCGCCTCGAGGACGACGGCGAAGGGGACCGAGGTCGTTTCGTCGACCGTGCAGAGGACGGTCGAGAAGTTGCCGTCGAATGGCAGCGGGACGTCGACACCCGGCGAGCCCGGTCCGGCCGGCAGCTCGTAGGTCACCCGGTAGTTCGTCAGGACGACGTCGTTGAACTGCGTGGGTCCGTCGACGGAGCCGGGATTGACCAGGCGGACGATGATGTTGGCCGTGGCGTTATTCAATCGGACCAGGCCGTCGCTGTCGATGACGTCGGACTGGAGGTAGGCCACCGTCTCGCCGTCCATGTCCGTCCCGGTGATGCTCTGGATGATGATGATGCTGCTCGACTCGGTCTCCTTGGAGATCGTGTTGCAGCCGGCCAGGACGAGGACGACGGCCGCGGCGGCCAGGATCCTGATGGTCATGGTGTTCTTTTTCATGGCGCTTTTGCTCCTCTTACTTGATGATCCTGGGCGTGATGAAGATGAGCAGCTCCCGGCTCGTCTTCGTCCGGGCGAAGTTCTTGAAGATGTTGCCCAGGATCGGGATCTGGTGGAGGAAGGGCACGCGCTCGCGCGTGACCGAGTCCTCCGTGCGGTAGATGCCGCCGATGACCGTCGTGCCGCCGTCGGGGACCATGACCGTCGTCTTGGCGCTCTGCATCGTGATCGGCGGGATGCCGTTGACCAGGTTGGCGAAGTCGGCGGCGTTGTTCTGGATCTCGATGGTCATGATGATCGTGCCTTCGGCCGTGATCTGCGGCGTCGCCCGCAGCTCGAGGGCCGCATTGACGTACCGGGTCGTCACGGTGAAGTTGGCCACGGTCTGGACGGGGATCTGGCGGCCCTGGATGATCTCGGCCTGCTGGTTGTTCTGTGTGACGACGGACGGCCGGGAGATGATCTTGCCGTCGCCGCCCGTCTCCAGGGCGGACAGGGCGATGTCGACCCGGAAGCTGTCGAGAACGTTGGCGAAGGAGAAGCCGATGGCCGAATTGAAGGACGGCGCCGGCAGGTTGACGGCGTAGCCGCCGAGCGGGCCGCCGATGCCCTTGGTCACGATGCCCTGGGGGATCATGGCGCCGTCGACGAGGGCGCTGTTGGGGAACTGCAGGTTGGTCGCGTTGCCGTAGTACGGGCTGGCCTCGGCCCTGAAGCCCCACTGGACGCCCAGGTTGCGGACGAAGGTCGCCGAGGCCTCGACGACGCGGGCCTCGATCGAGACCTGCGGGGTGGGCGTATCGACGACGGTGATGAGCTTCTCGAGGAGCTCGAGCTTGTCGCGGACCTCGGAGATGAGCAGGGTATTGGTCCGGTCGTCGACGATGATCTCACCGCGCTCCGAGATCTTGGACTGGAGCAGGGCTTTGACGTCCTTGGCCTTCGAGTAGGACAGCGTGATCGTCTTGACCATGACCGGCCCCGAGAGCTCCTTGCTCTCCTTGAGCCGCCGCTGTTCCTCCTCCTCGCGGGTCAGGACGTTGACCGGGGCGATGCGGAGGATGTTGCCCTCGATCGTCTTGCCCATCTTGTTCTGCTTGAGGATCATCTCCAGGGCCTGGTCCCAGGGGACGTCCTGGAGGTTGACGGTGACGGAGCCCCGGACGTCCGGGTCGAAGACGACGTTCAGCCCGGCGAACTCGGCCAGGTAGAGGACGACGTCCTTGAGGTCGGAATCCTTGATCTTGAGGCTGATGATGTCCCCGGAGTACTTCTCTTCGTCCCCGACGATCGTTTTGGGCTTGAACTTTTGCTGCTGGCCTTCAGCCACGACGGCCGCGATCTCCTGGGCGGGAGGCTCGACCTCGCGGGTCGGGCAGGGGGCCTCGGTCGTCACGGCCTTGGACTCGGCCTTGGGCGCGGGCGCAGCCGGCTTGGGCTCCTCTTTCTTAGGGGCCGGCACCGGGGCCGGGGCCGGGGGAGGCGTCGGCTGGACGAGCGCTGCCGCTGGCGCCGCAGCGACCGATACGGTCGTCGCGGAGGGGAAGAAGGACACGACCAGGCCGTCGCTGCGGGAGTCCAGCGCGTAGAGCCCGGGTTCCTTGAGGTCGAAGACCATCCGGGTGATGGGCCGTGGGCCTCCCGCTTGGAACTGGGCCACGCGGACCCGCTGGACCGTGGACCTCGGGTCGTCGATCGGCCAGACGTCCGACTTGGAGGCGAGGAGCGTGTCGAAGAGGTCGACGACGAGGCGCGGCGGGTTCTCCAGGGCGAAGACCTGGGTGACGGCGGCGCCGCTCAGGGCGGCCCTGATGGCGACCGTGTCACCGCCGGCGGAGGTGTCGACCTTGCTCAGGCGGATGTCGCTCTTGGGCGTGCGGTCGAGCGCGGCCTGGGTGGAGCCGTCGATGACGTAGCCGGTCTGGCCCCTCTGGATGGCGTTGAGCTCGACGACGGTCCGTCCGGATTCGTGGACGATCCGGGCCGGGACCCGTTCGCTCAGGCGGACGAGGAGACGGAGCCCGTCGCCGCCGGCCTTTTCGACCTGGACGTCGCGGACGAGCCCCGATCCGGAGGAGGGGAGGGCCGGCGCGGCGGCCGTCGAGGCCCGGGCGATGTCGAGGGCTAGCGTCCGGGGGGAATCGGCGAGGTAATAGGCCTTCGCGACGTCGAGCGGCCCGTCGGTCTCCATGACCAGCCTCGTCGAGAGCGCGCCCGCCTGGACCTGGATCTTGCCGATGTGGACGGCCGGGGCCGGGCCCTGGGCTTGCAGGGCGACGAAGGCGAGCGCGCACAGCCCGGCGAGTACGGCCGGAAGGATTCTCTTGTTCATGTTACAGCTCCTCCGTGATTTCCTTGATGATGTCTCTCGGTCTGATGAGCGGGATCCCCCGATCGTGGGTCTTCCGCAGGACGACCTGCGTCTCGGTGATGGACAGGACGTACCCGTCCGCGAACTTGTCGCCGACCTTGGCGAACATCGGGAATCCCTGGGGCTGGCCGATCATGGCGGTGTAGACGTTCTTGTTCTTGACGATGCCGAAGAGGACGAGGTCGTCGATGAACATCTGGTTGTCGCCGATCGCCGCCTTCTCCTTGAGGTCGCGGCCGGCCAGGAGGTTCTTGAAGGGGTCCCGGCGGCCCTCGGGGCTGTAGGTGAAGCCCGTCTGGACGGTGAGGGCGGGGGGGGCCGTTTCGGGCGGCGGAGCGGCCGCCGTCTCCTGGGCGAGGAGAGGCGCCAGGCCCGCGAGAAGGACGACGGTGAGGAGGACAGCGGCTTTTCTCATCGTTTTGGCCTCGCTTGTTTTTTGGCCGGCGCGGCGGCGGCCGTCGGCTCGGCGAAGAAGTAGGTCTTGGCCGTCCAGTTGGCGGAGACCGTGTTGAGGTCCGTCTGGCGGTTCAAGGTCTTAAGGCTGAAGTTCTCGATGGTGAAGACCCGGGCGAACTTGCTCAGCTTGTCGAAGAACGCGCCCAGGTTGTGGTAGTTCCCGGAGACCTGGATGGGGATCGGCCATTCGGCGTAGTAATCCTTGTTGATCTCCTTGCCGGGGGCGAAGCGCAGGACGTCGAGCCGGGAGTCGTAGGCCAAGGCCTGGATCTGCCGGAGGATGTCCGCGATCTCCTTGCGCTGGGGGATGTTGACCTCGAGGGTCTTGAGCTTGGCGGTCATGGCGACGATGTCGGCCTCGATCTTGTCCAGCTCCCGCTTCTTCTGCTTGAGGTTCTGGACCTCGGCCTCGACCTTGACCCGCTCGGCGGTCAGGGCCTTGAGCTTGACGTTCTGGGGCTTGAAATAGAAGAAGAAGGCCAGGGCGAAGAGGAGGACGGCGAGCAGGAGGTATCCGTACCAGGGCCAGTTTTTCATCACTTCACCTCTTTCTTCGCCGGCGCCGCGGCCGGTTCGGCCTTGACGGGAAGCGGCTCCGGCTTCTTCTCGAGCGTGGCCAGCAGGGAGAACTCCAGATACTGATCGCCCTGCGTGGTCTTCTGGGTCGAGGACACGAGGTTGACGTTCATGATCTGGGGGCTGGATTCGAGGCCCGAGATGTAGTCCGCGACGAGGTTGTTCGAGAGGGCCCGGCCCTTGATCTGGATGCCCTTGTCGTCGAAGACGACGTCGGTCAGCCAGACCCATTCGGGCAGGCGGCGGCTGATCTCGTCCATGAGGCGGGGCGCCATGTCGCGCTGGGCGTTGAGGGCCTCGATGAGCGAGATCTTCAGGTTCAGTGATTCCCGGGCGGCCTGCTGGAGCTTCAAAGCTTCCTCGACGTAGGAGAGCTTGCTCTTCTCCTGGCGGGCCGTGGCCAGAAGGGTGTTCTCCCGGGTGAAGGCCTTCTGCTGGAAGAAGTAGAGGGCGCCGAGACCGAGGACGAGGACGAGGAAGATCAGGCTGCCGAGGTTCGGGCCATTCTTGGTGCCTTCCGTGATCTCGCCGGCGGCGACGATCGGTTCCTTGTCTTTGGTTTCCGGCTTGAGGAGGTTGATCCGTATCATGGTTACTTCTCCACCTTTCGGGTTGCCAAGCCGACCGCGACACCGAAGATCGGCGCCATGTCGGTGAAGTAGACCGCGTCGAACTTCTTGTCGTCGACCCGGATGTTGCGGAAGGGATTGATGATCTCCGTCTTGATGCGGAACTTCGTCTCGAAGGCGGTGACCATGTTCACGACGTTGGCCAGGCCGCCGCTGAGGAAGATCTGCTCGATCTTTCGCTCGCGCTTCTCGGAGGCCTCGTAGAAGGAGAATGTCTTCTCGATCTCGTCGAGCAGGTCGCGGACGTTCATCGACAGGAGGGTGGCGAACTGGTCGGGCGTGGTCGATTTGCCGGGGATGCCCTTGAGGAGCTTTTCCGCCTCTTCGAACGAGATGCTGAGCTCCTTGCGGATGTTCTCGGTGAAAAAGAAGCCGCCCAGGGACAGGTCGCGGAAGAGCTGCGGCGTGCCCCGCTCGACGATGACGACGTTGGTGATGTTGGCGCCGATGTTGATCAGGGCGATCGTCTTGTCGGCGAAGCTCTCGGGGTAGTTCGCCTCGAGGACGTTCTGGAGGGCGAAGACGTCGACCTCGATGCTCTGCAGGTTCTTCCGGGCCTGGGCGATGACGTTGCTGTAGTTGGCGATCTTGTCCTTCTTGGCGGCGACGAGCAGGATGTCCAGGTTCTTCTCTTCCGTCGCATGTGACGGCTTGAGGATGGCGTAGTCGACGTTGGTCTCCTCGTACGGGTAGGGGATGTTGTGCTTCGCCTCCCAGATGATGGATTCCGCGAGCTCCTGCTTCTCCATGACCGGGAGGGAGATCTTCTTGATGATGACGGAGTTGCCGGAGATGGAGATGGCCACGTCCTTGGTCGAGATCTTGTTCTCCTCGAAGAGAAGGCGGATGGTCTCGACGACGGCGGCCGAATCGATGATGGTCCCCTCGACGATGGCATCGTGGGGGAGGGGCTCGTAGCCGATCTTCACGAGATCGTAGGCCTCCCCCCCGCCCTTCTTCCGGGCCCGGAGCTCGACGGCCTTGACGGAGTAGGAGCCGATGTCCAGTCCGACCACGCTTTTTTCCCTAGAGAGTCCGAACATGTTTGCCCGCCTTTATGGATTTTTGGCTTTTTTGGAACGCGCTCATCTTGGCCCTCAGCTTCCGGGAGACCAGCCCGGGAACGAGGCCATCGACCGAGCCGCCGAGACCGGCGACCTCGCGGACCACGTTCGAGCTGAGGAACGTATAATTGACGCTCGGCATCATGAAAAACGTCTCGATGTCCGGGGCCAGGCTGCGGTTCATGAGGGCCATCTGGAACTCGTATTCGAAGTCCGAGATGGCCCGCAGGCCCCGGATGACCACCCGCGTGCCCTGGTCCCGGGCGAAGTCGACGAGCAGACCGTCGAAGGCCCGGACCTCGACCTCCTTTTTGGAGGCGAAAATGTCTTGAATCATTCTTACCCTCTCTTTAGTCGTGAAGAGAGGCTGCTTTTTGGGGTTTTTCAGGACGGCGATCACGATCCGGTCGAAGACCCGGAGACCCCGTTCGATGATGTCCACGTGCCCGTTGGTGATGGGGTCGAAGGATCCGGGGTAGATGGCGCTCGCATCCCTCATCTGGACCCGCAGTTAGTTCCTCATCTCGATTTAGTATCCAAATATCAAAAAAAAAGAGGCTTGTCAACGAAAATCCTCGGGGAAAAGGGGGGGGCAGAGGGCGCGGTGCGAGCCAATCGCGGCGGTCCTCATTCGGGGACTGTGGCCGGACCCCGAGGCCGCGGCCGGGCGAGGGGGACCTGAAAAGGGGGTACGGTCTCATCTCCGGCCTAACCGGGTGTCACCGCGGGGGGTGATAGCCGGCCCGACGGGGAAGGGGCGTCCCGGGGGCCTCCCGTTGCTTTAAGCGCCGGCTTGTGCTAATTTTTGAGCGATGATGATCCGATTCGGCACCTCAGGCTGGCGCGGGGTGATGGGCGAGGATTTCACCTTCGCCAACGTCCGCGTCGTCGTCCAGGCCGCCGCCAACTACCTGCGGTCGCAATACGGCGACGCGCCCATCGCCGTGGTCGTCGGCTACGATACCCGTTTCCTCTCGGACCGCTACGCTCTCGAGGCGGCCAAGATCCTGGCCCGGAACAAGATCCAGGTCCTGCTCTCCGACCGCGACGCGCCGTCCCAGGCCCTGGCCTGGCAGATCATCAAGCGCAAGTGCCAGGGCGGGATCAACTTCACCGCCTCCTTCAACCCGCCCCGCTACAACGGCCTCAAATTCAACGCGGCCACGGGCGCGCCGGCCCTGCCCGCGGTCACCGATGCGATCGAAGAAGAGGTCCGCCGGCTGATGCCCGGATTCTCCCGGCTGTCCGCGCCGGCCCCGGACGAGAACGTCTCCCGCATCGACCTCCAGGCCGACTACCTGGCCTTCCTCCAGGACAAGATCGATTTCGCGGTCATGCGCGCGGCCGGTCTCAAGATCGTCGCCGACCCCCTCTACGGGACCAGCCGCGAGTACCTCGACGAGATCCTCGAAGAGAACGGGGTCGAGGTCGAGGGCCTCCACGGCTACGTCGACCCCTACTTCGGCGGCGTCAGTCCCTCCTGCACCGAGGAGAACCTGGCCGAGCTCAAAGCCCACGTCGTCCGGACCGGATGCCACCTCGGCCTGGCCACGGACGCCGACGGGGACCGCTTCGGCATCGTCGACGAGAAGGGCGGATTCGTCCACCCCAACATCATCCTGGCCCTTCTCCTCGACTACCTCGTCCGGGTCAAAGGCCGGCGCGGCGGCGTCGCCCGGTCGATCACCACGACCCATCTCCTCGATCGCATCGCCCGGCGGTACGACCTGCCGCTGACCAAGACCAAGGTCGGCTTCAAGTACATGGCGGAGCTGTTCCTCCAGGGCCAGATCCTGTTCGGCGGGGAGGAGAGCGCCTGCATCGCCGTCAAGGATCATCTGCCGGAGAAGGACGGCATCTTCGCCGGGCTGCTGGTCGCGGAGATGATCGCCGCCACGGGCCGCAGTCTGGGGACGCTGCGCGAGGACCTGTTCAAGGAGTACGGGGAGATGACGAGCGGCCAGCGCACGCTGCCCCTGACCCCGGAGCGGGCCAAGAAGCTCAAGGCCCTCCTCAAGGATCCGCCGGCGAAGCTCGGGCGCCGCAAGGTCGTCGCCGTGGAAACGCTCGACGGCCTCAAGCTCGATTTCGAGGCGGACCGCTGGCTGGTGCTCCGGCAGTCCGGCACCGAGCCCCTCATCCGCTGCTACGCCGAGGCCGAGAATTGCGAAGAGGTCGATGCCCTCCTTAAGAAAGGGCTGGGGGCGGTCCGGTGAAGAAGAAGATCGCCGTCCTGGCCGTCGCCGGCGTGCTCCTGATCATGGCCGTTACCGCGTTCTTCGGCAAGAAGGGCGTGATGGACCTGCGCCGGGACCGCCGGACGCTGGCGTCCCAGGCGGAGAGGATCCGGGAGCTCGAATCCCGGAAGGCCCGGCTCGAGTCCGAGATCGTCCGGCTCGAGACCGATCCGCGGGCCGTCGAGAAGGCGGCCCGGGAGAAGCTCGGGCTCGTCGAGCCCGGCGAAAAGGTCGTCGTCGATCCCGCCGGACCCGTCAAGAAGTAGATGCCCCGGCCCGCCAGGACTCGACGACAGCCGGAAGAGCGGGCCCTGCTCGAGGGTCTCAATCCCGCCCAGCGCCGGGCCGTCCGGCACGGGGCCGGACCCCTGCTCATCGTCGCCGGCGCGGGGACCGGGAAGACCAAGGTCATCACCCACCGCATCGCCCGTCTCATCGCCGCCAAGGCCGCCCGTCCGGACGAGATCCTGGCCCTGACCTTCACGGAGAGAGCTGCCGGCGAGATGGAGGCACGGGTCGACGTCCTCGTTCCTTACACGTCGTCCTTCGCCGAGATCAGCACGTTCAATTCTTTCGGCGAGCGGGTCCTGCGCGATTACGCCCTGGACGCCGGCTATCGGCCGGATTTCCGGCTGCTCGCCGACGTCGACCAGGCCATCTTCTTCCGCGAGAACCTTTTCCGCTTGCCGCTCGACTACTACCGTCCCCTCGGCCAGCCGACCCGCCACATCCAGGAGGTTCTCGAGGCCATCCGGCGGCTGAAGCAGGAGGACGTCCGGCCCGAGGAATACGTCCGCCACGCCGAAGAGCTGGCGAAACGCGCGGCCGGCGAGAGCGAGAAGGAGACGGCCCGCAAGCATCTCGAGATCGCCCGGGCGTTCGCCGCCTACCAGTCGCTCTTGAAGACCGAAGGCCTGATCGATTTCGAGGACCAGGTCACGCTCGTCGTCGACCTGCTCCGGCGCCGACCGGCCGTGCTCGAAGAGCTCCGGCGCCGCTACCGCTACATCCTCGTCGACGAGTTCCAGGACACGAACTTCGTCCAGTTCGAGCTCCTCAAGATGCTGGCCGCCGGGCACCGCAACCTGACCGTCGTCGGCGACGACGACCAGAGCATCTTCCGCTTCCGCGGCGCCTCCCTCAGCAACATCCTCGAGTTCGAGGCGGTCTTTCCCGAGGCGGAGAGGATCGTCCTGGTGCGGAACTACCGCTCGACCCAGCCCATCCTCGACGCCGCGCACCGCCTCATCCGGCACAACGATCCGAACCGCCTGGAGTTCAAGGACAAGATCGACAAGCGGCTCAGGGCCGCCGCGCGCGGCCGGGGCAAGTCCGTCCACATGCGGACTTTCGACACGCTGCCGCACGAGGCCGACGCCGTGGCCGACCATGTCCGGGAGATCCACGACCGGGGGGCCGCCTGGCGGGACATCGCCGTGCTCGTCCGGCGCAACGCCGACGCCGACCCCTACCTGAGGTCCTTCAATATCAAGCAGATCCCCTTCCGCTTCTCGGGCAGCCGCGGGCTCTACCAGCAGGAGGAGATCAAGGTCGTCGTCGCCTTCATCCGGGCCCTGACCGATTTCGAGAACAGCCGCGACCTCTTCTATCTGGCCCTCTCGGACGTCTACAAAGCCGGGCCCTACGACCTGAGCCGGATCGCCGGGCACGCCGAAAAGAAGAACCTGTCCCTCCACGATGTCTTCAAGGCGATCGCCGAGGACGCGAGCCCGGTCGAGATCGCCGCGGAAACGGCGGAAACGGTCAAGAGGATCTTCGCCGACATCCGGGTCTTCTCCGAGCTCGCCGCGACGCAGAACGCCGGCGCCGTCGTCTACGCCTTCCTCGAACGGACGGGCTACCTCAAGTCCCTGGTCGAGCCGATGACCCTCGAATCCGAAGTCCGGGTCAAGAACGTCCGGCTCTTCTTCGACAAGATCCGGGGCTTCTCGGACCTCGTCGAGAACGATTCGATCCGCTCGTTCGCCCGCTATCTCGACCTGCTCGGCGAGGTCGGCGACAATCCCGCCACCTCGGAGGCGGAGCTCGACGAGGACGCGGTCAACGTCCTGACCGTCCACAAGGCCAAGGGACTCGAGTTCGGGACGGTCTTCCTCGTCGGCCTCATCGAGGACCGTTTCCCCGGGCGGGAGAGGCGCGAGCGCATCCCGGTGCCCGAGGGCGTTCTCAAGGAGACTCTGCCGGGCCGGGAGAATTACCTTCAGGAGGAGCGGCGGCTCTTCTACGTGGCCATGACCCGGGCCCGCCGGGCCCTCTACCTGACCTGGGCCAGGGACTACGGGGTCCGGCGCCTGAAGAAGATCAGCCCCTTCGTCCTCGAGGCCCTGGACGTCCCCAAGCTCCCCGAAGAGGTCCTGCGGGCCTCGGTGCTCGAGGACATCCGCCGTTCCGCGCTGTCGCCCGGACGCCCCGCGGCCGCGACGGCGCGCCGGCCGGGCGGGATCCTGCGGCTGAGCCACGTCCGGGTCGAGGACTACCTCGTCTGCCCGCTCAAGTACAAATTCCGTCATGAGATGAAGGTGCCCGTGCTGCCGCACCACTCCCTCGTCTTCGGGCGAGTCCTGCACGAGACCATCCACGCCTATCTGAAGATGAGGCAGAAGGGTCGTGCGGTCGACGAGCAGGCGGTCGTCGACGATTACACGAAGAGATGGGTCAACGAGGGCTTCCTCAGCCGCGAGCACGAGGAATTGCGCAAGGCGGCCGGCGAACGGGCCCTGCGCCTCTTCTACAAGCGGGAGGAGGCTTCGGGGCGCCGGCCCGACTTCCTGGAGAAGCCTTTCCGCTGGCAGGAGGCGGGGATCCGGTTCTCGGGACGCTTCGACCGGATCGATTTCGAGACGGCCGGCCCGGTCATCATCGACTTCAAGACGACGGAGGTGACCTCCGCAAAGGAGGCCGACCGGGCCGCGGCCGACAGCCTGCAGCTGGACGTCTACGCCCTATCCTTATTAAAGACGGAGGGCATGCTCCCAATCGAGACGCGCCTGCACTTCCTCGAATCCGGCATCGTCGGCCGGGCCGTGAAAGGCGAGAAGGAGCTCAAGCGGGCGGCCGAGAGGGTCCGCGAGGCGGCCGCCGGCATCCGCGCCGGCGACTTCAAGGCCCGCCCCGACTGGCACAACTGCTCGGCCTGCGTCTTTAAGACGATCTGCCCTTCCTCATTCGCTTTTTAACCGTTCGGTCGACGAAGGACTGCCAACAGATGATAGCTTCCGGATGACCGGTCGGGCGGCCCCTCATCGTTTGCCTTTTAAAATAAACCTTACTCCCGTTTTCTGTGAAATCCCCGTGAGGCAGCGATGGATGTCGCCTTGAAGATCCCCGTGGTGCTTTTTTAAGATATCTCGCAGAAGCCCGGCTCCGAGTCGCTGCGTCGTGCTTCTGCCCGGTCGCTCCCAAGAGTTCGCTTCCCGTTCCCCGGGGGGCCGGGGAGCAAGAGGCATATCCCGAGCCAAGCCGGAGAGAGGAACTTCCCGGAATGGGGGAGAAGAACCTTTTCTTATTGAGGCTTCGTCCAGAAGGGCATCACCGCCCAGATCTTGGTGCGGCTCATCATCCGGAGCGCCTCGACGATGCGTTCCCGTCCGGCCGCGCTCTTCGTCTCGATGCCGAGCACGGGATTGCTGAAGAGAGTCTGCCAGAGCGTGCGCTTCCTCGGCCAGACGTCCAGGCGGACGTCCTCGTCGGCGGCGATCCCGGCTTCCTTCTTGGCGATGCCGATGGCCATGGTCAGCCCGCCGATCTCGTCGACGAGCTTCCTCTCCTTGGCCTGCCTGCCGGTCCAGATGCGTCCCTTGCCGACGGCGTCGACCTCGTCCCGCGTCATGCCCCGGCCCTCGGCGGCCTTGGCGAGGAACCGCTCGTAGGTCCAAAGGATCTCGTCCTTGAGGACCCGGCGCTCCTCGGGGGTGAAAGGCCGGAACGGGGAGAAGACGTCGGCCAGCTTCCCGAAGACGAGCTTTTCGGTGGTCACGCCGAGCTTCTCCATGAGCCCGTCGACGCTGAACTTGCCGGCCAGGACGCCGATGGACCCGGTCAGGGTCTGCGGCTGGGCGACGATCTTCGTCGCCGGCATGGCGATCCAGTATCCGCCCGAGCCGGCCACGTCCGACATGGACACGACGACGGGCTTCGCTTTCCGGGCCAGGGCGACCTCGCGGGCGATGACGTCCGAGCCGACCGAGGAGCCGCCCGGGCTGTCGACGCGCAGGACGATGGCCTTGACCGA
>JBGSUG010000261.1:0-1527 GCA_041736225.1 Candidatus Aminicenantales bacterium | reverse complement strand
GTTGAGCCAGCGGCGGAGATCCTGCCGGGCCCCGGCGGTCGTCGCCGCCGCCAGCATGGCCCGCGTCGGAGATCTTCCGGCGTCGGTCAGGATCTCGACGATGTCCCCCGTCTTGAGCACGGTCTTGAGCGCGGCGGCCGTGCCGTTGACGCGGGCCCCGGAGGCGTGGAGCCCGACCTCCGTGTGGATCTTGAAGGCGAAGTCGAGGGCCGTGGCCCCGGGGGGGAGATCGACGACCTTGCCCTTGGGCGTGAACACGTAGACCTCTTCGGGGATGAGATTGGATTTCAGGCTCCTCAGGTACTCCTGGGGGTTCTTCTGCTCTTCGAAGAGGGCGGCCATCTCCCGGAGCCAATGGAGGCGCCGGTCCTCCCGGGTCGGCGCGGGCGGCGCGTCGTCCTTGTACCGCCAGTGGGCGGCGATGCCGTTCTCGGCGAGGTCGTGCATCTCCCGGGTCCGGATCTGGACCTCGAAGGTCTTCCGGCCTTCGGTGATGACCGTGGTGTGCAGGGCCTGGTAGAGGTTGGGCTTGGGCATGGCGATGAAATCGCGGAAGCGCTGGGGCAGGTGCGGCCAGCGCTGGTGGATGATGCCCAGGATGGCGTAGCAGTCCTTGACCGTGCCGGTGATGACGCGCAAGGCCAGGAAGTCGAACACCTGGTCGAAATCGATATCGCGCCGCTTCATCTTGCTCCAGACGCTGTAAGGCCGCTTCACCCGGGAGAAGATCTCGGCCGGCAGGCCGTTTCCCGCGAGGAGCTCGGCCAGGGTCCGCTTCATGGCCCCCAGGTCGGCCTCGGCCGCCTTCCTCTGGGGGTCCATCTCCGCGGCGATCTTGGCGTATTCCTCGGGCGCGACGTAGCGGAACGACAGGTCCTCGAGCTCGGCCCGGATGCGGCCCATGCCGAGGCGGTTGGCGATGGGCGCGTATATGTCCAGGGTCTCGCGGGCGATCTGGGCCCGCCTCTCCTCGTCGAGGAAGCGGAGGGTCTTGAGGTTGTGGATCCGGTCGGCCAGTTTGATGAAGACGACGCGGATGTCGTCGGTCATGGCCAGGATGATCTTGCGGATCGTCTCGGCCCGCCGGACCTCCGGCGACGACTCCTGCACGCGGCTGATCTTGGTCACGCCTTCGACCAGGTCGACGACCTCCTTGCCGAAAGCTTCCCGGAGCCCGGCGGCCGTCGTCTCGGTGTCTTCGAGGACATCGTGGAGGAGGGCGGCGACGAGCGTCGTCCGGTCGAGCTTCATGTCGGCGAGGTAGGCGGTCACCTCGAGCGGGTGGCTGAGGTAGGGTTCGCCCGAACGGCGGACCTGGCCCTTGTGGGCCTGGCCGGCGAAGACGTAAGCCTTGCGGAGAACGGCGACGTCCTTCTCGCCGATGTAGGTCTCGGCTTTTTCGACGATGTCGTCAAACCGGACCATGGCCGGACGGCCCTCCCTGCCGGACGATCCAATCCGCGGCTTCGAGGATGCCGGGGGCGGTGTGGGCCGGCCGGACGCCGCGGGCCTCGAGCCCGGCCGCCG
>JBGSUG010000244.1:0-2179 GCA_041736225.1 Candidatus Aminicenantales bacterium | reverse complement strand
CCGCGGCAAGGTCGCCGCGAGACGGGCCGCCGTCGTGCCGGGGAGCCTCCGCCGCGCCGCCGCGGCGCTTTCCGTGTCGGGGAATATCCCGTACACGGCCGAGCCCGAACCGCTGACCTGGGACACCAAGGCCCCCTGCTCCCGGAAAAAGCTTTTCCACCGCTCGGTCTCGGGATAGGCCCGGAAAATGACGCGTTCCAGGTCGTTTTCCAAAAGTCCGAAGTCTCCGGACTCCAGAAAGCGCACAATTTTACTGTCTTTCCCGGGGGAAGTCAAGGCGGGATCGACCCCCGCGTAGATCGACGGCGTGGGAATGGAGAAGGGGGGGAAGACGAGCAGGCACGGAAGGGGGGCCAGGTCGGCGAGAGGGGTGAGCCTGTCGCCGATGCCTTCGCCCAGGCAGAGGCCACCTTTCAGAAAAAAGGGGACATCGGCTCCAAGGCCCCGGGCCAGGCCGGCCAGCCCGCTTTCACCCAGGCCGGAACCCCACATCCTGTCGAGGGCGATGAGCGTCACCGCGGCGTTGGAGCTGCCCCCGCCGAGGCCCCCTCCGGCCGGGATGGACTTCCTCACGGCGATCCGGGCCCCGGCCTCCGGGCCCGCTTTCTCCAGGACCTTCCGGGCGGCCCGGTCGACAAGGTTGGTCCGGTCCCAGGCGATGCGCGGATCGTCCCCGACGAGATCGATGACGCCGGGCGGAGCGGGCTCGAGATCGATCTCGTCGCAAAGCGAGATCGTCTGGAAGAGCGTCCGGATGTCGTGATAGCCGTCCGGGCGTTTCCCGACGATCTCGAGGCCGAGGTTGATCTTGGCGAAGGACTTGACCGTCATCGGTCGAGGATCTCCAGGATGCCGTCCCAGGTCTTCGGGGCGTAGGCGCGCAGGAACGACACGTCGAACGCCGCGTCCGCGGGCGCCGGGTTGAAAGCGAGCGCGAGGACCTTCAGCCGGCCGGTCGTATCCGCACCCGTGAATTCGATCCGCCGCGGCACGCCGCCGCCGGGGAAGAATTCCCGGACCGTGAAGAAGAAGTCCTCCCTCGCGCAGCGGACGGCCCGGCCCCGCTCGTCGCGCTCCACGGCCCAGCCGCTTTCCGGCTCGAGGCCGGTCCAGAGCCCGGAGAGGAGCGGAAGGATCTCGTCGGGGAGGAGATCGATCCCCAGGAACCGGCCCATCATGACCGGCGCCGCGTCCTCCGCGTAAACCTTCTTCCCGGGCACGACGAACCAGGCCCGGTCGCCGCGGAAGAGGACGAGGAAGGCCGTTCGCCCGATCGGGTCGACGGCTTCGACCCGGCCGAAGCCCGGCCGGCGGAAGACGAAAGCGAACCGGCCCTTGGCCGCCGCGTCGGCCCCCGAGATCGCGGCCGAGGCATAGCCTTCGACGGCCTCGAGACCGCAGGACGGGGGGACGAGGGTGGGAATGCGGCGGGCGCACGCGCCGAGCAGCAGGGCGATCAGAACGGAAAGAGCGGCGAGTGAAGCCCGGCCGGGACCGGCCGGTCTACTTGAACCCATAATCTTCGGTCTTCGGCGGCTCTTTCTTTTCGCCCGCCCGATCTTTCAGGCGCTTTTTCCTGAGAAGGGGATAGAACGGCGATTTGACGCGCCGGCCGAAGCAGGACATGTTGGGATTGAGGATGAGCAGAAGGACGAAGGCCGCGAAGATGATCAGGATCGCGGTCATGCTCCACTTCATGGCTGGACCCCCTGCGCCCGCCCCGCGGACCGGCCCGGACGTTCCGAGCGGACCCGGACGGGCAACCCGCGGCTCACTCGCGGCTTTCGGGCTCTTCCTGGAAGATCGGGATCTTGGATTTCTCTTTTTCTTTCCCGAGATAATTGCCGAGGCAGAACGCCGCGCCCAACGTCAGCACCGCGAGCAGGAATTTGAAGAAGCCTTTCATCTGAACCTTCCCTTTCTCATTCTAATTAAATACGGAAAAATGTCAATCGGTATTCGCCGGAGGTTTGCTTTTTTGTCCCTCCCTGCCTATATTGAAAGCGATGAAGAACGCTCTGCCTGCGGGGATCCTCCTGGCCCTGCTCTTGCCGGCTCTCGCCTCCGGCCAATCGGTCCGCCCGGCGGTCTTCGCCGGGAGTTTCTATCCGGAGGACCCGGCCGCGCTGGCCGCCGAGGTCGACGGCTTCCTGGCCGCGGCGGCTCCCGCAACGGCGCC
>JBGSUG010000219.1:0-2834 GCA_041736225.1 Candidatus Aminicenantales bacterium | reverse complement strand
TCGCGGCCGTACTCGCCCTGGGCGCCGTCATGGAGCTCAGCGGCGTGGCCGGTCACGTGGCGGCGTGGGGCCGCCGGCTGGCCGAAGAGACGAACATTTATGAATCCCGGAAGCCTTTCCAGAAGACGATCATGGCCGCCGTGGCCGCAGCTTCTTTGGGGATCTTACTCCTCTTTATAAAGGAGGTCCGAAAACCGGGCCCGCACCGGTCCCTGTGGTGGGCCGGCTTCGGCCTCGCCGCGTACCTGGCCGTGTCGTTCGTCAGCGTGCTCTCGTTCCACGCCGTCGACGTCGCCCGGGGGATGCTGTGGCACGGCGTCTCGCCCGTCGACGCGGTCCGCGGCGCGGCGGCGCTGGTGACGTTATTCGCGACGGTCTCGGCTCTGAAGCGGGCGAACGGCGCCCGGATTACTTGAATATCTTGGGCGGGGCCATCTTCGGCGCCCGTCCGTAAACGCCGGCATAGACCTCGGGATAGGCGTCCTTGCCGCCGAGAAGCAGGCAGGAGAGCGGCAGGACCTTTCTGGCCAGCCGGGACATCTCCGCGGCGACCTCCCGGATCTCCCACTGGGCCGAGGCGTCCTCGCGCAGCCGGGAGATGTGGTAGAGCTCGCGGATGTTGAGCTTGAGCAGGGCCCGGCGTCTGTGGGCGTTGGTCAGGACGTAGTCGGCGGCCGGGCCGACGGCTTTCTCCAGCACGGCGTGGGCTTCGTCCGTGCGTTCGACGACCGCCCGGAACTCCTTTTCGAGCCCGGCCTCGCGGATCGACGGAGGGACGGTGACGCCCAGGCCGGGATCGGAGCGCTGCCAGGTCAGCGTGGCCATCCGGTGCCGCTTGAGCTGGGCGAAGCACGAGGCCGAGACGACGAGATCGAAGACGAGGTCGGCGTGCTCGAATTCCCGGAGCGGGAAGTCGTAGAATTCCATGCGCTCGCAGGCCCGGCGGACGATGTCCTTGCGGGCCGCGGGGCCGGCCTTCGCCGCGCTGGCCAGACATTCCTTGTAAGAGAGGCGTGTCACCGTGTGGAGCAGGGCCGCGATCGTCCGCGAATCCCCGCCGGCGGGGGCC
This sequence comes from Candidatus Aminicenantales bacterium, assembly GCA_041736225.1. Taxonomy (GTDB): domain Bacteria; phylum Acidobacteriota; class Aminicenantia; order Aminicenantales; family Saccharicenantaceae; genus RBG-16-66-30. The sequence goes on along the minus strand of JBGSUG010000219.1, from coordinate 1,765 downwards.
TCGGACAATACGACGTTTCTTCGGGCGCTAGCGCCCGCCCGTCCCCGGCCCGACGCGACCTTCCAGCTCTCCGCGGCGGCGGCGAGATCCGGGTATGTCTCCGCGTCGAACGGGCTCGGATCGGTGAAGAGAATGATGGACGGAGCGACCGACCTGGCCAGCTCGTAAAGCCGGGCGGCGAGCTCCCGGACCTCGGCGAGACCCTTGGCGGCGAAACGCCGGATGAGGAGCTCGAGGTTGCGCGCGTTGGCCGTCAGGCCGAGCTGCCCCTGTGTCGCCAGGCTGACGGCGTAGCGGGCGTCCTCCTTGGCCCAGCCGTCGAGGACCGAGTGGTTCCCCGGTTCGGCCGCGGCGGCGGCGTTTTTGGCGAAGACGAACGGCTTGAGGCGGGCGTAGAGCTTGTGGTAGAGCGCGTTCTGGGCCTTGACCGTCCGGACGAAGAGCGCCTCGCGCCCCGCCCGCTTGACCTCCTCGGGGATGACGAAGTCCTCCCCGAGCGTGATGTACCGCTGCGATTTCTCGGTGAAGGACAGGAGTCGGAAGCGCTCGATCTCCTCGATGGCCAGCCGGCTGACGCCGACGAGGTCGAAGTTGAAAACGGCGTGCTCCGCGACGGAGTGGTGGCCCATCTTGAAGATGATGGACCGGTTGGACCGCCGGGTCCGGTCGACCTCGGCCCGGGCCGCGGCCCGCAGCTCGTCGACCGGGCGGGGGTCGCGCGAGATCCGGGCGTAAGAGGCCGACAGGGTCTCGGGCGTGACGTCCTCGCGCGGCGGCGAGTTCCGCTTGAGCTCGTCGATGACGGCGCTGTCGACGTTGTATCCGGCGAGAACGACCCTCATGGTTTCTCTACCTTAGAAGCCCCTGCCGGAATTGTCAACCGTTGGGCATCCTCCTCGCCGCTTTTTCCGCGGCCTTCATCGGGAACGGCCCTTGTTCGTTGCTGCATCACCTCGAACTGAAAACAGCCCAAGCAATTCTATTTCCTCCCTTTTCCGGGCGTCCCTCTCGAGGCGGCGAGGGAATTCGCCTCGACGATCCCCGTAGCGGAAGGGGGGACCCGCGCAGCGGGGGGAACCGACGGGACTGGTTCCCGGGGGGCCGGGGAGCTAGAGGCGATTCCCGAGCGAAGCCGGAGAGAGGGACCTCCCAAAATCGGGGGAAGAATCCGACACATTGTCAGATCATTCGAGTTCGGATAGGCTATTGATAAGTGGCCTCCGATGAAGAACCGGGAGATCGCGGAGCTTTTCGACCGGATCGCCGACGCCCTCGAGATCAAGGGCGAGACCGGCTTCAAGGTCGTCGCCTACCGCAAGGCCTCGCGGATCCTCCAGGACATGACCGAGGACGTCGCCAAGGTCGCCGCGGAAGGCCGGCTCGAGGCCCTCCCCGGCATCGGCGAGGCCCTGGCCGGGAAGATCGACGAATACGTCCGGACCGGCCGTATGGCGAAATACGCGGAGGTCATGGCCGGGGTGCCGGAGACACTCCTCGGCCTGCTCGAGATCCGGGGGCTCGGCGGCAAGACCGTCCACCTCGTCCACGACAGGCTCGGCGTCGAGGACCTCGAGGGCCTCAAACGGGCGATCGCCGACGGCTCTCTGGCCAAGCTCCCGGGGATGGGCGGGAAGAAGGCCGAGAACATCCGCCAGGGCATCGAGACGCGCGAGCGGGCCGCCGAGCGCATCTCCATCCGCGACGCGGCTCTCGTCGCCGACGATGTCGCCGCCTATCTCTCCGGCGCGCCCGGCGTCGGCCGCGT
>JBGSUG010000214.1:0-2052 GCA_041736225.1 Candidatus Aminicenantales bacterium | reverse complement strand
CCGCCGGCCGGCCCTCGTCCTCCTCGCCGGAGCGCTGGCCTTTGCCGCCCCGGTCCTGTCCTCCTCGTGCGCGGACAAGCCGCACGTCATGTTCGCGCGAGACGACGCCGCGGGGACGCTCGCGGTCCTCGTCGGCGACCGGGAGGCCTTCGTCTTCCGCTACGGTCCGGAGGTCGACATCCCCCACTACTGGCCGCTCCGCAGCCCGAGCGGCCGGAACATGCTCGTCCAAAAGACCGAGCCCTATCCCCATCACCGTTCCTTCTGGTTCGCCGACACGGTCCGGCCCGAGGCGGGGGAGAGGGACCTCAGCTTCTACAACGCGCTCTATTCGGGGACCAAGACCGGGGCCGGGGACTACGTCGCTCCCTTCCGCGAACGGATCCGGCTCGTCTCCTTGCCGACGGTCGCAGCCAGGAACAGCCGGGCCGAGATCGTCGCCGAACTCGCCTGGGACTCCGACGGGCGGCCGGTCATCGCCGAAAAGCGCCGGCTCGTCGTCCACAGCCTCGGCGTCGGCGAGTATCTCCTCGACCTGACCTGGACTCTTACGGCTTCGAATGGCGCCGTCGCCTTTGTCAGCGACGACGTCCACTACGCCTGGCCTTTTCTCCGCCTCGATCCCGTCTGGAGCGGCGAGCAGGGCGGCCGCATCACGTCCGACACCGGCGCGGCCGGCCAGGAAGCCACGAACATGAATCCGGCCCTGTGGATCGACTACTCGACCACCGTGGACGGCGTCACTGAGGGCGTCGCGGTCTTCCAGTTCCCCGATGGGCGCGAGCACCGCTGGCTGACCCGGGAATACGGCTGCTTCGGCCCGCGCCGCTCCGACGATCTCAGCGGCAAGCCGTTCACGCTGATGCAGGGAGAGTCCCTCACCCAGCGCGTCGGCGTCCTCGTCCACTCGGGCGACGTCGCGTCCGGCCGTGTCCGCGAACGCTACGAAAAGTACGTGAGGGGAGCCGTCCGGGGGATCTAGGCGCCTGCCAACCCTTCGGCCCGGCTGTCCGTCTAACCGGGTGAAAGCCTGAGATGGACCCGATGGACGAAAACGCGCTTATCGAAGGAATGACCCGGGGAGACCATCGGGCCTTTCGGGAACTCGTCGAGACGTATAAGAAGAAGGTCTACTACCTGGCCCTGGACATGGCTGGGAATCCCGTCGACGCCGAGGACATCTCCCAGGAGGTCTTCCTCAAGGTCTACCGCTCCTTCTCGACCTTCCGGAAAGGGGCCAAGATCGGCTCCTGGCTCTACCGGGTGACCTACAACGCGTCGATCGACCATCTCAGGAAGAGGGGAGCGGCTCCCGAGCCCGTCGAGGACGGCGTGCTCGAAAGCCGCAGTCAGGTGGATTCGGGCCTGCCCGGCACGGTCCCGTCCGACCCGGCCGCGGCCGCCGAGTCGAACCAGCTCCGGGACCGGATCGACCAAGCCCTCGAAAAGGTCTCGCCGCAGGAGAAGGCCGTCTTCATGCTCCGCCATTACGACGACCTCATGCTCAAGGACATCGCCGAGTCGCTCGGCCTGTCCATCGGCTCGGTCAAGAGCTACCTCTTCCGGGCCGTCCGCAAGCTCCAGAAGGAGCTGGGCCGCCCGGCCCTCATTTCCGGCAACGGGGACATCCGATGAGTGAATGCGCCAAATACAAAGACCGTATGATCGAAGCCTACTACGACGAGCTCGAACCGGCCGATAGGGAGGCGCTCGACCAACACATCGCTTCCTGCCTTGAATGCGCCGCCGAGCTAGCGGTGCTGCGCTCGACCCTCGGATTGATGGACGGGCGCGAGAGGACCGATCCCGGCGCGGAGTTCTGGGACGGCTACTGGGACCGGCTCTCCCGCCGGATGCTCTGGGAGTCGATCGACGAGGAGAGGAAGCCCTCCCTCGTCCGCCGTTTCGTCCGGTCTCTCGCCGCGCTTCCCCGCTGGTCCTATCAGGCTGCCGGTGCGGCCGCGCTCCTCCTGATCGGGATCTTCATCGGCGGCCGGCTCATCGCTCCCGCCGGCGGGCCTGTGCGCGAGAATGCGGCGTCGGTCGCCGCGG
>JBGSUG010000201.1:0-1926 GCA_041736225.1 Candidatus Aminicenantales bacterium | reverse complement strand
GCCTGGCCGGACACGACATCGGCGCGTCGGACCTGGCCCCGGAGGAGATCGTCGTCAGGACCGCCTGCGGCGATCTCGTCCTCGCAGGCGGCAGTCCCCGCGGCACCCTCTACGCCGTCTACGCTTTCCTCGAGGACGTCGTCGGCTGCCGCTGGTGGACCGCCACGGCCAGCCGCATGCCCCGGAAGTCCTCCCTCTCGGTGGGAAATGTGGCGATCCGCTTCAAGCCGCCGCTCGAGTACAGGGAGCCCTATTGGTACGTCGCTTTCGACGAAGTCTGGGCGGCCCGGAACAAGGCCAACGGGACGAGGGCCGGCGGCGTCGCGCTCCGGGGCGGGCGCCAGATCTACGAAGGCTTCGTCCACACCTTTTACTCGCTCGTCCCGCCGGAGAAGTATTTCGACGCGCATCCCGAGTGGTTCAGCGAGATCGAGGGCCGCAGGACGTCGGCAAACGCCCAGCTCTGTCTCACCAACGAGGACATGCGCCGCGAGCTGGTGCGGAACCTGCGCGCGAGACTCCGCGCCCATCCGGAGGCCACCATCGCCTCGGTCTCCCAGAACGACTGTTTCGGCAACTGCACCTGCCCGGCCTGCCGGGCCGTCGACGAGGAAGAGGGCGGCCCGGCCGGTTCGCTCCTGCGCTTCGTCAACGCCGTGGCCGCCGACCTGGAAGCCGAATTTCCCCAGGCGGCCTTCGACACCCTCGCCTACCAGTACACGCGGAAGCCGCCCCGCCTCGTCCGGCCGCGGCCGAGCGTCATCGTTCGGCTCTGCAGCATCGAATGCTCCTTCGCCCGGCCGCTCGACGACCCGAAAAACAAGACTTTCTTCGACGACCTCGAAGGCTGGTCGAAGATCGCGGGCCGGCTCTACATCTGGGACTACACGACCGACTTTTCGCATTACGTCCAGCCGCATCCCAATTACGGCGTGCTGGCCCCCAACGTCCGCCTGTTCGTGGACCGGAACGTACGCGGCGTGTTCGAGCAAGGCGCCTATCAATCCTGGGGTTCCGAGATGGCCGAGCTCAGGGCCTGGGTCCTGGCCAAGCTGCTCTGGGACCCGCGGCTCGACGGGGACGCGCTGCGCGAAGAGTTCCTCGAGGGCTACTACGGCCCCGCCGCGGGACCCATGGACGACTTCCTCGAAACGCTCGAAAAGGCGGTCGGCCGTTCCGGGGACCTTCTCGGCTGTTATTCGCCGCCCGACGCCGGGTTCCTGTCCCTCGAGACGCTGCTGCGGTCGCATCGGATCCTGGATGCGGCTCGCAAAAAGGCCCGCCGCTCCTCGGAATATGTCCGACGGGTCGAACGGGCCGCTCTCCCCGTCGATTATGTCGTCATCGTGCGTTGGGAGACGCTCAGGGAAGAGGCCCGCAAGGCGGGAAAGCGCTGGCCCTGGCCGGAATCGCGGGCCGCGCTCCTCGACCGTTTTCTCGCCACCGCCCGCAAGGAGGGCCTGACGATGATCTCCGAGTGGCAGACACTGTCCGATTGGGCGGCCAAGGGCGGCCGCGCCAGATAGGCAGCGGACAGCGCTCTCAGCGGCCGAACGACCACGCCGGGATCGGGCCCTTGGCGATGCCCGGACCGCTCCAGGAGAGTTCCAGGCCGATCCCGCCGGTCCCTTGAAAATAGACGAGCTCGAGCGCATGCCAACCCGCGTCGAGGGCGATCTCGGCCTTCTCCTCACCCAGGCCGTGGACGCCGTCGTTGACGATGATCTCCTTCCCGGCTAGCGTGAGCTTAGATCCGTCGTCGGAGCCGAGATAAAAAACGTAGATGCCGGCGCGGGGGACGCGGACGAAGCCTCTGAACCTCAGGGCGAACTTCTCCCTGACGCCGGCCACAGCGACGGCGGGACGCGCCGCGGTCCCCGCACGGGCGGCCGTGAGCGCGGCGAAGTCGGGCAGCTTCTCGAAGGA
>JBGSUG010000184.1:0-2124 GCA_041736225.1 Candidatus Aminicenantales bacterium | reverse complement strand
GCGCGACGATCGCCGCGACGTCGAAGAGCGGCCGCAGCAGCCACGAGCGGAGCAGGCGCCCGCCCGGGGCGGTCACGGTGAAATCGATGACGTCGAGCAGGGTGTCCTTGGTCCGGCCGTCGCGGAGGTTGCGGACGAGCTCGAGGTTGCGGACCGTCGTCGCGTCGAGGACGAGGTGGTCGCCGGAGTGGATATACGAGATGCGGCCGACGAGGGCCAGGGAATCGCGGCGGACCTTCCTGACGTAGGCGATGAGCGCCCCGGCCGCGGCCACGGCCCGCGTCCGGTCCTCGAGCCCGAAGCCGGAAAGCGACTTGGCCCCGAAGTGGCCCAGGACGACGCGGGCGGCCTCGGGCGGGTCGAAGAGCCAGCCGTCGGCCGGGCTCAGAGCGGGGCCGTCGAGTGCCGCCTGGGCCAGAACGCGTTTGAGGGCTTCCTCCGAACCTTCGGGATAGAGGATCTCCTTCGGCGCCGATCGGAAGAGCTCGTCGGCCAGGGCCCGGAGTTCGGGCCAGGTCCCTTCGAAAGCGCGTATCTCGCCGGCGACCAAGTCGAGCCGGGCCAGGCCCCAGCCCTCGTCCCCGAGCGCGAGCGAGACGATGAAGGTGCTCTCCTTGGCCTCCTCGGTCTCGATCTCGACGGCCGTGCCCGGCGTCAGGACCTTGACGACCTCGCGCCGGACGACGCCCTTGGCCGCCCTGGGGTCCTCGACCTGTTCGCAGATGGCCACCTTGAAGCCCTGGCGCAGGAGCTTCGGCAGGTAGGCGCTTACGGCGTGATAGGGCACGCCGCACATCGGCACCTTCTGCCGCGAGGTCAGGGCGATCTCGAGGACCGGCGCCGCAGTCCGAGCGTCCTCGTAGAACATCTCGTAGAAGTCGCCCAGGCGGAAGAACAGCAGCGCGTCGGGATGGAGCTCCTTGATACGGAAATACTGCTCCATCATGGGGGTCAGAGAGGTGTCGTTGGCCATGAGCGAGTCCTCACTATACCCACCGCCCCTCCGTTTTGCAACTCCCCTGCGTGCTCGTTCCTTACTGCTGGAATATGGCGTTACTGAGTTTGACACCAGAGGGGACGGTGTTGTAAATTCGGAGGCGTGAACCTCCCCAATTACCTGAGCGTAGCCCGGATCCTGGCCATCCCCGCCCTGGTCGCCATGATGCTGGCCGATTTCAAAGGCCACGAGATCGTCGCCCTCGTCATCTACATCTTCGCCACGCTCACGGACGCCGTCGACGGCTGGCTGGCCCGGCGCAAGGGGGAGGTCACGGTCCTCGGCCAGCTCCTCGACCCGACGGCCGACAAGCTCCTCATCGCCTCAGCCATCATCTGTCTCGTCGAGCTGGGGCTCGTCCCGGCTTCGGCGGCCATCATCATCATCGGCCGGGAGATCGCCGTCACGGGTTTCCGGGCCATGGCCTCGTCGAAGGGGATCAACATCCCGGCCTCGGCCTTCGGCAAGGCCAAGATGGGCAGCGAATCCTGGATCCTCGGGGCCCTCGTCCTGGGCCCGAACTACCTGGGGAAGCTCATCATGGGGATCGCCAACGTCGGCCTGTGGCTGGTCGTCGCGCTGGCGATCATCTCGGCTCTCGAGTATTTCATCCGCTTCGGCCCACAGGTCATCTCACAGCGGCCCGAATAAGGCCTCTTTCGCCTTCTCCGCGCCCTCGCCGGTCTCCACGTTGTAGACGGCCGGCGGCTTGGGCCATCCCCGGCCGATGCGCTTGAGGAGCCCGGCCAGGACCTTGCCCGGCCCGCACTCGACGCAGGCGTCGATCCCCAGGTCCCTCAGGACGGCCATCGACTTCGTCCAGAGCACGGATCGGCTGACCTGCCGCTTGAGCGCGTCCCGGGCCTCGGCTCCTGTCCGGATGAGCCGGGCGTCGACGTTGGTGACGACCGGGAAGCGCGGGTCGGCGAAGGCGACGGCGTCAAGGTCGGCGGCCAGCCTCTCCTCGGCCGGCTTCATCAGCCGCGAGTGGAACGGGGCGCTGACCGGAAGGACGACCGACCGCGGCGCCCGGATCGCGGCCAGCGCCTCCTCGACCGCGATCTTGTCGCCGGAAATGACGATCTGGTCATCGCTGTTCCAGTTGGCGATCTCGACGACGCCCGACC
>JBGSUG010000105.1:0-1548 GCA_041736225.1 Candidatus Aminicenantales bacterium | reverse complement strand
CGCGCGCATCGTCGACGCCGCGGGCCGGGTCGTCACGCCCGGGCTCGTCGATTCGCACTCGCACCTCGGGCTCGGTCCTTCGGGCGGGGTCACCGAGGACAACGAGACGTCGAACCCGGTGACCCCGGAGATGCGCATCGTCGACTCCATCCATCCCGAGGGCGAGGGCCCCGACGAGTTCCAGTTCCGCCGGGCCCTGGCCGAGGGCGTGACGACGGTCGTGGCCCGGCCGGGGAGCGGCAACGTCATCGGCGGCCAGTCGGCCGTGCTCAAGCTGCGGGGCGGCACCGTCGACGACATGGTCATCCTCTTTCCCGCGGACATGAAGATGGCCCTCGGCCGCAAAGGCGCTTACGCCGCCAAGGGCGTCATGCCCACGACCAAGATGGGGGCGGCCTACCTCGTCCGCAAGGCGCTCGTCGAGGCGGGCGAATACGGCCAGGCGCTCGAGCGGTACGACGGGGAGAAGGCGAAGAACCCGAAGGCGGCGCCGCCCGCCCGGGACCTCGGCAAGGAGGCCCTGCTCAAGGTCGTCCGCCGCGAGATCCCGGTCCACATCCACGTCGACTCGTCCGACGACATCATGACCGCGGTCCGGCTGGCCGACGAGTTCAAGTTCCTGCGGCTCTCGCTCGGCCACGCCGTCGAGGCCTACAAGGTCGCCGGCGAATTGGCGCGGCGCGGCGTCATCGTGGTCGTCGGTCCGCAGATGACGGCCTACGACGACGAGGGGCGCCTCGTCAACCTGGCCGGGTACCTCGCGGAAAAAGGCGTTCCCGTCGACATCATGACCGACGCCGACGTCGTCCAGCAGTCGTTCCTCCGCTATCAGGCGGCCGTGGCCGTGAAGTACGGCATGGACCCGGGGCAGGCGCTCCGGTCGATCACGCTCAACCCGGCCCGGACGATGGGGCTCGAGGGCCGGATCGGCAGCCTCGAGCCGGGGAAGGACGCCGATCTCGTCGTCTTCGACGGCGATCCGTTCGACGTCGCGACGCGGGCGCTCACGGTGTTCATCGACGGCCGGATCGTCTTCGAGTCCGGGAAGGAACCGAAATGAAGGGCGGTGCGCGGATGAAACGAGCTGGCACGGCGATCCTGTTCGCGGCGCTGATCGCGGGGGTGGGCCTTATCGGGGCGGACAAGCCGCTTGTCGTCCGCGGGGGCCGGGTCGTCCCGGTCTCGGGCCCGGAGATCGCCGAAGGCGTCGTTCTCATCGAGGGCGGCAAGATCGTGGCGATCGGGAAGGCGGACGAGGTCTCCGTTCCGGCCGGGGCGGAGGTCTTCGACGCGAAGGGCGGCTGGATCCTGCCCGGTCTCGTGGAATGCCTGGCCTCGATCGGGCTCGGAGACCGGTACGGGGCCGGCGAAGGCGACGAGGTTTCCGACCCGGTCACGGCCGGACTGCGCATCCTCGACGGCCTGGATCCCTTCGACAAGCGTTTCGAGCAGGCGGCGCGGGCCGGCATCACGACGCTGATGATCGCCCCGGGCCGGGCCAACGTCATCGGCGCCCGGACCGTCGTGGTCAAGCCGCGCGGCGCCACG
>JBGSUG010000073.1:0-42322 GCA_041736225.1 Candidatus Aminicenantales bacterium | reverse complement strand
GCGGTCGTCGAGGAACGCCGCCACCGCCTCCTCGTTGGCCGCGTTGAGCGCCGCCGGCGCCGTGCCGCCTTTCTCGAGCGCACGGTAGGCGAGCGAGAGGCAGGGGAACTTCGACCGGTCGGGCGGGGCGAAGTCGAGCTGCAGGGCCTTCGTGAAGTCCATCCCCGGGATCGCCGCCTCCCACTTCTCGGGATAGCTGAGGGCGTACTGGATGGGCAGGCGCATGTCGGTCGCGCCGAGCTGGGCCAGGATGGAGCCGTCCGCCATCTCGACCAGGGCGTGAACGGCGCTCTGGGGATGGATGAGGACGCCGAGGCGGGCGGGCTCCAGATCGAAGAGCCAGCGGGCCTCGATGAGCTCGAGCCCCTTGTTCATGAGCGTCGCGGAATCGACCGTGACCTTCCGGCCCATGACCCAGCGGGGGTGGCGCAGGGTTTCTTCGAGGGTTTTACGGTCCATGTCCTTCAAGGGGGTCCGGAAGAAGGGACCGCCCGAGGCGGTCAGGATGACCCTGCGGACATGCCGCCTTTCGCGGCCCAGGCACTGGAAGACACCGCTGTGCTCGCTGTCGACGGGGATGATCCGGGCGCCGGAACGGGCCGCTTCACGCCTGAGGAGGCCTCCGCCGACGACCATGGATTCCTTGTTGGCCAGGGCCACGCGCCGCCCGGCCCGGACGGCCTCGAGGGTCGGCTCCAGGCCGGCGATCCCGGTGATGGCCGAGAGGACGGTGTCCGCACCCTCGGCCCGGGCGACCTCGACGGCCCCTTCCGGCCCGTGGACGACGCGCATCCGCCACCCTTTCCCCAGGCCGCGGATCCGGTCGGCGTCCTTCTTCGCGCGGACCGAGACGAGCGCAGGCCGGTACTTCCCGATCTGGGAGGCGAGGAGGGCCGTGTTGGACCCCGCGGCCAGGGCGATCACGCGGAAGCGCCCGCCCAGGCGGTCGACGACGTCGAGCGTGCTCGTTCCGATGGAACCCGTCGAGCCGAGGATGGCGAGGCCGCGCGTCGTCTGTCCCAAAGCCTATTTCCAGAGGTAGGAGACGATGAAATAGAAAAGGGGGCCGGCCAGGATGAGGCTGTCGATGCGGTCGAAGAAGCCGCCGTGGCCGGGCAGGGCGTTGGAGGAATCCTTGACCCCGACGGCACGCTTGAAAAGGGACTCCAGCGGATCGCTGACCTGGGCGGCGGCGTGGACGACGACGGCGGTCAGGAGGGCCGTCACGAGCGGCACATCGGGCAGGAAAAGCCAGCGGGACAGGGCGGCCGCGGCCAGGGCGAAAAGGATCCCCCCTGCGCTCCCCTCCCAGGACTTGTTCGGGCTGGCGATCGGCGTCATCTTGTGGCGTCCGAAGGGCTTGCCGATGAAGAAGGCGCCCGTGTCGCCGAGGAAGATGACGGCGAAGAGGAAATAGAGAGGCAGCGGGCCCATCTCCAGGCGGATCCTGTAGAGAAAGTTCAGGGGAAAGACGATGTAGAAGACCCCGACCAGGGTGACGGCGAACGCGGCCGGGAACCGGTCGAGCTTCGCGGCCGTGCCGGTCGCCGCGACGAAATAGACGCCCGCGACGAGGAGGCAGGCGAAGAGGGCGGCCTTGAGAGGGACGGCACGGAAGAAGAAAGAGGCGCCGACGACGAGTGCCAGGACCGCTCCCAGGGCCTTTCGGGGCGCCAGGTCCTTCTTGGCGTTCAGGCTGTAGAATTCGAGCAGGGCGGCGACGATGAAGACCTGACCGAACAGGAAGAAGACGGCCCGGGGGGCGTACTGGACGATGACGAACAGGATGCCGAGGAGGACGGCGGCCGTGGCCGTGCGCTTGATCAGATCCATGTCAGATCATCTCCTCCCCCGGGGTTTCTTCCCGGCCGGCCGGACGTCGCCGAACCGGCGTTCCCGCTTTTGATACTCGATGACGGCCTCGAGCAGGTGGCGGCGCCGGAAATCCGGCCACAGGACCGGGGTGACGAAGATCTCGGCGTAGGCGATCTGCCAGAGCAGGAAGTTCGATATCCTGAGTTCGCCGCTCGTCCGGACGAGGAGGTCCGGGTCGGGGATGTCCCCGGTCGAGAGGTAGGCGGCGAAGGTTTCCTCGTCGAGGCGGGAGGCCGGGACTTTCCCCTCTTCCATGATCCGCCGGGCCGCGTCCACGATCTCGCCGCGGCCGCCGTAGTTGAGGGCGACGATGAGCGTCATCCGCTTGTTGTCCCGGGTCAGGGCTTCGACCCGCTCGAGCTCCCTGAGCACAGGCCCGGGGATGCCCTGCTTCCGGCCGATGACCCGGAGCCGGAGGTCGTTCTTGACGAGAAGGCTGTCTTCCTTGCCCAGGTACTCCCGGAGGAGGCGCCAGAGGCCTCCGACCTCCCGGCGCGGCCGTTTCCAGTTCTCGCTCGAGAATGCGTAGAGGGTCAGGAAGCCGAGGCCAAGCCGGGCCGAGGCCTCGACGACCTCACGGACCGAGGCCGAGCCGGCGTCGTGCCCCTGGATGCGGGTGAGCCCCCTCTGTTGGGCCCAGCGCCCGTTGCCGTCCATGATCACGGCTATGTGGCGGGGCAGGCGGGCGAGATCGATCTGGAGGAGGAGCCGGTGTTCCTCCGTCCCCGGCGGGAAATATTCCTCGAGATAGGACTCCATCGGCCCCCCATTATAGCATAAGGTGGACCGGACCGGATGAATCTGGTAAAGTGGGTGGCCGGAGAGAAACGACGATGTGCCTGGCCGTTCCCGCCAAGATCACCCGGCTCGACGAAACGGGCCACGGCACGGCCGCGTACATGGGCAGCGAGGTCCGCGCCAATTTCAGCCTCGTCCCCCAGGCCAAGCGCGGCGACTGGGTCATCATCCACGCCGGGTTCGCCATCTCGGTCATGGACGAAGAGGAGGCCCGCGAGACGCTCCGCCTCTTCAAGGAAATGGCCGACGCGTCCGACCGATGAAGGAGCTCAGGAACCCCGCCGCACTGCGCCGGCTCCTCGGGGACATCGGGGAGAAAGCCCGGTCCCTCGGCCGTAGGCCACGCCTCATGGAGGTCTGCGGCACCCATACGATGGCCCTCTTCAAGAACGGCCTCACTCCCCTGCTCGCCGAGGTCGGGGTCGAAATGGTCTCGGGCCCCGGCTGCCCCGTCTGCATCACGCCGAACGGCATCCATGAGGCCGCCATCGCCGCGGTCACGGAGAAAGAGGGTCTGATTCTGGCCACCTTCGGCGACATGACCCGCGTGCCGACCCGCACCGGATCCCTGCAGACGGCCGTCCCGGCCCGGAACTCGCGCCTGCGCATCGTCTATTCCCCCGAAGAGGCCCTGGACGAGGCCCGCCGCGACCCGGGTCGAGAGGTCGTCTTTTTCGGGGCCGGATTCGAGACGACGATCCCGTCGATCGCCTACACGGCCAAGCGCGCCGCGGCGGAGGGGCTGCATAATTTCTCCGTCCTTCCGGCCCTCTGGCTCGTGCCGCCGGCCCTGCGGGCGGTCCTGGACGCGGGAGAGACCGCGGTCGACGGCTTCATCTACCCGGGGCACGTCAGCGCCGTCATCGGCGCCGGTCCCTACGAGTTCGTGGCCCGGGGCCACGGCATCCCCGGGGCCATCGCCGGGTTCGAGCCGGGGGACATCCTGCTCGCCGTCCGGTCGGTCCTCGAGCAGGCCGTCGAGGGCAAGCCCCGCGTGGCCAACGAATATTCGCGGGCCATCGCCTACGACGGCAATCCCGTGGCGCGTGCGCTCATGGACGAGGTCTTCGAGCCCTTCGACGCCGTCTGGCGGGGGCTCGGGAAGATCCCGGTCAGCGGCCTCCGCTTCCGGAAAGCCTACGCTCCGTTCGACGCCGGGGCGCGGCTCGGGCTCGGGACCGCCGACCCCGGACGCGATCTGCCGGGTTGCCGGTGCGGCGACGTCCTCCGCGGCATTATCCGGCCCGAGGGCTGCCGGCTCTTCGGCAAGAAGTGCCGGCCCGACTCGCCTCTCGGGCCCTGCATGGTGTCCTTCGAAGGGATCTGCCTCATCCACTTCAAGTACGGCAGCCCGGGGAGGTCGGCATCGTGAGCGAGAAAAGGATCAGCCTGGACCTCGGCGGCGGCGGCCGCCTGATGCGCCAGTTCATCGCGGAGAAGATCGTGCCCGCGTTCCGCGATCCCCTTCTCGGAGAGCTTACCGACGCCGTCCACCTGCCGGAGGGCATCGCGTTCACGACCGACAGCTACGTCGTCGATCCCCTCTTCTTCCCCGGCGGCGACATCGGCCGGCTGGCCGTCAACGGGACGGTCAACGACCTGGTCGTGTCGGGGGCCGAGCCGCGGTTCCTGTCCCTGGCCCTGATCATCGAGGAGGGGCTCGAGACGGCCGTTCTCGACCGGGTCATCGGTTCGATCCGCAAGGCGGCCCGCGCGGCGCGCGTTCGGATCGTGACCGGCGACACCAAGGTCGTCCGCCGCGGGCAGGGGGACAAGGTCTTCATCAACACGGCCGGGGTCGGCCGGTCGGTCGCGCGGCCCCGGATCGGCGGCATCCGCCGTGGGGACAAGATCGTCGTGACCGGGACGCTCGGCGACCACAGCCTGGCGGTGATACTCGCCCGCGGCGACTTCGGCCTGAAATCGGCCGTGCGGAGCGATTGCGCGCCGCTTCTCTTCCTGCTGCCGCTCTGGAAGCGCGGCGCACGTTGGATGCGCGACGTCACCCGGGGCGGCCTCGCGACCGTGCTCTTCGAGCTGGCCGAACATCTCCCCTATCCCCTTCTCATAGAAGAAGATAGCATACCTCTATCGAGACCCGTCCGGGCGGCGGGAGAGCTGCTCGGGATCGATCCCCTCTACATGGCCTGCGAGGGGAAAGCGGTCGTCGTCGCCCCGGCGAAGCGGGCCGACGAGTTCGTCCGCCTGATGCGCCGCCATCCGCTCGGCCGCAAAGCCGCTATCATCGGCGAGTTCCAGGACGGCGTGGGCCGGCCGGGCGAGCTGCTGCTGCGGACGGCCGCCGGCGGATTGCGCCTCCTCGAGCCCCTGACCTCCGAGCTCCTCCCCCGTATTTGTTAAAAAAAGAAGGGACCTGGTCTTCACAAATGCCGGTTTCTCCCTGAAGCTGTGAAGACCTGGTCCCGTCTTGAGACCTGGTCTCTTCTTTAGATCAATATTTTATTAAACGCACCTCGTTTTCCGGACGCGACGATTGAAGCCGATGGGTGGCATGGGACCAGTCCCTGCCCGCCCGAGGCGAAAGGGGTCCCTCTGGGGGATGAGTAGAGCCAAGCCGGGCAGGGACGCCCCGGGACAGGACCAAAGAACGGAGGGACCAGGTCTTCACACCACCAGGGGAAAACGGATGGTTGTGAAGACCAGGTCCCTTCTTGGGCGACCTTTTAGGCTTTAACGACGTTCTTCCTGTGCCTCTTGACGGCGTTCCGCGTATCGACGACGAGCGGCGCGTTCTTGACGATCATGTCGTAATCGTAGACGGTGTGGTCCGTGGCGATTATGACGGCGTCCGTCTTTTTCAGCAGGGCCTTCGTCAGCGGGACCGACTTGAGCTCGAGGCCGGGGTATTCGCGGTGGCCGACGACGTGGGGCACGTACGGGTCGTTGTAGGAGACCTTGGCACCCTTCGCCTGGAAGAGCGTGATGATCTTGAGGGAGGGCGACTCGCGCGAATCGTCGATGTCCTTCTTGTAGGCCAGCCCGAGCACGAGCACCCTGGCGTTCTTGACCGACTTGCCCCGGTCGTTCAGGGCCTCGACCGTCTTCTCTCGGACGTAATAGGGCATGAAGGTGTTGATCTCGCCGGCGAGCTCGATGAACTTCGTCTGGTAGTCGACCTCCTTGGCCTTCCAGGTCAGGTAGAAGGGGTCGATCGGAATGCAGTGCCCGCCGAGCCCCGGCCCGGGATAGAAGGGCATGAAGCCGAAGGGCTTGGACGAGGCGGCCCGGATGACCTCCCAGACGTCGATGTCCATGCGGTCGAAGATCATCTTCAGCTCGTTGACCAGGGCGATGTTGACCGAGCGGAAGATGTTCTCGAGCAGCTTGGTCGACTCGGCCGCCCGGGTCGAGGACACCGGCACGGTCTTGACGATGATCTGGTCGTAGAGGGCCTTGGCCACGCGCAGGCAGTCGGGCGTCAGTCCGCCGACGACCTTGGGGGTCGTGGCCGTCGAGAAGTTCTTGTTGCCCGGGTCCTCGCGTTCGGGCGAGAAGGCCAGGAAGAAGTCCTTGCCGGCCTTGAGGCCTCCCGCTTCGAGGATGGGGCGCATCTCCTCGTCGGTCGTCCCCGGGTAGGTCGTGCTCTCGAGGACCACGAGCTGGCCCTTGCGGACGTTCTCGGCGACGCTGATCGTCGAGTTGAGGACGTAGGACAGGTCCGGGCTGCCGTGGCCGTCGAGCGGCGTCGGGACGCAGATGAGAATGGCATCGACCTTCTTGAGGCCGCCGAAATCGGCCGAGGCTTTGAACATCTTGCGGCCCAGGAAATCCTTGAGCTCGGCCGCCGAGATGTGGCGGATGTAGCTCTTGCCGCGGTTGAGCATGTCGACCTTCTTGGGGTCGATGTCGAAGCCCATGACGCGGAACCCCTTCTTGAGGAACGTCTTGACCAGCGGCAGGCCGACGTAGCCCAGGCCGATGACCCCGACGACGGCGCTCTTGGATTCGATCTTCTTCAGCAGCTTGGTCGCTTCAGCGTTCATTCTGTGAACTCCTTTTCTTGTACCAGTCGGCGGTCCGTCTCAGACCGTCCGTGAAAGACAGGCTCGGGGCGAATCCCATGAGCCGCCCGGCCTTGGTGATGTCGGCCGTCGAGTGGAGGATGTCGCCGGGGCGGGGCGCCGTGCGGACGGCCTCGACCTTCGTTCCGAGGGCCCCGTTGACGGCGTCGAGCAGGCCGTTCACGGTGGTCCCCGTCCCGCTGGCGACGTTGAGGGCCTCCCCCGCCGCGGCGGCCGACGCGGCGGCCGCGAGGTTGGCCCGGACGACGTCCCCGACGTAGATGAAATCGCGCGACTGCTCCCCGTCCCCGAAGATCGTCGGACGCTCGCCCTGGAGGATCCTGGAGATGAAGAGCGGGATGACCGCGGAATACTCGGAGTGCGGGTCCTGGCGCGGCCCGAAGACGTTGAAGTAGCGCAGGGCGACCGCTTTCAGGCCGTAAAGGGCGTGGAAGGCCTGGGCGTATTTCTCGTCGAAGAGCTTGCTCGCGCCGTAGGGCGAGACAGGGCGCCCCTCCCGGCCCTCGACCTTGGGCATGGCCGGATCGTCGCCGTAGACGGCCGAGGAAGAGGCCAGGACGAAGCCCCCGACGCCGGCGTCCCGGGCCGCCACGAGCATGTTGAGCGTCCCGGTGACGTTGATGGCGTTGTTGAGGAGCGGGTCCTCGACCGACTTCGCGACCGAGGCCAGAGCGGCCTCGTGGAAGACGGTCTCGACCCCCTCGACGGCCCGCCGGCAGGTCGCGAGATCGCGGATGTCGCCCTCGACGAACTCGATGCGGTCCGCGACCGAGTCGAGGTTCTCCATTTTCCCCGTCGAGAGGTTGTCCAGGACGCGGACTTCGTCCCCTCTCGCGACGAGGCTCTCGGCGATGTGCGAACCGATGAAGCCCGCCCCGCCGGTCACCAGATATCTCGCCATGGGTTCTTTCCCTAAAGGATTGATTATATTAGTTTAGTTTAGTCGGTCAAGCCGGGAAATGAGGACGGGAAAGAGGGGGGACACGTACCGAAGGTACATGTCCCCATCAGATCCCCCATCAGAGCAGGCCCAGTTCTCCGAGGCGGCGGAAGACCTTCTCGACGCTCTCGTCGATCGTCTCCTTATCCGTCTCGAGGACGATCTCGGCGTTCGTCGGCTCCTCGTAGGGATCGGAAATACCCGTGAATTCCTTGATCTCGCCGCGGATGGCCTTCTGGTACATGCCCTTGACGTCGCGCTGGATGCAGACCTCGAGCGGGCACTTGGCGTAGACCTCGACGAAGTGGGTCGTCTCCTTCCGGGCCCGGTCGCGCATCTCCCGGTAGGGCGAGATGAACGAGGTCAAGACGGCGACGCCGTTGCGCGACAGGAGCTTGGCCACGAACGTGACCCGGCGGATGTTCTCGTCCCTGTCCTTCTTGGAGAAGCCCAGGTCGCGGGTCAGGTCCTGCCTGACCACGTCCCCGTCGAGCCTCTCGACGTGATGCCCTCTTTCCTTGAGGATCTCGGCGACCTTGTCGCCGACGGCCGATTTCCCTGAACACGGCAGTCCCGTGAACCACAGCGTGAAGCCTTCATGTTCTCCGCACATGCGCTCTCTTTCCTTTCATTCCGGCCGGAGGACCCGGCCTTTCATTTTTTCTGGGATGGGGAGGCCCATGATGTCGAGGACGGTCGGCGCGATGTCCAGGATGTCGCCGTCGCGACGTCCCGCGCGGCCGCTCGCCGGGTCGCTCAGGATGTAGATCCCGTGCTGGGCGTGGACGGCGTCGTCCGGCCCGGTGTCGTTCTCCGGGAGGTACATCGTTCCGTAGCCGAGCGTCCCCGCCGACCGCCAGTAGAGGTCGTCGAAGTAGACCATGAGATCGGGGTACTCGCCCTCGAGCACCTCGTAATATTCCTGCGGCTTGATGACCTTGGTCGCCCAGGCCTCCCCCGCCGGCCCCCGGACGGCCTCGATCTCGGCCAGAAGCTCGTCGCGCACCTTCTCGTAATCCTCGGCGGGGATGACGCCCTTGGGCTCGCGCCCTTCGACGTTGAGGAAGACGCGGGCGTAATAACCGCCCCAGGCCCAGGCCCGGGTCTTCTCCCAGTCGATGGCCAGGTCGTCGAGGCTCGTCGGCTTCGCCGGACGCTCCTTGACGGCCAGCCAGCCCTTCTCGATCAGCCACTCGTTGACGCAGAAGGCGCCCTTCATCCTTTTCGCGCCGTGGTCGGAGACCACCAGCACGGCCGTGCCGTCGCCCGCCTTGGCCAGGAGCCGGCCGATCTTCGCGTCGAGGTGCTTGTAGTAGTCGACGATGGCCGTCTCGAAACGGTTGCCCGGCTCGTAAAGGTGGTGCGCCCGGTCCATGTACTTCCAGAAAGCGTGATGGACGCGGTCGACCCCGATCTCGACGAACATGAACAGGTTCCAGGGCTTGGTCTCGATGAGCCACTCCATGACCTCGAAGCGCTTGTCGGTCATGGCGTAGATCTCGCGCAGGATCTGGTCGCGGTCCTCCGTGCGGAAGACGACGTCGAAGATATAGGGCCCGAACCTCTCCTCGATCTCGGCTTTGAGCCCGGCCGGCCAGGTCGTTTCCTTCCCCGGCCCCGGGGGCGTGATGAAGCAGGAGACGAGGTTCCCGGCCACGGGATAGGGCGGGTAGCTCGGCGGCACGCTGACGAGGGTGCTCGTCCCGCCCGCCTCGCCGATGTAATCCCAGAGGCGCTTCTCCTTGACCGCCTTCGAGTTGGCGATCCACATCTTGTCGTAGGAATAGCCCGTGCGGTGGCGGAAGCCGTAGAGCCCCAGCCGTCCCGGGTCGAGCCCGGTGGCCATGACCATCCAGGCCGGGATGGTGATGGGCGGGTCGGAGCTGCGGAGCTTTCCCCAGAGCCCTTTCTCGATCAGCCCGTTCAGGACCGGGAACTCCCCGCGCCGGTCGAAGACGATCTCGGGCGGCGCGCAGTCGAGCCCGACGACGACGACCTTCCGGTCATTCATTGAACGGATCCTTGAAGCGCATGATGACGTCGGCCACCTCCGGCCGCATCAGCTCCGGCGGCGGGCACTCGCCGTTCACCAGGAGGTCGCGGATCTTCGTGCCGCTGAACTGAACATGCTCGGCCGGCGGGTGGGGGCAGATCTTCTCGTTGACGACCGCCCCGCAGGTCTTGCACCAGCTGAACGACCGGAAGAACATCGGCGCGATGCCCAGGTCGGGGAAGTCGGCGAAGATGTCCTGAGCGGCGAACGGGGCGTAATAGGAGCCCACTCCGGCATGGTCCCGGCCGATGATGATGTGGGTGCAGCCGAAATTCTTGCGCAGGATGGCGTGGTGGATGGCCTCGCGCGGCCCGGCGTAGCGCATCTCCATCTGGAGGATGGCCAGGGCCGTCCGCTCCTTGACGTAGTAGCGCCGGATGGCCTCCTCGTAGGACGCCAGAATGATCTCGTCCTTGAAATCGCCCTTCTTCTTGCGGCCGATGACGGGGTTGATGAACAGGCCGTCGGTGAAGGTCAGGGCCGCCTTCTGGACGTATTCGTGCCCCAGGTGGGGGGTGTTGCGCGTCTGGAAGCCGACGACCGTCTTCCAGCCCTTGGCCTCGAAGAGGACCCGGGTCTCCTTCGGCGCGAGCTTCCAGCGGTCGAACGGCGTCGGCGTGATCTCGATGAGATCGATCGGCCCGGCCAGGAGGACGTCCTTCATCTTGAGGACCTTGGCGACGCCGGGGTGGGCCGCGTCGCGCGTCCCGAAGACCTTATCGGCCATCTCGCCCTTGTCGTAGCTGTACTTTTCCTCGAGATGGAGGATGGCGACGGGCCGCCCGTCCTCGGCCGCGAGCAACACCTCGTCCCCGATCTTGAGCTTGCCGGCCGTCGCCTCGTCGGCGTCGAGCACGATGGGCACGGTCCAGGCGACATCCGAACGCAGGCGGCTCCCGGCGAGAACGCTCCGGAAGTCGGCCTCTCCGAGGAAGCCCTCGAGGGGGCTATAGACCCCCGTGGCGATGTTCTCGAGGTCGGAGACGATCTCGGAATCGACCGTCAGGCGGGCCAGCCGCCCGGCCCCGGTGAGCGCCGCGTCCCTTTTCTTGTCCGTCAGGACCCTGTCGACGAGCTTTCCGCCGTGAGGCTGGATCATGGTTCTCTCCTTGTTCCTATTCCGGAAGGATAGGGCGATCGGGCGGCCGGGCGGGTCAGTCGATGTATCCCAGGGCCTTCAGGCGTTCCTTGACCTTCTCTTCCTCGTCCTTGCTGAAGACCTCGGTCGCCGGCTCCGGCTTGGACAGGCTTTCCCTGAGGACCTTGGCCGCATAGCTCGAGACGGAGGCGTATTCCGTCCCCTTGATGAACTCCTCGATCTTCTTGTGGAGCGAGGTGGGTATCGATACCGTCGTGAATTCTTTGTCCATGGTGGATTTATACCCCAGACGGGCCCGATTTTCAAGGGCCTGTGCTCCGGGGACACGTACCCTTGGTACGTGTCCCCGCTGGGAGGGTCGCTTGACAAGGGGCGCGGCGTTATGGGTATAATGCCTTGATAATGACGGAAACCGAACCCGCTCGGGCCCCCCGCCCCTGAAAAAAATGGAAAAGATCACTCTTCCTCTGATGAACGAATCTGCCCTGTCCGGCGTCCAGGGGAAAACCCTGAAAAAGCTGGAATCCCGCCTGGGCGTCAGCCTGGCCCTGCGCGGCGACCAGCTCCTCGTCGACGGGGACTCCCACCGGGTCGCCTTCGCCAAGAGCTACTTCGATCGCCTCCGCCAGCTCGGCGAGAAGGGCCACCAGCTCCGCGAGGAGGACCTCCTGATCGCCCTGGACATGGTCGAAGAGGGATCGCCCGCCTCCCTGGAAGGCTACGCGCCGGCCGAGCCCCTGGCCCTGTCCCGGAAATCGGTCACCCCCAGGAGCCTCAACCAGCAGGCCTACATCCAGGCCATCAAGACCCACGACCTGGTCTTCGGCATCGGCCCGGCCGGCACGGGCAAGACCTACCTGGCCATGGCCATGGCCCTGGCCTTCCTCCAGAACAAGGCCGTCAACCGCATTATCCTCACCCGCCCGGCTGTCGAGGCGGGCGAAAAGCTCGGTTTCCTGCCCGGGGACCTCATCCAAAAGATCAATCCCTACCTTCGGCCCCTCTACGACGCCCTGTTCGACCTCTCCCAGTACGACCAGGCCAACCGCCTGATCGAACGGGGGGTCATCGAGATCGCGCCCCTGGCCTTCATGCGCGGCCGGACGCTCAACGGCGCCTTCATCATCCTCGACGAGGCCCAGAACACGACCCGGGAGCAGATGAAGATGATCCTGACCCGGGCCGGCTTCGACTCGAAGCTGGTCATCACGGCCGACATCACCCAGATCGACCTGCCCCAGCCCCGCAAGTCGGGCGTCCTCCAGGCGATGAAGATCCTCATCTCCCTCCCGGAGATCGCCTTCATCCAGTTCAACGACAAGGACGTCGTCCGCCACCCGCTCGTCCAGAAGATCGTCAAGGCCTACCAGAAGGCCGAATCCCGGGAGAGCTGACGCGCCATGCCCGACCGCTTCTTCGACAAGATCAAGCTCTTCAAGGGCGCCGAGATCCAGCCCGGACGGCCCGCCGCCGAATCCGGCGAAGAGGAGAAGGGCCAGCCCCCGGGCCGAGGCTTTTTCGACAGCCCCTGGGTCTTTCTGGCGATCGTCGCCGTCGTCGCCGCGCTCTTCCTGGTCCGCCTGCCCTCGCAGGGCCTGTCGGCGCTCGCCTTGGACGACATCGCTCCGGCGGACGTCGTCGCGCCCTTCGACCTTCTCATCGAGGACGACGAAGCGACGCTCCAGAAAAAGACCGAGGCCGCCGACGCCATCCTGCCCGTCTATACGTACGATCCCAACGTCTTCGCCGTCACCGAGGACAAGATCCGGCGGCTGTTCGCCGAAGGCCGCGACTGGACTTCCAAGGCCCCCGGGGGCCGTCCCCCGGAAGAGCTCCGTTCGGTGCTCCTCGACAAGCTGGGCGTCGATCTCGAGGCCGCGGACGTCGCGACCCTGGCCCGGCTGAAATTCCCGGCCGAGCTCGAAGAGATGCTGGTCAACCTGACGGCCAAGACCTTCGACCAGGGCATCATCGTCGCCAAGAACCTCTTCATCCACGGCGAAGCGGACAGGGGCATGACCCTCCTCGACGGGCAGCGCGGCGAGCGGACGGTCCGCGTCGGCGACCTCCTCGACATCCGCGAGAGCGAGAGCCGCTTCGCCGCCGACCTCGACAAGATCGAGCTCCCGGCCAGGGACCGGACGCTGCTCTCCAACCTGGGACAGATCTTCCTGACCTCCAACGTCACCTACAACAAGATCGAGACCGATAAGAGGAAAGCGCAGGCCAGGGACGCGGTCGGCACGGTCACCTTGACCGTCAAGAAGGACCGGATCATCGTCCGCAAAGGCGACGAAGTCACGGCCGATACGCTCAAGGTCCTGGAGCCCTATAACCAGAGGATGCGGCGGCGCTCGAGCTGGCTGCCGCGCTTCGCCGGCGCTTTCCTGCTCTACGGGCTCCTCTTCTTCGCCCTCTGGAGCTATCTCCGGGCCACCGCCAAGCCCCGCGAGGCCGAGCGTCAGTTCCGGATGATGGGCGCGGCGCTCCTCGGCAGCCTCGTCCTCTACAAGATCTTTCTGGTCCTGGCCGCGGCCGTCTCCGGGGCCTTCGCGACGCCGGCGTTCTCGCGCGTCGAGACCTTCTATTTCGCTTTCCCCCTGCAGGCGGCGGTCCTCGTCTTCGCCTTCCTCGTCCCCGCCCAGATCACGCTCCTCTGCATCATCCTCAACACCGTGACCGTCGGTATCCTGTTCGGGGGCGATTTCACCCTGACCATGTTCAGCTTCCTGGGCGGCCTGGCCGCGGGTTACGGCGTCAAGCTCTACAAGAGGCGCTTCCGGGCGGCGACGCTCCGGGCCGGTTTCATCGTTCTGCCCGCGGCCAACGCCTTCATCCTCCTCGCCTTCAGCCTCATCGAAGGCGGGGGCGACCTGGCCGGGCTCACGGCCCGGATCATCATGGGAGTCATCGGCGGGGCGGCCAGCGCCGTGCTGGCCTTCCTCCTCCTGCCCCTCGTGGAATCGGCCTTCGGCTTCGTGACCGGCTCGAAGCTCCTGGAGCTGACCAACTCCGATCTGCCCATTTTCCGCCAGCTTTCCGAGGAGGCCCCGGGCTCGTACCATCATTCCCTCGTCGTCGCCTCGCTCGCCGAAAAGGCGGCCGAGGAGCTCGGCCTGGACACCCAGCTGACGAAAGCCGGGGCCCTCTACCACGACATCGGCAAGACCAAGATGCCGGAGTACTTCATCGAGAACCGGTCCCGGGAATTCGACCTCCACAAGGACCTGACGCCCTCGATGAGCACGCTGGTCATCAAGAACCACGTCAAGGAAGGGGCCGAGATCGCCCGCAAGCTCAAGCTGCCCCGGCCCATCCGCGAGATCATCGAGCAGCACCACGGTAACTCGCTCGTCCGCTTCTTCTACGCCAAGGCCAAGCAGCTCTACGACCCCGAAGGACAGACCGTGGGCGAGGAGCCCTTCCGCTATCCGGGGCCGCCGCCCCAGTCGAAGGAGGCCGGCCTGGTCATGCTGGCCGACGCGGTCGAGGCCGCCTCGCGCAGCCTCAAGGCGCCGACCAAGGACAACCTCAAGCGGGTCATCACCGACATCATCAACGCCACCCTCCAGGACGGGCAGCTCGACGCCTGCGATTTCTCCCTGCGGGAACTGCGCAACGTCGCCGCGTCGTTCCTGACCATCCTTTTCGCCATCTACCATCCCCGCATCGAATACCCGGGCTTCGGCTTCAACGGCCGGCCGGCCCGGAAAGACGGGGCGAACGGCAACAAGAAAAAGGACCATGATCGAGATCATCAACCGCCAGAAAAAGCACCGGATCCGGACAAAAGCGTTTGAGCGCCTGCTCGCGGACCTCGGCCGGCAGTACCGGCTCGCCGACCCGGAGGTCACCCTGGCCTTCGTCGGCGACAAAGCCATCCGGACCCTGAACCGCAAGTTCATGAAGAAAGACCGGCCGACCGACGTCCTCAGCTTCCCTCTCGGGGAGAAGGGTCCGGACGGCAAGTACTATCTGGGCGACATCGTCATCGCCGTGCCGGTCGCCGACCGCCAGGCCCGGGAGAAGGGCCACTCGCTCGACCGCGAGCTGCGCCTGCTCGCCATCCACGGCTACCTCCATCTTCTCGGCTTCGACCACTTCGCCGGCATCGAGGAAGAGGAGCGGAAGGCCCACGGGCTCTACCTGGCATGACCGCGTCGGCCGTCACTTGGATCGGACTGGGCCTGGCCTTCCTGGCCGCCTTCCTGCTGTCGCTTCTCCACATCGTCCTCGGCGCCTATTCGAAGATCTCCCTCAGCCGCTTCCTGGAGAACCGGGACAAGGCCGAGCGCGCCCGGATCCTCGGCAGCTTCGAGGAGACCCTGCTCGCCGTCGAGTTCCTGAGGATCGTCGCCCTCCTGGCCCTGGTCGTCTACGGCTTCGTCGTCTCCCAGGGAGCCGGGATCAGGCCGATCGGGCTCTTCCTGGCCGCCCTGGCCGTCTACGGCGTCTGCCTCGACCTCGTCCCGCGCCTTCTCGTCTACGTCGGCAAGCCGGCCCTCCTCAAGATGTTCCTGCCCGCGTTCCCGGCGGTCCGGCTCATCGCCTCTCCCCTGCTCGTCATCTCCCGCAACCTCCTGGAGCGCGAGGAGCAGAGGGAGGAGAACGAGGCGGACCGCGAGGCGTCCGACGAGGAGATCGAGACCTTCATCGACGAGGCCACCGAGGAGGGCATCATCGACAAGGGCGAGGACGAGCTCCTGCGCAGCGTCGTCGAGTTCGGCGACACCGTCGTCCGGGAGGTCATGACGTCCCGGAGCAACATGGTCTGCATCCGCCGCGACGCCACCATCGACAACCTCAAGGACCTCATCATCAAGGAGAAGTACTCGCGGATCCCCGTCTACAAGGACCGGCTCGACAACATGGACGGGATCGTCATGGCCAAGGACATCCTCGAGTACTCCGACGACAAGCACAAGCTCCAGCCCATCGAGGCCCTCATCCGGCCCGTTGCCTACGTCCCCGAATCCATGCCCGTCCCCGACCTCCTGCGCGAGTTCCAGAAGGTCAAGCAGAAGCTGGCCATCGTCGTCGACGAGCACGGCGGCGTCTCCGGCCTCGTCACCATGGAGGACGTCGTCGAGGAGATCGTCGGCGAGATCCAGGACGAGTACGACACCGAAGAGGCCATGATCCTCGAGAACGCGCCCCTCGACTTCACCGTGTCCGGGGCGACCGAGGTCGAGGAGCTCGAGGAGCTGTTCGACGTCGAGCTGGCCGAGGACGATTTCATCACGGTCGGCGGGCTCATCACCCACGAGCTGGGCCGGCTGCCCCACAAGGGCGAGTCGCTCGCCATCAAGGGCCTCACGCTCGAGGTCATCGACGTCGACCAGAAGAAGGTCAAGAAGCTGAGGATCCGGAGGGCCTGACGCGGGCCGAGGGGGAACCATGCCGAGGACGACCAAGAAAACCGCAGAGGCGGAAAAGCCGGCCAAGCCCGCCCCGAAGAAGCGGGCGCCCGCCCGGAAGAAGGCGGCCCCGAAGCCGGTCTACAAGACCGGATACGTAGCCCTCGTCGGGCGGCCGAACACGGGAAAGTCGACCCTGCTCAACGCCTTGATCGGCCAGAAGGTGGCCATCGTTTCGGACAAGCCCCAGACGACCCGGATCAGCATCCTGGGCATCAAGACGACGGACAAGGGCCAGACCGTCTTCGTCGACAACCCGGGCATCCACAAGCCGCTCCACACGCTCAACAAGAGGATGATGAACTTCGTCTACTCGGCGCTGGAGACGTCCGACCTCGTCTGCCTGCTCGTCGACGCGACGGAGAAGTTCGGCCACGGCGACGAGTACGTCCTGGAGACCCTGCGCAAGGTCAAGACGCCCGTCTTCCTGCTCATCAACAAGGTGGACATCGTCCGCAAGGACAAGGTCCTGCCGATCATCGACCGCTACAAGGACCTCTTCCCCTTCCGGGAGATCATCCCCATCTCGGCCCTCAAAGGCGTCAACCTCGACGTCCTGGAGAAGCTCCTGACGGAGGCCCTGCCGGAGGCCCCCAAGCTTTACTCCGACGAGGAGATCTCCGACCAGTCGGAGCGCTTCCTCTTCGCCGAGATCGTCCGGGAGAAGATCCTCAAGTACGTCACCCAGGAGCTGCCCTTCGTCACGGCCGTCTACATCGAGTCCATCGAGAACAAAGAACAGCCGGACTGGAAGAAGCCCGGCGAGATGCGGCCCCTGACGCATATCCGGGCCGCGATCTTCGTCGAGAAGGACAACCACCGCAAGATCGTCATCGGCCGCCACGGCTCGCTCGTCAAGCAGGTCGGCATCGAGGCCCGCCAGGAGATCGCGGAATACATCGGCCACAAGGTCTATCTGGAGCTTCAAGTGCGCGTCCGCGAGAACTGGCGCGACTCCGAGGACGTCCTCGACCTCATCGAGGGCCAGAAGGGCTAATTCGGGAAAAGGTCGGGGACATGTACCCTTGGTACGTGTCCCCATTCTTTTTTAGCGTTTCCTCCCTGATTTGACTACTTTTTCCCCAAATGCGATAATTCCTCGCCAACCTTATGGTGAGTGTAGCTCAACGGTTAGAGCATCGGACTGTGGATCCGAAGGTTGGGGGTTCGATTCCCCTCACTCACCCCACCAATTCTTTTATTAGCTACTGGCCGCGACAGCCTCTCAGCGGTAGTCCTTGACCGATATGAGCTGTGCGCCGGACGGGGAATAATAAACGACGTTTTTAATCCAGGCGTCGACATTTGCCTCAACATAGGACGGGCGACCGTCTTGTATTTCTATCGCACCGTCGACGATACTGATATCCTCAGGATCGATATGCCAACTCCATGGTTTGTTGTAGGACACCTGTCCCTTGGTTACGCGACCCGCGGGAATGCCTCCCGCATTTTGCCATTTATTCCAGTTGAGCATCACCTTATCAATCGTCTCCGTATTTGTTATGAAAACACTGTATTGCTCATCGACGACCTCAAAGGTTGTCAGAATGCCGCCTTTGAGGTCGGGCCCGGTCGTTGACTTGCAGGCTCCGGTGGCGAAGGCGATGATAAAAACCCCTAAAGTGAGAATCCAGAGTATTTTCCTAGACGCATCCATTTTTTACCCCTTTTTTGTATCATATCATCTTCAGATTTGCCCTTCAATCCCCCTTCGCTTGCGTTGCAGGTCCGGAATTGGGCTGGGTTTAGGGCTTCAGACAGGCAATAAGAGGCCTCATCGTCAGGTGTCGAACAAGGGTTAAAAATCGCGTAACTAACTGACCCCATATGACATTTTCACCGGCGACAGCCCCGGTCGGCCATTCTTGGCAGAGCCGTACCACCGCGCCGCCCCCTCTCTGCCCTGAGAATGCCCCGAATTTCGGGCCGGGTGTATAATAGTTGTTCCTCCCGTTTTCCCCTGGTGATCTATCCCCGGACGGAGAACTCAAAGCCCAAAGGAGCCCTGTGCGCAGGCAAGATATCCGCAACGTCGGCATCATCGCCCACGTCGATCACGGAAAAACGACGCTGGTCGACGCGATGATGCGTCAGTGCAAGCTGTTCCGCAATATCGACCAGATGGGCGATTGCATTCTCGATTCGGGCGATCTCGAGCGGGAGCGGGGCATCACCATCGTCGCCAAGAACATGTCGCTCGTCTGGCAGGGCGTCAAGATCAACATCGTCGACACGCCCGGCCACTCGGACTTCGGCGGCGAGGTGGAGCGCGTCCTCCGGATGGTCGACGGCGTCCTGCTCCTCATCGACGCGGCGGAAGGCCCGCTGCCGCAGACCCGTTTCGTGCTCAAGAAAGCCCTGGAGCTGGGCCTGCGTCCCATCGTCGTCATCAACAAGATCGACCGCCCGGACGCCCGGATCCGCGAAGTGCTCGACGAGACCGTCGACCTCTTCATCGAGCTCGACGCCGACGACGAGCAATGGAATTTCCCGGTCATCTACGCGTCGGGCCGGAACGGCACGTCGACGACGGACCTGGCCGATCCGGCGAAGGACCTGACCCCGCTCTTCCGGTCCATCCTGGAGCATGTGCCGGCCCCGGAATACGATCCTGAGAGCCCGCTCTCAGCCCTGATCACCAACATCAGCCACGACGACTATATCGGACGCATCGGCATCGGCCGCCTCCTGGGAGGCCGGGTCCGGACCGGCGACCCGATCGCGGTCCTGTCCGGCGACGACAAGCAGGTCCTGGGACAGGTCCAGAAGCTGTTCGTCTTCGAGGGACTCGAACGGACCGAGGTGCCCGCCGTCGAAGCGGGCGAGCTCTTCGCTTTCGCGGGCATCCCTTCCGTCACCATCGGCGATGCCCTCGCCGACCCCGAGAGGCCCATCCGCCTCAACGTGCTGACCATCGAGCCGCCGACCGTGTCCATGATCTTCCTGGTCAACAACAGCCCGTTCGGCGGCCGGGAGGGTCAGCATGTCACCTCCCGCAAGCTGCGCGAACGCGTCGAAAAGGAGCTGCGGACGAACGTCTCCATCTCCGTCGAATGGGGCGATTCGCCCGACCGGTTCACGGTCGCCGGCCGCGGCGAGCTGCAGCTGGCCGTCCTCATCGAACAGATGCGCCGGGAAGGCTACGAATTCCAGGTCTCGATGCCCCAGGTCATCACGAAGACCGATGGAGAAAGAGTGCTCGAACCCTACGAGAGCCTGGTCGCGGACATGCCGAAGGAATGGGCCGGCACGGTCATCCGCATGTTGGGCGAGAAAAAGGGCGTCTTGGAACGGATCATCGACCTGAAGGGGACCTATACCCGATTGACCTTTACGGTGCCCATGCGCGGGCTATTCGGCTTCCGAATGGAGTTCCTGAGCCAGACCCGGGGCAACGGCGTCATGGCCCACACGTATCTCGGCTACCGCGAGTGGGCCGGTAAGATCACAGGCCGCAGGAACGGCGTCCTGGTCGCCGACCGCGCCGGGACCGTCGCCGCATACGCCGTATCGAACATCCAGGACCGCGGCCGGCTTTTCGTGTCCGCCGGAGACAAGGTCTACGCCGGCCAGATCGTCGGTGAGACCATGCAGGCCCAAGACCTGACGGTCAATCCCACCAAGCAGAAACATCTCACGAATATGAGGTCCTCCACGTCGGATATCGCCATCAAGATCGACGCACCCGCCATCCTGGCGCTGGACCAGATGATGGACTATATCAACGAGGACGAATTGCTGGAAGTGACGCCCGCCTCGCTCCGCATGCGCAAGAAGATCCTGGATTTCAAGGAGAGAAAGCGCGCTGTGCTGGGCCACGCTTCCCGCGTCTTTATCGATCGGTCCGGAGACGTCTATTGAGCTCTCAGGACCTCTTCCGGGCCGCCATGCGCACGACCAGGGAACCGGGGCCTCCCCAATCCGCCGTCACCTCCTTCTCCTCATAGGACACCAGCTCGAAGTCCGCGAAAAGCGTCTTCAACCCGTCCGGCTTGAGCGCCCGGACCATCGGTGCGTAGGGATGCTCGCTGTCCGTGACGAAGTGCTCAAATAGGACGACGCCGCCAGGCTTCAGAGAAGCCTTCAGCTTGGCCAAGAAGGAAGGGTCCTCGACGGGGGCCCAGGCGAAAGCAACGACGATGAGGTCCCACCGGTCGACGCCCGGATCGTAGGCTTCGTATGTGCCCTTCATCGTTCGGACGCTGACACCGGCCTTGGCCGCGTTGGCCTTAGCCTCATCCAACCCCGCCTGCGAGATGTCCAGGCCTGTGACGTCCCAGCCCTGAGTCGCGAGATAGACGGCGTTCCGGCCCTGCCCCATCCCCAGGTCGAGCGCCGCGCCGGGCGTCAGGCCCTTGGCCGCCTCGACGACGAAAGCGCTCGGCGCGCGCGGCGAATCCAGGGAGGGATCGCCCGTCAGCGGGCGGGAGTAGGCCCGGTCGTAGAATATCTCGGCGCCCTCGGGCCTCTCGGCGAACAGCCTGACGATGACCGCCAGCCTTCGCCGGACCTCGGCTTCGGGAACGCCCTCCGCCCCCAGCTTGGCCGAATACATCCCGAACAGGTCTCGTTCCTGCGGCGCCGTCCGGAACCAACCGGTGAAGGCGCTCCAAACGGCGTCGTCGTCAGGCGCGTCCTGGGCCGCGGCGATACCGGCAAGCAGCAGTCCGGCGACCAACAGCATCATCAGTTTTGATTTGTTCATGGAATGGCCTCCTCGCCCTCATGGATAGCGTCCGGCCGGCGTTATGTCTATTACCCAAAGGTGGAAAACTGACGGCGGCGGGCCCTAAGAAACGGGGAAGATCGGCTTCTTGGGCTTCTTGAATTTCCGCGCGATCTTCTGGGCCGGGGCAAACAGGCGAGGATATCGCTCCAAGGAACCACGTCCCTTCCGATAGAGCAGTTTCAGGCGGAGCTTGGCCAGGCTCCTTCGCGACAACCGCCAGCCGAGCCCGTTCTCGACGGCGATCCCGCAAGGGATGCACACGCCGCATGGCTTTCCGTCCGGACGGGGGGTGTGGCAAAAAACGGTCAGAAGCATGAGCTCTTCGAATCCGTGCTGCTTGGCCTGAGCGAACATGTCCTGCTTGGTCGTGAAGATCAAGGGGAATCGATAGCACTTGAACAGACGATAGAGATCGTCGCCTTCGTGGCCCTTGCCCAACTCCCAGACGATGTCGTTCCCGGCATCGCGCTGCTCGAGATAGGGTCCGAAGACCTTGAACATGTGCCCGCCGCCGATAAGCGACAGCTCGAGCTCCGAGAGCCCTTCGGCGCGGGCGAATCGGGCGCCCCACTCGTATTGGACGCCGACATGGTTCCGGGCGCAGATCCTCTGATAGCAGGCCTGGATCTCGTCATCGGGCGGAATATCGAGGACATCCCTGAAAATCGTCGGCCGGAGCAGGGAGAACCGGTCCGGATATTTCCCGGCCAGACGCTGCTTGATCGCGTTCATGGCCAGGATCTCCGTGGCGAACGACCGGCGCGCGGTGTCGATGAAGTAATAGGGCTGGACGGGCTTCTGCTTGACTAAAAGAAGATCCAGCAGTCTGTAAGTCGAATCCCATCCTCCCGTCCACAACAAGCGGGCCGGATTCATGCCGTGTGCCGTGTCTTCCAAGGTTGCGGTCATGACCTCCCCCTGATCCTGGAGAACGCTTTCAGGGCTCCGTGCCAGAGTATTTTCACATATCCCAGA
The DNA here is from genome assembly GCA_041736225.1 of Candidatus Aminicenantales bacterium. Lineage (GTDB taxonomy): Bacteria > Acidobacteriota > Aminicenantia > Aminicenantales > Saccharicenantaceae > RBG-16-66-30. The sequence goes on along the minus strand of JBGSUG010000073.1, from coordinate 20,390 downwards.
TAGCCGGCGATCTCTTGTCTTCCTTTCGGCAAGAGAGCAAAGACGCCCAGGTAGATCAAAGCCCCCGCCGGGACCATGAGAACGAGGAGAGCGGCGTCCCCTAACCCCGTGAATCGGCCTTCGATGAACACGAGCGCCGCCGCCATCGAGAGGCTGGCGACGGTAGGTTTCAGGATCGATCGATAGAAATCGGACGGGCGTATCGGCGTATCGCGGAAGGCATAGACCAAGGTCGGATGGAGGACAAGGTACGTGCTGATGACATAGCCGATGGCCACACCCCGGGCGCCCCAGGGCAGGCCGATGAAAAATGAGGCGACTGCGGCGACCGCGGTGATGAGCGACAGGCGAAAAAGCCTGCCCCCCCGGCCCAGCGAGGTTTGGACGATCGATTTCAAGCCGGCCGGCGCCTGGATGAAAGCGACAAGCGCGAGGATGCTGAACAGATCGGACGCCCCGATCCAGCGCGGGCCCAAGAACAGCTTGATGACATGTTCCGAGGAGGCGAACAGATAGGTCACAACAGGCATGGTGACGAACGAGAGCAGCGCACAGTACTTTGTGAAATAGGCCCGGAAAGCCTTCGGGTCCTCCTGCAGCCGGCTCAAGGCTGGGAAGGCGACCCGGTTGAGGGGGTATCTCAAATTAGAGACCGGCAGCATGAGCAGGGAGTAGGCCTTGTTGTAGAGCCCCAGCTCCCCTGCTCCCCAAGCCCGTCCGATCAGGACATTGTCCGCGTTCCGGTGGATGTAAGTGACGATATCGGCACCGGCGACAGTGGCGCCGAAGCGGACGAGCGATCGAAGTCCGACCCTCTTTTTGTACCGTCCGGGACGGAAACCGGAGGCGATCCAATTCCCGGCTGAATGCCAAACCGCGGTGACCACGGCGCTCGCGACGAGCGCCCAATAGGTCCCTCCGGACAGGGCCACGGCGAGGGCGGCGAGGAACCCCGCGAGCAGGGCCGAGACACGAATGACGGCCATGGTGGCAAAACGCATGTCCCGATTGATCAGGGCGCCGTGCTGGGTCCCCAGACTGTTCAAGATGGAGGTCAACGAGATGCCGGCTGCGACCAGGGTCAACTCCGGCTTGTGGTAGAACCAGGCCAGGATGGGACCGGACGCGGCGATGATCAGGGTGATGGCGGCGCCGAGGCCGACGTTGATCCAGAAGAGGTTGCTGACCTGGTCATGGGTGATGCCGCGTGTCCGGACCGTAGCGCTCGATAAGCCCAGTTCCCGGAAGAGCTCGATGAACCCGGTGATGGCCGTGACCATCATGACGGTCCCGTAATCCTCGGGCGTCAGCAGGCGGGCCAGGACGACGACCGAGACCATGTGGATGAGCGTGGCAAATCCCTGGTCTATCAAGGTGATGGCGCCGCTCCGCACAGATCTTTCCTTGAGCTCTCCCGGATCGATATCGAACCGGGCGTCGGAAAGAGGGTTCATCGGGCGTTTCACCTGTCTCAGTCCCATTCAGCCTCCGTTCCCGGATTCGCGAGGCGTAGGATCAAAATGCCAGGCTTTGTTCTGGGCTCGAGATATCGGCCGCCAATGATAGAAGATGACGTTGGCGCTGTCAACCTAAGTGCCTGTCACACAACCCAAAGGTGGAAAACCGAGGGACGATACGCCCCTTTTTGTGGTAAATTCGGGGGCATGAGCACGGGACCTCTGTTGGCGTTCTTTCTGCTCTTCGGCCTGGCGGGACTCGGGATCTTTCTGGCCGACCGTATGTTCCGGGACCGCGGCCAGGCTTTTCTGCGGTCCTACGCCCTCCACCTGGCTTTCTGGAACGGCCACGCCCTGGTTTTGGTCATGCAGTTCATCCTGGGCACCGTGTTCCTTCCCCGGGTTTCCTTGGCTCCCCTGGCTTTCGTGACCGGACCGGTCATCCTTCTCCTGGCCGCCGTGAGCATGAACTTCCTGATCGTTTTCGCCGCCCAGGCGGCCGGCGCGAGGCCGTCACGCTGGCTCCTGGGCTTCTCGATCGCCCTTTGGTCCGGCCTGGCCCTTTACTTTGTCCTCAAGGCCGGCCAAGGGACCCTCGCGGCCGGCGGCATATTCACCCCGGCCTACTCGATCGCCTTCCTGGCCCTCAAGACGGCGACGGTCTTCGGCTCGATGGGTTATCTGTTCGTCCATGCGCGCAAAAGCGGGACGCCGGGCGAAGGCCGGGCCCTGCGGCTTGTCGCCGGCGCCTATGTCGCTGGATACCTGGTTTTCCAGTTGTGCGTCTCCGGGCTCATCCCGGTCCAACTTCTCACCGGCCCCGATTACGCCATTGCCGTGATCCAGATCGGTTTCCACTTCCCCGTCCTGGCCGCCCTGGCCCTTTATGCCCGGCGCCGGGCCGGGGCCCGGCGGTCGGACTCTGAGGTTCCCGAGGCCTCGCAGCGGCTGGAAGGGATGGGCTTCACGCCGCGGGAAACGGAGATCGTCGCCTTGGTCCGGCGGGGGTACAGCAACAAGGAGATCGGGGCCCAGCTCTTCATATCCCTCGACACCGTCAAGAAGCACCTCTCCAGCATCTACCAGAAGGCGCGCGTGAAGAACCGGCTTCAGCTCGGCCTGCTCGGCCGGAGACCGCCGGTTTGACTTAACGCCGCTCCCCGGCCGCCCTGTCCTGACCGCCGGGTATCGAGCGGCGCCTTCTCGCCTTGAACGCATTCGGCCCAAATCAGTATTATTAGGTGGAGGATCACATGACGTCCAGGGCACCCGACGATGTAATTATCGAAGCCCGGGAGAGGATCCGGGCGAAGCAGAAGCTCGAGAGCTCCGTTCGCGAAGCCCGCCAAAGCCTGGCCTCCGAAAAAACGCGGTCGGCCGAGCTCGGCGTCGTTCTCGAGAAAGAGGAGGCCGACGTCCGGAAGCTCGAGGGATTGAGCCTGACGGCCATGTTCAGCCAATTCCTGGGGAACAAGGAGGACCATCTCAACAAGGAAAGGCAAGAGGTTCTTACCGCCAAACTGAAGTACGACCAGAGCGCCCACGAGGTCGCTTCGCTCGAGCGCGACATCGCGGACATGGAGGGCCGGCTGGCCGCCATCGGCGAGCCTGAGGCCGAATACGCCCGGGCTCTCGAGCAGAAAGAACTTCGGATCGAGGGGGCCGGCCGCGCCGACCTGCTCCGGTTGACGGAGAGGATCGCCGAGGTCAACTCCGACATCAAGGAGATCGGCGAAGCCGTCGCGGCGGGCGACGAGGTCCTCGCCGGGCTCGACAGCGTCATCGCCTATTTCAAGAGCGCCGGGAACTGGGGGATCGTCGACCTCATCGGCGGAGGCCTCATCATCACGGCGGTCAAGCACTCCAAGATCGACCGGGCCAAGGCGGCGATCCACGAGGTCCAAACCCGTCTGGGGCGGTTCCGGAGAGAGCTCGCAGACCTCCGGATCGGACCCGAAGTCCCGTTGGGCATCGAGATCAGCTCCTTCGAGAAGTTCGCGGACTATCTCTTCGACGGCCTGATCTTCGATTGGATCGTCCAGTCCAAGATCAGCCGATCGCTCGACGCGGCCCGCAAGATGCATGTCAGAATGGCCGCCCTCGTCGCCGATCTCCGCCGGAGGCTCGAAAGCCGGCAGAAGGACCGTAACGACTGCGTTGGGGCCAAGCGGGGCCTTGTCGAAGAGGCCTAGCGGCGGATTTCGATATACGCAGTTCCGGTATCGGGTCAGTTCTTAATGACCGCGTAGCGGACGACCTTTGGGAAGCTCCCTTCTGCCAGCTGGCGCCCGAAAGGCCCCTCTTCCTGTTCGGCCACATAGATCATGCCGTGGCGATCCGCGGCCATGGGCTCCCCCGGCAGGTCGATCGCTCCGATCCGCCGGCCGGCTCGAAATACGTCGGCCGTCATCATGGCCTTCGGATACATCGTCAAGAGAGCGACGAAGACGAGATCGCCGCTGGGAACGATCTCCGCGACCGGGGACGCAAAGCCGAAGGCCGTCTTCCGGACGGGCTTGAAGGCATCACTCCGGCCTTCGATGACGCCCTCTAGCTTCCGGTCCTTGAATACCGAGACCTCGTACCGATGGGGGTTCAGGACGAATACGCGTCCGTCCTTTGCGCAACTAAACCGAAGAGGAGCACCGATGATCGGCGCCTCCTTCATCGGCTCGAACTTTTTAGGCGGCACGAACATATCGCCGAAAGAGGCGACCCATTCGCCTCGGGCGTCGAACACATGCAAGATCTTTCCCTCGTGCAGCCCCAGGACAACCAAATCCTCCGTGCCGGGGCAGCCGGTCGAAATGATCGTGAACCCGGCCGGAAAAGTCCGGACATATCTGCCGTCCGGATCATAGACGATCACCTTCCGCGTATCGTTGATGAACAGCGTCCCGTTGGGGGTCACGGCGATTCCGGGCATACCCGTCGTCTCCTGCGGGCCCTGCCCTTCCGGTACGGCGATCTGCCTCAGGAAGTGGCCCTTGCTGTCGAAGACTCCGACCCGGCTGAACTTGTAGTCGAGGATATAGATATCCCCCCGGCCATCGACATCGACGCGGACGATCATGCCGAACATCAGTTTCTCATCCCCGTCATCGACGCCGATGGTGAGGTTCGGGCTCAGAGTGGCCGGCGGAACCTGCCCGGGCGCTGCCGGCGGGAGGAACGCGGCCCAAGCCCCGGTCAGCGTTATGATACCCATCAGATAAGGGGCGAAGAGACCTCTGAAAATCATGCGGGGCCTGCTCATCTCGATCTCCTCACTTCCGTCGCGATCGACCGATGCTACTATTTTGGAGCGATGTGTTCAATCCTGTTTGCTGCCGGTTTGACTTAGGGCTCCGCCTTGGTCATAATCGGCGGCGTCCCAGGAGGAACGCGATGCCCAAAGCCCTGGTTTCCTATTATTCCCGGACGGGAAATACCAAGAGTATGGCGGCCCGTATCGCCGAGGTCCTCGAATCGCAAGGCCTCGCAGTGGATCTCAAGACGGTCGAGGACACGGCCCCGGCCGACCTCCTCGGCTACGACTGCATCGTCCTCGGGTCCCCGACGTACTACGGCACGATGTCCTGGGAGCTGAAAAAGCTCCTCGACGAGAGCGTCAAGTATCACGGAAAGCTCCGGGGTAAGGTCGGCGGGGCTTTCACCTCCTCGGCCAATATCGGCGGCGGCAACGAGACGACGGTCCTCGATATCCTCCAGGCGCTGCTCATTCACGGCATGGTCGTCCGCGGGAACCACCAGTTCGACCACTACGGCCCGGTCTCGATCGGCCGGCCCGACAAGAGGTCGCTCGACTGCTGCGAATCCCACGCCAAGAACCTGGCCGACCTGACGAAGAAGCTCTTTTCTGCTTGAGGCCCGAGACGGATAATCGAATGGGACCTGAAAAGAGCGGCCCGATCGTCGATGCCCCCCTCCATGTCCTCGTCGTCGACGACGAGATCAATATCCGGAAGACCCTAACCATCGCTCTCGAGACGGAAGGACATAAAGTCACGGCTGTCAGCAACTTCCAGGATGCCCTGGCGGAGGCCTCGCGCAGGTCCTTCGAGCTCGCTTTCGTGGATCTCCGGCTGGGCACGGACGACGGCCTCGATCTCATCCCGGCCCTTCTGGCCGCCTCGCCCTGGCTCAAGATCATCGTCATCACCGCTTACGCCTCCATCGACACGGCCGTCGAGGCCATCCGGCGGGGGGCCACCGATTACATCCCCAAGCCGTTCACCCCCGCCCAGATCTCCCTGTCGGTGCACAAGGTGTTCGAGGTCCGGCTCCTGGAGCAGAAGGTCGCGTCCCTGCAAGAGGACCTCGGGCGCCAGCATCCCGAAGTCGATTTCTCGAGCGCGAGCCCTCGGATGCAGAGAGCCGTGGCCGTGGCGCGCCAAGCCGCCATATCCGAAGCCACGATCCTCCTCTGCGGGGAGAGCGGCACGGGCAAGACCGTCCTGGCCCGGGCCATCCATTCATGGAGCGCCAGGGCGGCCAAGCCGTTCAGCCTCATCTCTTGCCCTTCGTTCCCGCCCGAGCTCCTGGAAAGCGAGCTTTTCGGTCACGCGAAGGGCGCCTTCACGGGGGCCGTCCGCGACAACCCGGGCCGGATCGCTGTGACCGACGGCGGCACCCTCTTCCTGGACGAGATCGGCGACCTGCCGCTACCCCTCCAGCCGAAGCTCCTGCGTTTCGTCCAGGAGCGGGAATTCGAGCGCGTCGGCGACACCGTCACGCGGAAGGCGGACGTGCGGTTGATCGCCGCCACCAACACGAACCTGGTTGACGCCGTCAAGGCGGGCCGGTTCCGGGAGGACCTCTATTTCCGGCTCAGCGTCATCCCGATCGAGATCCCTCCTCTCCGGGAGAGATCGGAAGACCTGCCCGTCCTGGCGGAACGCCTGCTGGCCTTTCACGCCCGGAACAACCACCGTTCGTTCCTGGGATTCAAGGACGACGCGCTCCGGGCGCTCGCCGCTCATTCCTGGCCGGGGAACGTCCGGGAACTGAGCAACGCCATCGAGCGCGCCGCGATCCTCTGCCCGGCCGACCGCATTGGCCCGGAATGCCTCCCGGCGAACCTCGCTCCCGGCGGAGCCGAAGTCAGGATCGGCGACGCCGTCAGCCTCGACAAGATCGAGGAATCCCATATCCGTCGGGTCCTGGCCAACACCAGGTCCCTTCAGGAAGCGGCCGCCGTTCTCGGCATCGATCAAGCCACCCTCTGGCGGCGGCGAAAAGAATACGGCATCTAAGAGCCTTGCGTATTTCAATGGACCATCGGGCCATCCCTTGATGAATGCAAGCCCCCCATCCGCGGCCATCTGACCAACTCATTCATTATCTATTCGATACGAGAGGTCTGCTCTGGCATGAGTCTTGCTTGATCAGGAGCGGAAGGAAAGAACATCATGCTCGGTCTTCGCCAAAAGATCTCCCTGGGATTCAGCGCGCTCCTGATCATCATCCTCGTCATCGGAACCCAGAGCATCCTTCATCTTTCCAGATTGGGTGTTTCGATCGACGTCATCCTGCGCGAGAACTACCGGAGCGTCATTGCCTGCCAACAGATGAAGGAAGCCCTGGAGCGAATGGACAGCGGGACCCTGTTCGTCCTTCTCGGCCACACGCGGGAGGGGAACGAGCTCGTCCGCGACAATCGGGCCGCTTTCGAGGTGTCCCTTCAAGCCGAGCTCAGCAACATCACCCTCCCGGCCGAGGGGGACAAGGCCGCCCGGCTGCAGGATCTTTTCAGGCGTTACGAAGTCCAATTGGACAGCGTCGTCGATCCGGCCCGGCCCACGGAGCTCCGCGCCCAGGGCTATTTCACGTCTCTCCTGCCGCTGTTCGACCAGATCAAGAACCAAGCCGACGAGATCCTCCGGCTGAACCAGCGGAACATGAGCGATGCCAACGACCGCGCCCGCCGGATCGCCGCGTCCGCCAGAAGGCGAATGTATGCCCTTCTGTCCATCGGGACGGCGTTGGCCGTCGTCTTCCTCATCTTCACCAGGAGATGGATCCTCCGGCCGATCCACAGCCTCATCCGGTCGGCGGACGAGATCCGGCGCGGCAACCTGGACCTCGTCGTGGCCGGCGATTCCCGGGACGAGATCGGGCACCTGTCGGGAGCCTTTAACGACATGGCCGCGAGCCTGCGGGAGTTCCGGCGGACGGACCAGGCCAAGCTGCTTCGTATCCAAAGGGCCACACAGCAGGCCTTCGACAGCCTTCCCGATGCGATCGCGGTCGTCGACATGGAGGGGCGGGTCGAGATCGCCACGGAATCGGCGCGGACCGTCTTCGGGTTGAAGCCAGGGGTCTCCGTCGGCGACCTGCCGTTCGGCTGGATGGCCGATCTCATCCGCGACGCGCGTCAGGAGAGCCGGGCCGCGTTCCTCGAGGGGCAGAGGCCCATTCAGCAATTCGTCCGGGGCGAAGAGCGCTACTACCGCCCCGAGGCGGTCCCGATCCTGGACAACGAACGCCTGACGACCGGAGTGATCCTCGTCCTCGAGGACGTCACCCAGCTGCGGCAGCAGGACGAGATCAAGAGGGGCGTCGTCCGGACCGTGTCCCATCAGCTGAACACGCCCCTCACATCGGTGCGCATGGCCATCCATCTGCTCCTGGGCGAGAAGGTCGGCGCCCTCAACGAGAAGCAGGCGGAGCTCCTCGTGTCCGCCCGCGAAGACAGCGACCGCCTCCATGAGATCCTCGACAGTCTCCTGGACCTGAGCCGGTTCGAATCGGGCAAGGCCCGGATGGAATTCCGGGCCCTTTCCCCGCGGTCGATCGTCATGGATGCCGTCGAATCTGTCCGCAGGGAGGCCCAGGACCGTGGCGTGACCCTGCATGCGGACGTGCCGCCCGACCTCCCCGAAGTTTGGGTGGACACGACCCGGATCGGCCATGTCTTCGGCAACCTCCTCTCGAACGCGCTCAAACACACCTCGCCCGGCGGCCGGATCGCGCTGACCGCAGAGGCCGACGAGGCTTGGGTCCGCTTCAGAGTCTCCGACACGGGCGAGGGCATCCCCGCGGCCTTCCTCTCCCGGGTCTTCGAGCCCTTCTTCCGGGTTCCCGGCCGTCAGAACGAAACGGGCGCCGGGCTCGGGCTGGCCATCGTCAAGGAGATCGTCGAAGCCCACGGCGGCACCGTGGGCGTCGAGAGCGGCGAGGGAAAAGGCGCCAGCTTCTCATTCACCCTGAGACGGGTCGACCTGTTCCCGAAAGAAAAGGCCGAAAGGTCCTGACGATGGCGAACATCCTGGGATTCGTCATCGGGATCCTGCTCATCGGCTACCTGCTGTGGAGCATCCTGCGGCCCGAAAAATTCTGACAAGGCGACGACGATGGAACTCTCCGGCTGGCTTCAACTGATCCTCTTCATGGTTGTCCTGTTCACCGTCACGAAGCCGCTGGGGCTCTATCTCATCCGGGTCCTCGAGCCCGAGGGACGGACTTGGCTCGACCGCCCGGCCAAGCCGGTCGAACGGCTCCTTTATAGGGTCCTCGGCGTCGACCCGCGAAAAGAGCAGGATTGGCGGCGCTATGCGGGGTCCCTGCTCCTTTTCAGCCTGGCCGGGCTTCTGTTCACGTACGCGGTGCTCCGGCTCCAGCATCTCCTCCCGTTCAACCCTCGAGGTTTCGGGCCCGTCCGGCCGGACCTGGCTTTCAATACCGCGGCCAGCTTCGCGTCCAATACGGACTGGCAGAACTACGGGGGCGAAACGACCCTGTCCTATTTTTCGCAGATGGTCGGGCTCGTCTTCCAGAATTTCGTCTCGGCGGCCGCTGGGATCGCCGCGGCGGCGGCGCTCGTCAGGGGCATCTCCCGGCATTCCGCCAAAACCCTGGGGAACTTCTGGGTCGACCTGGTCCGGATCAACATCTATCTGCTTCTGCCCCTTGCGATCGTCTTATCGCTCTTCCTGACCTCGCAGGGGACGATCCAGAACTTCAAACCGTACGTCGAGACCGGGTCCGCTCAGACCATCGCCCAGGGGCCGGTGGCCTCCCAGGCGGCCATCAAGATGCTGGGGACCAACGGCGGCGGCTTCTTCAACGCCAACGCCGCCCATCCTTACGAGAACCCCACTCCCCTTTCGAACTTCGTCCAGATGCTCGCGATCTTCCTCATCCCCAGCGGCCTGACCTACTACCTCGGGCGGAAGGTCAGGAACCAGAAGCACGGCTGGGCCGTCTGGAGCGCCATGGCCGTGCTCTTTCTGGCCGCGGTCCTGGTCTGCTGGAAAGCGGAAACCGCCGGCAATCCGCGCCTGCAAGCCCTGGGTATCGATCCGGCCGCGGGCAACATGGAGGGCAAGGAGGTCCGGTTCGGCGTCGCGGGCTCGAGTCTTTTCGCCACCGTCACCACGGCGGCCTCCTGCGGGGCCGTCAACGCCATGCACGATTCGTTCACCCCGCTCGGCGGCCTGGTCCCGCTGTTCGACATCCAGCTCGGCGAAGTGGTCTTCGGCGGCGTCGGCTCGGGACTCTACGGGATGCTCCTCTTCGTCGTCCTGGCCGTCTTTCTCACCGGACTGATGGTCGGACGGACCCCGGAGTACATGGGCAAGAAGATCGAGGCTTTCGACGTCAAGGTCTCCGTGCTGGCCATACTCGTCCCGGTCTTCTGTATCCTCGGCTTCGCCGCCTGGGCCGCGGTGAGCCGCTGGGGCCTGGCCGGTCCCGCCAACGCGGGGCCGCACGGGCTGAGCGAGATCCTCTACGCCTTCTCCTCGACCGCGGGCAACAACGGCAGCGCCTTCGCCGGCCTAAACGGCGATACGGTCCCTTACAACATATCACTGGCCCTGGCCATGCTCTTCGGGCGGTTCCTGATCATCTTGCCGGTCCTGGCCCTGGCCGGAAGCTTGGCGGGAAAAAGGGCCCTGCCGCCGAGCGAAGCGAGCTTTCCCGCCAGCGGCCCGACCTTCGTCATCATCCTTATCGGGACCGTTCTCGTCGTCGGCGCCTTGACCTTTCTACCTGCCCTGGCCCTCGGCCCCATCGTCGAACATTTCCTGATGACGGGATCGGGGATCCTGTATTGAGCGAGGATGACCGTGCGCTCCCGCAACCGCTCCCTTTTCGATAAAGCCATCGTCGGCCGGGCGTCGCTAGAGGCCTTTAAAAAGCTTAATCCGTCGCACCTGCTCAAGAACCCCGTCATCTTCGTCACCGAGGTCGGGGCCCTGCTGACGACGGCCGGCCTGCTGATGAGATCGAAGGGTGAGCCGGCCGGATTCGGGCTCCAAGTGGCCCTTTGGCTGTGGTTCACGGTCCTGTTCGCCAATTTCGCCGAGGCGATGGCCGAAGGCCGGGGGAAGGCCCAGGCCGACGAGCTGCGCAAGACGCGCGCTTCCACGACGGCCCGCCTCCTCCGGACCGACGGATCGGTCGAGTCGGTCCCCTCGGAGCGGCTGCGCAAGGGCGACCTGGTCGTCATCTCCGCCCGCGAGATCATCCCGGCCGACGGGGAGATCGTCGAGGGTGCGGCCATGGTGGACGAGTCCGCCATCACCGGCGAATCCGCTCCGGTCATCCGCGAGGCCGGCGGCGACCGGAGCGCGGTCACCGGCGGGACGCGGGTCCTGTCCGACCAGATCAAGGTCCGGGTCACGGCCGACCCGGGGACGAGCTTCCTCGACCGGATGATCGGCCTGGTCGAGGGGGCCCGGCGCCAAAAGACACCCAACGAGATCGCTCTGACCATCCTGCTCTCGGCCCTGACGATCATCTTTCTCGTCGTCATCATGTCCCTGAGGCCCTTCGGCGGATATTCCGGCGTCCGCTTCACCGTGACCGTTCTCGTCGCACTCCTCGTCTGCCTCATTCCGACGACGATCGGCGGCCTGCTGAACGCCATCGGGATCGCCGGCATCGACCGCATGGTCCAGAAGAACGTCCTGGCCATGAGCGGGCGCGCCGTCGAAGCCGCCGGCGATGTGGACGTGCTGCTCCTCGACAAGACCGGGACGATCACCCTGGGCGACCGCCAGGCCGCGGCTTTTCTCCCGGCGCCGGGGGTCACGGTCGAGGAGCTGGCCGACTCCGCCCGGCTCGCCTCCCTGGCCGACGAAACGCCCGAAGGGCGGAGCGTCGTCGTCCTGGCGAAGAAATACGGACTGCGCGGGAGCTCCATCGCCGGCATGCCCGGAGCCGTCTTCATCGCCTTCTCGGCCCAGACCCGCATGAGCGGCGTGGACTTCGAGGCGCATCGCATCAGGAAAGGGGCCCCGGCCGCGATCCGGGAATTCACCGGCGGGAGCGTCCCCCTCGAGGTCGACGATACGGTCAACCAAGTGGCTCTCCAGGGAGGGACGCCGCTTCTCGTGGCCGACGGAACCAGGGTCCTGGGCGTCGTCCATCTCAAGGATATCGTCAAGGGCGGCTTGAAAGACCGGTTCGAACGGTTCCGGGCCATGGGGATCAAGACGGTCATGATCACCGGCGACAACCCCCTCACCGCGGCGGCGATCGCCCGGGAAGCCGGGGTCGACGATTTCGTCGCCGAGGCCAAGCCGGAAGACAAGCTGACGCTCATCCGGAAAGAGCAGGCGGCCGGCCACCTCGTGGCCATGACCGGCGACGGCACTAACGACGCTCCCGCTCTGGCCCAGGCGGACGTCGGGGTGGCGATGAATACGGGGACCCAGGCCGCCAAGGAGGCCGGCAACATGGTCGATCTCGACTCCAATCCGACGAAGCTCATCGAGGTCGTCGAGATCGGCAAGCAGATGCTCATCACCCGCGGCGCGCTGACGACCTTCAGCATCGCCAACGACGTGGCCAAGTACTTCGCCATCATACCGGCCCTGCTGGTCGGCGTCTTCCCGGTCATCGCGCCCCTGAACGTCATGGGGCTCCGTTCGCCGACGAGCGCCATCCTGAGCGCGGTCATATTCAACGCCCTGATCATCATCGCCCTGGTCCCTCTGGCGCTCCGCGGCGTGCGCTTCCGGCCCTTGGGGGCGTCGGCCCTTCTCCGGCGCAATCTCCTGATCTACGGCCTGGGCGGGCTCATCGCGCCCTTCCCGGGGATCAAGCTCATCGATGTCGTTGTCAATGCCCTGCATCTCGTTTAACATGGAGAAGGCCGCACGGAAATGAAGAGTTGGCTCATCGAACTCCGAAGGTCGTTCCTGGCCGTGGCCGTCCTGGCCGTCCTCCTGTGCGGCCTCTATCCGCTCGCCGCCTGGGTCCTCGCCCAGGGTCTTTTTCCCGGCCGGGCCAATGGTTCGCTCATCGTGCACGACGGGGTCGTCGCCGGGTCGAGTCTGATCGGCCTGAAGTTCTCGTCCCCGGAGTATTTTCACCCCCGTCCTTCGGCCGCGGGCCAAGGATACGACGGCGGCCGGTCCGGGGGGACGAATCTCGGGCCCTTGTCGAAGGCCCTCGCGGAAACCGTCCGGGATCGGATCGCCGCATACCGCGAGGAGAACCGTCTCGATGCCGCGACGACGGTACCGGCCGATGCCGTCACGGCTTCGGCGAGCGGCCTCGATCCCCACATCTCTCCGGAGAACGCCCGGATCCAGGCCCGCCGGGTCTCTCGAGCCCGGGGGCTCCCGGAGGCCGACGTCCTGGCCGGGATCGAGGCCTGCACCGAAGGCCGCACGCTGGGCATCCTGGGCGAGCCCCGGGTGAACGTCTTGCGTCTGAACCTCGCTCTGGACGGAGTCCTCGATGCCGGAAGATAAGGCCGACGCTTTCCTCCGGATGATCCGCCGGTCCCGGCGGGGGCGGCTGAAGATCTACCTCGGTTACTCGGCCGGCGTCGGTAAGACCTATCAGATGCTCCAGGAAGGCCGACGGCTAAAAAGCGAAGGCATCGACGTCGTCATCGGCCTTCTCGAAACGCACGGCCGGGCGGAGATCGCCCGGCTCGCCGAGGGACTGGAAGTCGTTCCCCGCCGCGCTCAGGAATACCACGGCATAGCGATCGAGGAGATGGACGCGGAGGCGGTCATCGCGCGCAAGCCGCAAGTCGCCCTCATCGACGAGCTCGCCCACACCAACATCCCGGGCAGCCGGAACGCGAAGAGGTACGAGGACGTCCAGGACATCCTGGCGGCGGGGATCCACGTCATCAGCACGCTCAACGTCCAGCATCTCGAAAGCCTCTACAACATCGTGGAGACGGCCGTCGGAGTCAAGGTCCGCGAGCGTCTGCCGGATTCCGTTCTGGCCGAAGCGGACGAGATCGTCGATGTCGATCTGGCGACCGCGGACCTCCGGAAGCGCCTCGAAGAAGGTAAGATCTACCCGGCCGAGCGCATCGAGACCGCGATGGCCAACTTTTTCACGAAGTCCAACCTGGAGAAGCTCCGGGAGCTGACGCTCCGCGAGCTCGCGGCGCAGATCGACCTGCGCCGCCGCGAAGACCTGGGGACGGAAGAGAGCGCCTCGTCGGATCAGGTCATGGTCTGCCTGAGCTCGCACGGGCCGAACAGCGAGAAGCTCCTGCGATACGGCTCGCGCCTGGCGGGGAAGCTCAACCGGAACTGGTATGCCGTCTACGTCCAGACGCCGGCCGAGGAGGCGACGGTCATCGACGCCCAGGTCCAACGCCACCTCTCGGACACGCTGACCCTGGCCAAGCAGCTGGGGGCCATGGTCTTCACCTACAAGGGCGAAGACGTCGCCGACACCCTCCTCCGGTTCGCCGCGGAATACCGGGTCGGTCACATGGTTATGGGCCGGGCCCTTCCCCGGCCCCTCTGGAAAAGGATCGGCCGGAACAAGACGGTCGTCGAGGACCTCGTCAGGAACGCCCGGAAGGTCACGGTCATCGTCCTCGATACGAGCGAGGACCGGCCGGTCTCCGTCCGGCCAGGGCCCGGACTGCCGGAGGAAGCCCCACCCTCCTCCATGGAGCCGGCGGCGGGATCGGGGATCCGGCCGGTCGACCGCCCCCGTCTCAGTTTGCTGACTTCTCCGCAGCATGTCGTGGTCTGGGAGGCGGCGGTCGAGAAGGAGACCGTTCTCAGGACCCTGGCCTCGACCATCGGAAGGGAAGCCGGGGAGGGCCTTTACAAATCCGTCATGGAACGGGAAACCCAGAGCTCGACGTTCTTCAACGAGGGCGTGGCGTTCCCCCATGTCCGGGTGGAGGGCTTGGCCGCTCCGGTCATCGCCCTGGGATTGACGCGGGAGGGGGTCATCGACGTCGCGACGGACAAGCCCATCGAGATCGTTTTCCTGATCCTGTCACCGGCCCGAACCCCCGACACCCAGGTCAAGCTCCTGGGCCTGGCCAGCCGGGCCTCCCAGAACAGGTCGCTCATGCAAGCCTTGAGGACGGTCCGGACGCCGGAAGAAGCCATTCTGGCGATCCGCGATTGGGAGGCTTCGACATGAGCCCGGCCCCCCGTGCCGAAGACGTCCGGAGCCTAGTCCTGGGCTCCCGTGCTTTCGGCTTTCCGCCGCTTCGGCGTTTTCAGCCGGCCTCCGGCCATTCCCCCGGCGACAAGATCTTCTTTCGCCTGCCGGCCCAGGGATTTGACGGCGCACTCCCGCAATAGCGCCTGGGACCGGCTGCCGCACATTTCCTGATAAACGAGAACGACGGGCCGGTGCGTCCGCGTATACCGGGAAGCCTTGCCTTTCTCATGCTCGCGGAAACGGCGTTCGATGTCGGTCGTCACTCCGGTATAGAACGACCCGTCGCCGCATCTCAGGATATAGAGGGACCAGGGAACCGAGGTCTCTCTGACTTCCATCTTGCGGAGCATGCTCCGATAGCGGGGCTTCATGGGCCGGCGGTCTATTTGCCCATCCGCGGCTTGGCAAGCTCCAGGGTGAACCAATCCTGGGAAGTTCTCTTGGTGACGACCACGAAACCGGTCTTAGCGGCCAAAGCCTCGAAGTGCGGCAGCCCCTGCCCCCCGGGCACCAGGTAGGTACTGTAGCCCGCGTCGATATCCTTGCCGGGAAGCTTGACGGTGACCGGGAAGGTGGCAAACCTCTTCTTCGGGTCCCTGATGTCGGGAAAGACGACATCCCAGATGAGAAGCCGCCCGCCCGGCTCGGTGACCCGGTAGAGCTCGCGGAAGACCTTCTCGTGGTCGGCCGGGGCCATGAACATGAAGGTGAAGAACACGGTGACCGTCGGGAAGGTGTCGTCCAGGAACAGGAGCTGCCGGGCGTCCATGATGATCTTGAGGAGAGGCCCGGGCGGGGCTTCCACGAGCTCCTGCGGGCTGATGTCGATGGAGACGACCTGTTTGCCCTTCAGCTGTCCGATGACGCCCCAGCCGCCCCCGCCGATATCCAGGATCAGGCCTTTCGCCGGAAAATCGAAGACGGGCACGCTCTGACGCGGGGCCAGCCAGATCTGCTCGGCCGGCGGCCGGGACATATGCTGCGCCGCGGCCGGAAGCGCGAAGAAGAATACGGCGACCGACAGCAACGGAAGAGACCTTCTTGTCCTCGGCACGGATCGACCTCCACCACGAATGTCCGAACTGCATTGAGCTCGAGCTCATAATATATCATGTCGCGCCCTCGAAGGTCGCGGAGTTCCCGATTCAGGCCCCGGGCGCAGGCCCGGCGCCAGGGCCGGCCCGCCCGTTCCCCGCACAATATCTTGGGCCGCACGACCGGAGACGCCCTTCATCTTGTTGCATTCGCATATTTATAACTAATTGATAACAAATGACTTGACAACATGTGCAAGCATGTGAAATAAACGGACCTTGGCGAGGCGATCCGATGGAGCGCATGTACACCATCAAAGAGATCTGCCAGGCGCTCGGCGTCACCCGGCGGAGCGTCCATTACTGGATCGCCAAAGGCGAGCTCAAAGCCTTCCACCTCGGAGGCAAGCGGATAACACGCGTCTGGGAAAAGGACCTGCGGGGCTTCGTGAAAAGGACGGGCCGATAGTGTGAGCATTGCGATCGCAGCCGGCGTTATTCCCCTCGTCACCACTGTCTATCTCTTCCGCCTGATGGCCGACGCCCGGAAGGTCCAGGCGAGGTTCCAGGAGCGTCCGGTCGCCTCCCCCGAGGATGCGCAACAGGAGGAAGAGCCGCTCCTCACGCTCGAGATCGCCACATGGACGGCCCCGCATTTCTGCGAGGCCGAGCCAAGCGGCACCGGATGCGAGATGTCGTTTTTCGCGTCCGACGTCGAGACCTCCGGCGCCGAGCAGCTCCCCAGCTAGTTCACCGGGGACCCGACGGCCTTTTCGTAAAACGGGGCCTTTCGCCCGACAAAACTCTCTTGTGAAGTGCGCGCATTTTCGTCCGTTCCTTGATTTGCCCCCTGGCGCGTGGTATTTTGGACTCTCGACCCCCGCGCAATAGCCATGAAAAGAAACGTTCTGATCGTGTTTGTCCTCGCCTGCCTGGCCGCAGTCTGGCCGGCCCGGGCGGCCCGGGCCCAGGAACAGGTCCAGGATCAGGCCGCCCACGAGTACGTCGTCCGGGCCATCACCCTGGCCGTCACGGTCCAGGATTCCAAGGGGCGGTTCGTCAACAACCTGGTGGAGAAGGACTTCACCGTCTACGAGAACAACAAGAGAAAGGGCATCACCTACTTCGATCACGACTTCGGATCGCCCCTCAGCCTGACCGTCCTCCTGGACGTCAGCGGCAGCATGGGCCTCGAGAACAAGCTCGCGGAATGCAAGGCGGCCCTGCGCCACCTGGCCACGAAGCTCCTCCGCTACCGGGACGAGATCGCCTTGCTCATCTTCGCCGACGGCCAGGTCGAGGTCGCGGCCAAGCACTCGACCGACAAAGAGGAGTTCCTCCGCGTCCTCGACAAGCTCGAGGCCTACGGCCAGACCGCCCTCAACGACGCCGTGGCCGTCTCGCCGGAATTCGCAACGCGGGCCAGAAACGAGAAGCGGGCACTGCTCCTCCTCACCGACGGCATCGAGAACGACAGCGAATCGACCCCCGAGCAGGCCCTCGAGATCGCCAAACGGGTCGACGTCCCCATCTACACCATCGGCTACAAGATCCCCCGGAGCGAGCAGATGCTCGAGGCCCACAAGCGGGCCTCCGGCCTGACCTCGGCCGGCATCGTCGCCACCCTGGACAGGTTCTCGGCGGCCACCGGCGGCAAGGCCTGGTTCCTGAACGAACCCGAAGACCTGGGCCGGGTCGTCCAAGAGATCAAGAACGAGCAGAGCCACCAGTACATCATCGGCTACACGTCCTACCAGGACACGGCCGAGCTCTACCGCTGGATCCGGATCACCACTCCGAACTACAAGCACAAGCTCCGCACGCGGCAGGGATACTGAGGCATCACCCCGTTTCCGGGAATCCTCCGTTAAGGGTATTGACGCCCCCGGCTCTTTCTTTATTATGGAAAAGGGCCTATTATTGACCCAGCGGGGTTTGGGAGCGGCGTCGGTTTCCCGCCGCCCGTCAAGAATCACAGACAGGAGGTTCTCATGAAGAACAAGTCATTCGTCATCATCGCGGGTTTCGTCCTGCTGGTCGCCCTCGTCACCGGGCCGGCCTGCGCCACGAAGAAGTTCGTCCGGACGGAATCCGCCACCCTCGACCAGAAGATCGCCGAGGTCTCGAGCGACGTCGAGGCCAGCCAGAAGCGGCTCAAGGAGCACGACGACCAGCTGGCGACCATCGGCTCGCTCATCAGCGCGCACGACGGCCAGTTCAAGGCGGTCGACGGCAAGATCGAAGAGGTCAAGACCCTCATCAAGGGCAACCTCGTCCTGACCGCCACCGTCAAGAACAGCGACGCCAAGTTCGGCTTCGACAGCGCCGCGCTCAGCCCCGAGGCCAAGGGCATCCTCGACGGGTTCGTCCAGAAGCTCATCACCGAGAACAAGGGCGTCTACATCGAGATCCAGGGCCACACCGACAGCACCGGAAGCGACGAGATCAATCACTCTCTCGGCCAGAAGCGGGCCGAAGCCGTCATGATGTACCTCTACAAGCAGCACCGCATCCCGCTGCACCGCATGTCCGCCGTCAGCCTGGGCAGCTCCGTGCCCGTCGCCGACAACGGATCACGCGATGGCCGCAGCCAGAACAGGCGGGTCGAGATCCTGGTCTACGAATAAGCGAATCTCAGAACACAGACAGGGGGGACATGTACCCCGGGTACGTGTCCCCTCTTCTCTCTCGAACGGGGATACGTACCGGAGGTACATGTTCCCGGTTCATCACCTGACGGTCGCAGCGGCCGTCAGGCCTTCCCGGCCGCCCTCGTTGACGCCAACCACTTCGTAGGCATAGCTTCCCGTGCGGGTCACGCCCCGGTCGAGATACCTGTTGGTCGTGTTCGACGCGGCCTTGGCCGTCTCTCCGACGAGCGTCCGCACTCCCCCCGTCGTCCGGTAGATCCGGTATTTCGTCACGCTCGTGTTCCGGGAGTTTTCCGCCCAGGTCAGGACCACGACGTATTCCCGGAGGAGCAGGCCGCGGTTGAGCGTCCGGACCGCTTTCAAGCTCGCCGGGGCGAAGATGTTCTCCGTGACGACGGAGACCTCCGCCGCGGCGCTCGTTCCGATCGTGTCGTACGCGACGGCCCGGAGCGTGTGGCTTCCGTTCGAAAGCAGCGTCGTGTCGAGGCCGAAGACGAAGGGCGCCGCCGTCAGCGTCCCGTTCGGGGCGCCGTCGACGGAGAGCTCGACGCGGCTGACGCCCTTGTCGTCGCTCGCCGAGACCTCGACCGGGACCGTTCCGTAGACGGTCTCGCCCTCGACGGGGTCGACGACCCCGACGACGGGCGCGGCGTCCTCGAAGACGATCGTCACGCCCATCGGCGCGGTCGAACCCGTGACGGACGTCATGAGCATGGACGTCGGCGCGCCCCCGTAGCGCGAGGTGTTCGGGAAGGTCAGCGGTCCGAACGACGCCCCCGCTTTGTAGTAATCCCCGGCGTCGGCCGAGGCGGAAAAGGTCTCGATCTCCTCCAGCCCGTCGGCCTCCATCAGGCGCAGGAGCTTGTGGTCCGTGTAGGAATTGTCGTAGAGGAAATCGCTCCCCCAGGCGTTGAGGCGCGCGTCGACGTGCCAGACGACGAGGCCGTCGGACCCGGTGAACAGGCCCGCGTCGTTGCCCGACCTGAGGCGGTTCTGGACCATGAAGAACTCGCCGAAGATTTCGCCGTCGACCGCGCCGGGCATGAAGAGGAGGGCGTCGGGATAGAGCCCCGAGGCCCTCAGGGAGACCGTACGCGTCCCCCCCGGGACGACCGTCGGCGCGATCCAGTCCAGCATGAACTTGGAAAAGCAGTTGTGGTCCCCGGTGCCGTCCATGATGTCGAGGTTGCCGACCCCGCCGTCGGGGCCGACGGCATCGTCGTAGTCGTAGTAGTCGGGGACGCCGAGGGCGTGGCCCGTCTCGTGGATGATCGTGCTCGGGTTGAACGTGCCGCTCGGGTAGTTGTAGAGCTCCCACTGCCAGGAGTAGTTCGTCAGGCGCTTGCCGTCGAGGCGGAAGCTCGAGTCCCCGAACCAGGTGTAGTAACCCCACCAGAACTCCGCCCACTCGCCGTGAGGGCCGGCCCAGAAGACGCAGAAATAGTCGACGGCCCCGTCGCCGTCGTTGTCGTACTGCGAGAAGTCGTGCCCTTGGGCCTCGTAAAAGTTCAAGGCCTCCTTGATCAGGTTCTGCCGGCCGGCGTCCGTCTCGGCGACGGTGCTCCGGGCGTAGGGCGCCTGGTACCAGCCGAGGACGTTGCCCTCGATCCTCAGCCGGTCGTAGGACGAGCGCAGGTAGAAGTCGCGGAGGCTGTCAAAGGGCGGGCCGCCGACCCCGTCCCCGAAGAGCCGGGAGGCGAAATAGTCCGGCGTCGTCGTCCCGGGATAGTCGTTGAAGGAGATGAGCAGGGCCAGGACCCTGACCGTGCCCGACGTCGGCATCCCCTCCCAGGCCGGGGGCGGGGCCAGGAGCCCGGCGGCCGCAGCCGGGGTCATCCCGCCGCGCGCCAAGGCCA
>JBGSUG010000054.1:0-7259 GCA_041736225.1 Candidatus Aminicenantales bacterium | reverse complement strand
AGTACACACCGCCTCCGACCCATCCTTGGAAGGTTTATCATGGCCCGGCCGAGCGCGGGGCGGCTGGGAGACCCTAGGTGACGATAAAAGCGGAAAGATTCATGTTGCCCAGGACCGGAAAGATTCACGTTGCCTTGACAGTCCAGATACATGGTTGACACCTTGACAACACCGGCGCGATAATATATGAATATATCTTCATATGTTGATGCCATGAGTGAAAAGAAGTACGCCCTGAACATGCCCGAGGGCACCGGCCTCATGGCCTATCTCGAGAAGGGGGAGAAGGCCTTTCAACGTGGCGGTCCGGCCGCGCACAAAACCGTTTACCCCCTCGAAGCCGAAGCGGGGAAGCTCGCCGTCCCTCCCGAGCTCGAGAAGAAGCTGGGCCTTTCGCCCGGCGCCCGCCTCGAGGTCGTCTCCGACCACGGCCGCTTCGAGATCCTGCCCAATATCCACAGCCTTAACCGTCTCACCATCGAACCGACCTCCCGCTGCAACCTGTCGTGCCGCACCTGTATCCGCAATACCTGGGACGAACCCATGGGCGGCATGGACATGGACGTCTTCGAGCGCCTCGCCGGGCAGCTCGGGCGCTTCCCCCACCTCGAGTCGGTCATGTTCGGCGGCTTCGGCGAGCCGACGGCCCACCCCCGGATCCTCGACATGGTCCGCGCCGTCAAGGCCTCCGGCCTCAAGGCCGAGATGACGACCAACGCCACGCTCCTCGACGACGCCCTCGTCGACGGCCTTCTCGGCGAGCGGCTAGACACGCTCTGGATCTCGCTCGACGGGACGACCGAGCAGAGCTTCGATACCATCCGCGCGGGCGCCAGCTTCCCCCTGGTCCTCGAGAACGTCGAGAGGCTCGGCCGCCGGAACGGCCGGGACGGGCACGCGATCGAGATCGGCATCGCTTTCGTGGTCATGAAGACCAACCTCGGCGACGTCAAGCACCTCGACCGGCTGGCCCGCTCGGTCGGGGCCCGCCGCATCCTGGTCAGCCACGTCCTGCCTTACAGCGAGGCCATGGAGAAGGAGATGCTCTGCCTCCAGACCCTGACCCTGGAGACGTTCACCTTCGCCCCGGGCAAGACCGAGCTCAGCCTGCCGCGCATCGACGTCAACAACACGACCAAGGAGACGCTCTTCAGCCTGCTCCAGGGCTTCGAGAACCTGACCTTCATGGGCAACCGGGTCGCGGTCGACGCGCGCCGCTGCCGGTTCGTCCACGAGCGCACGTCGTTCGTCCGCTGGGACGGCCGGGTGGCTCCGTGCATGGGGCTCCTCCACTCGCACCGGACCTTCCTCTACGGCCTCGAGCGGCAGGTGCGGGCCCACGACTTCGGCGACGTCCGGACCGGGGACTTCTTCGAGATCTGGAATTCGCCGGCCTACACGGCTTTCCGGGACAAGGTCAAGGCCTTCGACTTTTCGCCCTGCCACGTCTGCGGCGGCTGCTCGCTCCTCGAGAAGAACGAGGAGGACTGCTACGGCAGCGACTTTCCGGCCTGCGGCGGTTGCCTGTGGGCCCAGGGGATCATCCAATGCCCGTGAACGACATGAAAGACATCGTCAAGATCTTCAAGGCCCTGGCCGACCCGAACCGGCTGAGGATTACGCTTCTCCTGCGGCGCCGCGAGCTCTGCGTCTGCGAGCTGATGTCCGTTTTGGGGCTGGAGCAGTCGCGGGTCTCCCACCACATGCGCATCCTGAGGGAGGCCGGCATCGCCGAGGACGTCCGCGAGGGCCGCTGGATCATCTACCGGATCCCGGCCGAGGCGAGGGACCTCGTCGAGGACCTCTTCGCCGGAGCGCTCCGTAAGCGCATCGGGGAGGCCGCGGAGGCGGCGCGGGATGCCGTCCGCCTCGAGGCCTGCGTCAAGGAAAATCTCCGCGGCCGCGTTTGCGACGCGCGCCCGCATCCGGAGGGACAATGAAGAAACGCATCCTGTTCATCTGCACCCACAACTCGGCCCGTTCCCAGATGGCCGAGGGGTTGGTCAACGCCCTGTACGGCGACCGTTTCGAGGCCTTCTCGGCCGGCACCGAGCCGGGCCAAGTCCGGCGGGCCGCCGTCCTGGTCATGGCCGAGATCGGCATCGACATCAGCCGCCACCGCGCCAAGAAGGTCGACGAGTTCATCCAACAGAAATTCGACACCATCATGACCGTCTGCGACAACGCCCGACGCGACTGCCCCTTCTTCCCCGGCGGGAAGGAGTACATCCACCGCGGCTTCGAGGACCCGGCCGCCTGCGCGGGGACCGAGGACGAGATCCTGGCCTGCTTCCGCCGAAGCCGGGACGAGATCAAGCGATGGATCGAAGAGACGGTGGTCCATGCGGGGACCTAGACTGAGCGAGCTGCTCGCATAGGGGAATACGCCTTGGATGCTTTCGGCTATGCGTTAAAGCTCCTGCAGAGCGGCCTGGGCAACCTGGCCGCGTATCTAGCCGCCCATGTCCTGCTCTGCCTGGTTCCCGCGTTCTTCATCGCCGGGGCCATGACCGCCTTGATCCCCAAAGAATCGGTCACCCGCTTCCTTGGCCGGAACGCCCCAAAATACGTCTCCTATCCGGCGGCCGCGCTGGCAGGCTCCGTGCTCTCGGTCTGCTCGTGCACGATCGTGCCCCTGTTCGCGGGCATCTACCGGAAGGGCGCGGGCCTCGGCCCGGCGATCACCTTCCTCTTCTTCGCTCCGGCGGCCAATATCCTGGCCTTGATCTATACGGGCGGCATGATCGGCGCAGACCTGGCTTTTGCCCGCCTCTTTCTGTCGCTCATCTTCGGCATCAGCATCGGGATGATCATGGCCCTCATCTTCCGCCGTGCGGATGCGGCCCATGAGGAGAAGGCCGAGACGATGTTCGCGGGGAAAGCGACGCTGAAACGGGCGTCTCTCGTCTTTCTGATCATCCTCGTCGCCCTGCTCTTGTCGGGCACGCTCAAGATCGGCCTCCTGACGAACTCATACGGGAAGATCTCATTGCCCATTTCCGGCCTCGATCGTTTCCAAGAGTTCTTGGCCAGGATCGTTCCCGTCGATGCCGCCAAGGGCCAGGAGGGCGTCTCCGTGCAAGGGGCGATCCTGATCGGGCTGCTCTTTCTCATCGCCTTCGTCTCCTGGCGGGGCCTGGGGAAGATCTCCGAGGGCTTCAACCGTTGGACGTGGGTCTCCCTCGGCCTCGTCGTCCTGACGCTCCTCGTCGCGGCGGCCGGGATGACGGCGCATGCCGGCGGCTTGGACATCCTGTTCACGGGCAAGATGCTCGGGGTCGTTCTGTCCGCGGTCCTGCTGGTCTATATCGCCCGCAAGCGGCTGACCCGGGACGAGGTCCGCGATTTCCTCTGGGAATCCTGGCGCTTCATCAAGCAGATCTTCCCGCTGCTCGTCGTCGGCGTATTCGCGGTCGGGATCATCCGGGAGCTCATCCGTCCGGAGTGGATCCAGGCCCTGGCCGGGCGGAACACGCTTCTGGGCAACATGGCCGGCGTCATCTTCGGCGTGTTCATGTATTTCCCGACGCTCGTGGAGGTCCCGATCGCCAAGATGTTCCTGAGCCTCGGGATGCACCGCGGACCGCTCCTGGCCTATCTCATGGCCGACCCCGAGCTGAGCCTCCAGAGCATCCTCATGATATCGGCCATCATCGGGAAGGCCAAGGCCTGGGTCTACGTGTTCTGGGTCGCCCTCTTCAGCACGATAGCCGGCCTGATCTATGGCGCTCTCAAGGACGGGGCGAACATTTGGACGATAGCCCTGTACCTCCTGATCTTCCTGGCCCTGATGGCTGTGGGGTTGTGGCAGATGAGCAAACGCGGCGGGAACCGGCCGGCGGCTTTGCCGGCGAATGTGAATAAGGAGAAATGACATGAAGATCGTCATCTTGGGACCGGGCTGCCCGCGCTGCCACGAGGTCGAGAAAAGAACGAAGACCGCCCTGGCCGAACTCGGCATCGCCGCGGACGTCGAGAAGATCTCGGACATCAAAAAGATCATGGAATACGACATTCTCAGCACGCCGGGTCTGGTCGTCGACGGCAAAGTCGTGTGCTCGGGCAGGATCCCGCGCCTCGAAGAGATCAAGGTTTGGATTCGAGAGGGGGATCGCTGACATGACACCCGGGAATGCGAGGCTCAGGTTCCTCGACCGCTATCTGACCCTGTGGATCTTCCTGGCCATGGCCGTCGGCGTCGGGTTGGGCTACTTTGTCCCGTCCATAGTAGGTTTTATCAACCAGTTCCAGTCGGGGACAACCAACCTCCCCATCGCCATCGGCCTCATCCTGATGATGTATCCGCCCCTGGCCAAGGTGAAGTACGAGGAGCTCGGCGACGTCTTCAAGAACGTCAGGGTCCTGACGCTCTCGCTCGTCCAGAATTGGATCATCGGGCCGCTCCTGATGTTCGCCCTGGCCGTCATTTTTCTCCGGGACAAGCCCGAGTATATGTATGGCTTGATCATGATCGGCCTGGCCCGCTGCATCGCGATGGTCATTGTTTGGAACGACCTGGCCCAGGGGGACCGGGAGTACGCGGCAGGATTGGTCGCCTTCAACTCGATCTTCCAGGTGCTGTTCTTCTCCGTCTATGCCTATATCTTCATCACCGTCTTCCCGACGTGGTTGGGGCTGGCGGGGACGACCGTCAACATCACCATGCGACAGATCGCGGAGAGCGTCTTCATCTATCTCGGCATCCCGTTCCTGGCCGGGCTCATTACCCGTTTTAGCCTGCTCAAGCTCAAAGGAAAGACCTGGTACGAGACCAAGTTCATCCCGCGCATCAGCCCGATCACGCTCATTGCCCTGCTCTTCACCATCGTCGTCATGTTCTCGCTCAAGGGCGAGTACATCGTCAAGATCCCGCTCGATGTCCTGCGAATTGCGGTGCCGCTGCTCATCTACTTCGTGGTCATGTTCCTCGTCTCGTTCTTCATGAGCCGCAGGGCGGGCGCGGACTATCCCAAGGCGGCGACGCTGTCGTTCACGGCGGCCAGCAACAACTTCGAGTTGGCCATCGCCGTCGCTGTCGCGGTGTTCGGCATCAATTCGGGCGAAGCCTTTGCCGCGGTCATCGGTCCCCTCGTCGAAGTGCCGGTGATGATCGGCCTGGTCAACGTGGCCCTGTATTTCAAGAGAAGATATTTCCGCGCGGCCGGATCGGCGAGGGCCTGACTTCATTAAAACTTAACAGAGAGAAGATATCCTGGCTGCAGGGACATCGATCGGAAAGGAGAGAGAGATGGAAACCGACAAAGCCACAACGAATGTGCTGTTCGTCTGCGTCCACAACAGCGCCCGGAGCCAGATGGCCGAAGCGTTCCTCAACGCGTCGGCCGTCGACAGGTTTTCGGCCACGAGCGCCGGCCTCGAGCCGGGGCCGCTCAATCCTTTAGCGGTTGAAGTCATGAAGGAAGCCGGGATCGACATTTCGAAGAACCAGGCCAAGAGCGTCTTCGACCTCTATAAGAACGGGGCTCTCTTCGGCTATGTGATCGCGGTTTGCGACGCCGAAACCGCCCAACGCTGTCCGACTTTCCCCGGGATCACCAAGACGCTCGTCTGGAGCTTCCCGGACCCCGCCTCTTTTGAGGGTTCATGGGAAGATCGGCTGACAGAGACGAGGCGGGTCCGAGACGCCATCAAGGCGAAAATCGAGGCTTTCATCGAGGACGTGTCGGCGGGGAGGCTCGGGGGCCTCGACTTCAATTCGTCCTCTTGATGGCGGCGAGCGTCTTCATCACGGCTAGGGCCTTCGCCAGGGAGTTGTCGCCGGGGGGGCGGGCCTTGTCGTCGAAGCTCATGGGCCCATTATAAGCCTTGAACTGCCGCCCGCAAATATCCAATAATGGCCTGAGCATGGAAGACATTTCGCGGGGCGTCCGGTCGGTCACCGTCGGCACGGCCGTCAGCCGGGTCATGGGCCTCGTCCGCGAATCCGTCTTCGCCCATCTCTTCGGCGTGGGCGCGGCCACGGACGCCTTCAACGTCGCCTTCCGCATCCCGAACCTCCTGCGCGACCTCTTCGCCGAGACGGCCTTGTCCGCGGCTTTCGTCCCCGTCCTGACGGCCGAGAAAGCCAAGGGAAAAGAGGCCCAGAACAGACTGGCCTCGAACATCTTCAACGTCCTCCTCGTCGTGACGGGGGCCGTGGCCCTGGCGGGCCTCCTCGCCGCTCCCACCCTGGCCAAGGCCATCGCCTTCGGCTTCGGCAGCGTCCCGGGCAAGATCGGCTTGACGGCCCAGCTGACCGCGGTCCTCTTCCCCTTCCTGATCTTCGTCAGCCTGGCCGCCTGGGCCATGAGCTATCTCAATACCGAGAGGTCGTTCTTCGTGCCGTCGGTGGCCCCGGCCGCGTTCAACCTCTTCTCGATCCTCGTTCCGCTCCTGACCTATGGCTGGTACGTGGCCCGGGGCAAGGAACCCATCTTCGGCATGGCCGTCGGGGTCCTCGTCGGCGGGCTGATGCAGCTCGTCGTCCAGGTGCCGTCCCTGCGCCGGAAGGGATTCCGCTGGAGCCCGGTCCTGAGCTTCCGCGACCCGGAGTTCCGCCGGGTCATGGCCCTCTTCATCCCCGTCGCGATCGGCCTCGCGGGGACCCGGATCAACGTCCTGGTCAATACGATCCTGGTCACGCCGCTGGCCCAGGGCAGCGTCAGCTGGCTCAACTATGCCTTCCGGATCATGCACCTGCCGCTCGGGCTCTTCGGCATCGCCGTCGGGACGGTCGCCCTGCCTTCGCTCTCGAAGCTCGTCCTGGAGAACGACGTCGCGGCCGTCAAGTCCACCCTGACGGATTCGCTCAAAATGGTCCTCTTTCTGACCGTGCCCACGTCGGCCCTCATCGCCTGTCTGGCCGTCCCGGTCACGCGGGCGATCTACGAGCGGGGCCAATTCACGGCGGCGGACACGCTGGCCACCGCCGGGGCCCTCGTCCTCTACGTGCTGGGCATCCCGTTCATATCGGCCCTGCGCAACGTCGCCGCGGTGTTCTACGCCCACAAGGACGCGAAGACGCCGATGGTCGCGAGCTTCGCTTCGATCGCCCTCAACATCGCCCTCAATCTGTCGCTGATGGGAGTGCTCGGATTCCTGGCCTTCCCGCTCTCGACGACTCTGGCCGCGATGCTCAACGTGGGCCTCCTCTACGCGCTGCTGCCGCACAAGATCGGTCCGCTGGAGCCCGGCCCGCTCGCGGCCTACGCCGGGAAGCTCGCCGTCGCGTCCGCGGCCGGCGGGGGAGCGGCCTGGCT
>JBGSUG010000322.1:0-4538 GCA_041736225.1 Candidatus Aminicenantales bacterium | reverse complement strand
GCGGGTTCCTCGTCCACGCTTTCGGCTGGCGGAGCATCTTCTGGGCGACCGTGCCCGTCGCCGCGTTCGCCCTCATCCTCGCGCTCGTCCGGCTCGAGGGCGAGTGGGCCGACGCCCGAGGCGAGCGATTCGATTTCGCCGGATCGATCGTCTTCGGCGCCGGTCTCGTCTCCCTGATGTTCGGGTTCTCGCGGCTGCCCTCGCTCCCCGGAATGGCGCTCACGGCCGCCGGCGTCCTGGCCCTGGCCGGGTTCGTCCTCTTCGAGCTGCGTTCGCCGTCCCCGCTCCTCGACCTCCGCCTCTTCCGCCACAACCGCATCTTCGCCTTCTCCAACCTGGCCGCCCTGTTCAACTACAGCGCCACGTCGGCCGTGGCCTTCCTGATGAGCCTCTACCTCCAATACATCAAGGGCCTGCCGCCCCAGACGGCGGGCCTCGTCCTCATCGCCCAACCCGTCGTCATGGCCGTCGCTTCGCCGTTCGCCGGACGGCTCTCGGACCGGACGGAGCCGCGGATCATCGCCTCGACCGGCATGGCCCTCTCGGCCGCGGGTCTCGTCCTCTTTTCGTTCCTCGGCCCCGGCACGGGCTTCGGCTATATCGTCGCGAGCCTCGTCTGCCTCGGTCTCGGCTTCGGGCTCTTTTCGTCGCCCAACACGAACGCGGTCATGGGCTCGGTCGAAAAGCGCCACCTCGGCATCGCCTCGGCCGCCCTCGGGACCATGCGCTTGACGGGACAGATGATGAGCGCCGGCACCGTCATGATGATCTTCGCCCTGTTCATGGGCCGGATCCCGATCGCGCCGCCCGTCTACCCGCAGTTCCTTCGGAGCGTCCGGATCGCCTTTCTCTTTTTCGCCGTGCTCTGCGCCGCCGGGGTTTTTGCCTCG
The DNA here is from genome assembly GCA_041736225.1 of Candidatus Aminicenantales bacterium. Taxonomy (GTDB): domain Bacteria; phylum Acidobacteriota; class Aminicenantia; order Aminicenantales; family Saccharicenantaceae; genus RBG-16-66-30. The sequence goes on along the minus strand of JBGSUG010000322.1, from coordinate 3,648 downwards.
CTCGCCCGCGGAGACCGCGACCCGAGCGGCCAACGCTGAAAATTAATTTCCCCCATGATATCGCGTTCGGGGCTTGTCAAACCCCCGACCACCTGCTATAGAATGAATTTCACACTAACATATCGCGTTCGAGGAGGAACGATGAGCTTGACCCGCAAAGGATTCCTGAAGATGCTCGGATTTGGCGCGCTGTCCGCCGGAACCAGAGCCTACGGGCTCCCGTCGAAAGCGCTCGAGGACGCCCGCGCCGCGGCGAAGACGCTCAAGATCACCGATGTCGAGATCTATCTCTTCGACATCCCGCTGACGTCGCCCTTCCGCATCGCCATCGGCGAAATGACGGCGGCCAACGACCTGCTCATCCGGATCAGGACCGACCAGGGCATCGTCGGCCTCGGCGAGGCCTGCCCGTTCCCGCCGATCACGGGCGAAACCCAGGCGACCAACGCCGCGGCCGCCGTGAGCATCCGGAGCATGATCGTCGGCAAGGACCCCTTGGCCATCGACGACCTCCTCCGGCTGATCGGGCCCATCATCCACTCCAATCCGAGCACCGTGGCCGCCTTCGACATGGCCCTCCACGATATCCTCGGCAAAGTCGCCGGACTGCCGCTCTTCCGACTTCTCGGCGGCACGAAGTCGACCTTCGAGACGGACATCACGACCGGCCTCGACACGCCGGAGAAGATGGCGGCCGAGGCCAAGGGTTACGCCGGCCTGGGCTACAAGACGCTCAAGGTCAAGGTCGGGCTCGACCCGGACGAGGACGTCGTCCGGATGACGGCCGTCCGCGACGCCGTCGGCCCCAAGATCGCCATCCGCATCGACGCCAACCAGGGCTGGGCCGTGCCCCAGGCGATCCACGCCCTCAAGAAAATGGCCCCGCTCAACATCCAGTTCTGCGAGCAGCCCGTCCGGGCCGCGGACGTCGCCGGGATGCGAGCCGTCCGCGCCCAGAGCCCCATTCCCATCATGGCCGACGAGGCGCTGTTCGGCCCGTCCGACGCTATCGATCTCATCCGGGCCGAGGCCTGCGACACCTTGAACATCAAGCTCATGAAGGCCGGCGGCATCCTCAACTCCCTGCGCATCGCCCACATCGCCGACGCGGCCAACATGCGCTGCATGGTCGGCTGCATGCTGGAGACGCGGCTGGCGCTGACGGCGGCGGCCCACGTCGTCGCCTCGCAGGCCAACATCGTCTACGCCGACCTCGACGGCAACTCCGAGCACGAGACCGACCCCATCGTCGACGGCATGACGGTCAAGGCGGGGATGCTGACGCTTCCGGAGAAGCCGGGCCTCGGCTGCGATATCGACCCGGCCTTCGTCAAGAAGCTGAAGAAGATCTGACCGCGCGGGAGGACACATGGACCGGAAGGTCCGCTGGGGCATCCTGGGCTGCGCCGGGATCGCCGAGAAGGCCTTCATCCCGGCGGTCCTCGGCTCTCGCAACGGCGGGCTGGCCGCGATCGCGGCCCGGGACCCGTCCCGAGCCCAGTCGTGGGCGGACCGGTTCGGCTTCGCCCGCGCCCACCCGACCTATCAGGAGCTCGTCGAGGACCCGGCCGTCGACGCGATCTACAATCCTCTGCCGAACGACCTCCACGCCGCGTGGTCCATCCGGGCCATGCGGGCCGGCAAGCACGTCCTCTGCGAAAAGCCCATGGCCCTCGATGCGCCCGAGGTCCAAACCATGATCCAGGCGGCCGGGACGAACGGCGTCCTGCTCGCGGAAGGCTTCATGTACAAGTTCCACCCGCAGATCGACAAGAGCCTGGAGCTCATCCGTGGGGGCCGGATCGGCGAGGTCCGGTCCGTCCACTCCGCCTTCACCTTCCGCTTCGAGCGCGACGGCGCCAACTACCGTTGGTCCCCGGCCATGGGCGGCGGGGCCCTCTACGATGTCGGCTGTTACACGATCAGCATCGCCCGGCTTGTCTTCGGCGCCGAACCCGTTTCCGCCTTCGCCCGGGCCCGGATCGACCCGGAAACGGGGATCGATATGACCGCGGCCGCCCTGCTCGAGTTCCCCGGCGGCCGCTTCGCTCCGTGCGACGCGAGCTTCGAAGCCCAATTCCAGAGCCTGCTCCTCGCCGTCGGCACCGAAGGGACGCTCCGGCTCGATCGGGCCTTCTCGGCCAAGGATTTCGACATCGCGATCGAGGTCGTCCGGGGCGGCGGGAAAGAGTCCATCCCCGTCCCGAAGGCCGATATGTTCCGGCTGATGGTCGAGCACTTCGGCGACGCCGTCTTCGGGCGCATTCCGCTCCGTTATCCCGCCGGCGACGCCCTCGGCAACATGCACGCGATCGACGCCTGCTTCGAGTCCATTCGGACCGGGCAGGCCGTCGCTATCCCAAGGATCATCGAGTCAGGAGGCGTATCATGAGGTCAGCAAGGTTCGCGGTCTTCGCCATCGCCCTCGTCCTTCTCGCGGGCTGCTCGACCTACAAGTCGAGCCCGCAGATGAACTACTTCCACGGCCCGAATGTCCCCGAAGGCTACATCACCGTCCTGCGGGCCTCGGCCGCCGAGATCGAGTTCCAGGTTCGGGTCGAGTTCGCCCAGAAGCAGATGTACCATCTCGTCCTCGAGGGCAACGATCCCGTCGCCGAGGGCTGGCACTCCACCCTCCGGGCCGGAGGCCAAGCCTACACCGTGGCGATGAAGCCCAAAGAAGGCCGGATTTTCGAAGCCGGCAAGACCTACCGGCTCTGCATCGGCATGCAGAATCCCCAGGCGGTTCAGATGACGTCGAACAACTTCGAGTGCATCGTCGATTACACCTTCGTCTTCCAGGAGAAATCCTGACAGGTTCGGGAAAGATTTCAGAAATAAGTTGAAAAGCGCGCGGGCGTGGTGCATAAATACGCGCGGAGTTTTCCATGAAAAGTTCTTCGATAGGCCATTCCGTCCTCGTCCTCGCGCTCATTGCCGTCTTCGCTTCCTGTCAGAGCTGCCAATCCTCGAATCCACCCGATGACACCGGCGTCACCGCGGAGCAGAGCTTCGAGCACGTCATAACCGCCCTGATGACGAAGTGGAATATCCCCGGCGGCGCGGTCGCCCTTGCCCGCAACGGCGTGCCCGTCCTGACCGCGGCCTATGGGACGGCCGACAAGGCCGCCTCTTCACCCGTGACCGACGGATCGCTCTTTCGCATCGCCAGCCTGTCGAAGCCGGTCACCGCCGCGGCCGTCCTCAAGCTTCGCGAGGCCGGCCTTGTCGACCTCGGGGCCCGCGTCTTCGACGTCCTCGACGACATCGTACCGCCGGAAGGATCGACGCCCGATCCCCGGCTCGCCTCCGTCACGATCCTCGACCTGCTCCGGCATTCGGGGGGCTGGGACCGGGCCGTGAGCTTCGATCCCATGTTCCGGTCCCGGGAGATCGCCGCCGCCCTCGGCGTGGATCCGCCCGCCGACGCCGCGGCCATCGTCCGATACATGGCCGGACAGCCCCTCGATCTCGATCCGGCGACGAAGTACGCCTATTCGAATTTCGGCTATTGCCTGCTCGGACGGATCGTCGAGAAGGTGACCGGCCAAGCCTATGAAGACTACGTCAAGGCCGCCGTCCTGACCCCGGCAGGGGCCGCCGGCATGCGCCTGGGCCGGTCGCTCGAAGCGGGCCGGGCCGCGGGCG
>JBGSUG010000044.1:0-2039 GCA_041736225.1 Candidatus Aminicenantales bacterium | reverse complement strand
AAGCGCTCGCCGTTGGGGCTGTTGCGGCCATCCTCGTCGGAGCTGGCCAGGCCGCTGTAATTTCCCTCCAGGCGGCTGAGCGTGTAGGACAGGCCGGCCTGCCAGCTGTGGCTGAAGCGCTTGTCGAGCGACAGGTTCATGGCGGAGTAGTCGCGCTTGGCCTTGGGCATATCGGGCGTGCCGGGCAGGAAGGACCCGTTCTGGCGGCGCTCCTCGTAGATGGCGGCCATAAAGGCGCTGCCGGGATTGCTGTAATAGTACTCCTCGATGGGCACGCCGCAATCCTCGATGGCATAGAGGACCTTCTTATTGACCAGGCGGAGGGACAGGGACATGTCCTCTGCGAGCTTTTTCTCGAGCCCCAGGGAGATCTCCTGCTGCGTGAACGGCTTGATGTCGGGATCGATGGACTCGAACACGGGCGGCCTGAAGTCGCAGGTCCAGAGGAGGGTCCCCGGGTAATAGTCGTCGATGCCGATCTTGGTGAAATCCCAGTCGTCGAGCGTGTAGTAGGCGCTCTTCCACTTGAAGCCGCCCAGGGCGTTGGCGCCCATGTCGAGCTTCATGACGTCGTGGAAGATGCCGAAGCTGCCGAAGACCTTGAAGCTGGAGTCGCCGAGGATGTCGTAGACGAAGCCCAGCCGCGGCGCGAGCTTCTTCGAGAACGGGAAGTTGATCGGCTTTTTGATGTCGGCGAAGAGCGGGTCGGTCGTGTAGCTCGGCAGATATTCGGATTCGGCCCGGAGGCCCAGGTTGAGGGTCAGGCGGCGGGCGATCGTCCAGCTGTCCTGCAGGTAGAGGGACCAGCTGTCCATGTTGACCTTCCAGCTGCTCCCGTAGACGCCGGAGTCGCTGTTGCCGCGGACGGCGTAGTAGCCGTAGGCGCCGCGGCCGTAGTTGGTGCCGTAGGCGATGAGGTCCCGGTCCCAGCCCAGGTAGACGACGGGCAGCTGGCCCGGCTCCTGGACGTCCTCGGCCCGGCGCATGAACTGGAGGCCGGCCTTGAAGGCGTGCTCGCCGGCCAGGTTGAGGTAGTAGGTGAAGTCGGAGTTGAAGCTCAACCGGGTCCGAATCTCTCTTTCGAGGCCGAGGACCTTGTCCCGGGGAAAGGTCTGCCAGCCGATCGGATGCACGTACTCGGCCGGGATCTCGGGGAACATCGAGTTCGTCACCCGGGCGTAGCCGCCGGGCTGCTCCAGCCGGAACGCGTAGTAGGGCGAATCGGGCAGGGGCGAGACGGGGTCGTTGCGGTTGGAATAGAAGTAGCCGCCGCGGAAGCTGAGCAGGGCGTTGTTGCTGAGCGTCACGTCGGTGTAGGCGCTGACGGACCAATTCGGGTAGGTGAAGCCGAAGAGGTCGTAATCGGCGGTGGGGCTGCACGTCGCGGCGTAGATCTCGTTGGCGGATTCTTCCCGGGCCCCGCCTCCGGCGAAGTTGAAGCGGTTCATGACGAAGCTGGCCCCGGCCCGGACGTTCCGGGACGGCTGGGCGGTCATTTTAAAGGAGGCGTTCCAGCTCGTCTCGCTCCGGTCCCAGACGTTCGTGCCTTCGAGGCCCTGGATGGCCAGGTCCATGGTCCGGGTCCGGTTGAAGAGGCGCGGGGTGAGGGCGCCGAAGAACCAGACCTTGTCCTTGACGAGGTACCCGCCGAGCAGGAGGCCGAATTCGTAGGTCCGGCCCTTGTCCCGTCCGACGTATTCGTCGTAGCTGTAGTAGCGGGCCTTGGTGTCGTCGTCGAAGTCGAAGTCCAGCTTGTCCCGCTGACCGCCCTCGAGGTCGGTGCCCGAATAGTAGCCGACGAGCTCGCCGTGGAAGGCGTTGCCGCCGGAGCGCGTGATGACGTTGACGACGCCGCCGACGGAGCCGCCGTACTCGGCGTTGTAGCCGGAGGCCTTGAACTGGACCTCCTCGGCGAAGTCGAAGCTGACCTCCTGGCTCTTCGTCCCCTTGGTCAGGCTCGACGTGTCGGTCCCGTCGACGTAGAACATGTTCTCGGCGCCCGAGGCCCCGTCGACGGAGATGCCGTCGAGCAGGCCCTT
>JBGSUG010000008.1:0-6200 GCA_041736225.1 Candidatus Aminicenantales bacterium | reverse complement strand
GCCGGCCGACTCGTCGCCGCTCGAAGGCAAGCTGCCGCTCGCGTCGATCGATGCGGTCATCGCAGGATCGGACGGCGTCCGGTCCATCCTGGCCCGCGGCGGCATCGCCCAGGATAGGATCGAGGTCGTGCCGCCGGGCCTCGATTTCTCCCGCTTCACGTCGGAGCCGCGCGGAGATTTCGTCCGCCGCGAGCTCGGCTTCGGCCCGGACGACTTCCTGGTCGGCGCCGTCCTGCCCCTGGAGGACGAGCGCGGGCTCCGGTCGCTCCTCGAGGCGGCGGCCCTTGCCCGCGCCCAATCGAAGAAAGTGAAGGTCGTCGTCCTCGGCCAGGGCTCGCTCCGCCTCGGCCAGGACGAGCCGGACGCGCCCGAGCCGGCCCCGCCCGCCGAGGGTAGTCATTACTTCCTCGGCGTCTGGAAGAACGCGCCGAAGATCCTGGCCTCGCTCGACATGTTCATCGTCTTCTCGCACCTCGACGGGCTCCAGGGCTTTCTCATCGAGGCCATGGCCGCGGGCCTCCCCGTCGCCGCGGCCGACGTCGGGACGTCGCGGGACCTCATCACCCACCGCGAGTCCGGCCTCCTCGTCCCGGCCCGCAACACCAGGGCCCTGGCCGACGCCATCGTCAAGATCCACTTCGACAAGAACCTGGCCGCGCGGCTGGCGGCCGGCGGCCGGGAGGCCGTGCTCGAAAAGTACTCGGCCGAGGCCATGGCCCGGCGGATCATCGGCGTCTACGAGTTCCGCGCCCACCGCAAAGGGATCAAGCTCGCCTGAGCCTCTAGGATCTCTCCAGGAATTTCTTGAAGCGGGCCCGGTAGGCCTTGTAGGCCGAGGCGCCCGCGTCGGTCAGTCGGACGAGGGTCAGGGGCACGCGGCCGCGGTAGGTCTTCTCGATGGCCACGTAGCCGGCCTCCTCGAGCTTGGCCAGATGGGACGACAGGTTGCCCTTGGTCAGGCCGGTCTCGCGCTGGAGGTAGAGAAAATCGGCACTTTCGACGACCGAGAGGATGGCCGTCAGGCCGAGCCGGGCCGGCTCGTGGATGACCTTGTCGATGGCGGCGAGGAGGCGGACGTCAGTGGGCATCGGGACCCTCCGGGCCTTCGGCGGCGGGCCGGGGCGAGCGTTTGAGGTAGACGAAGAGAGCGGCCAGACCGGAAACGGTCACGGCCGCGCCGAAGAGGCCGGAATAGAGGCTGATCCCCTTGATATCACCGATCCCCGCCGCCGTGACGGCGAAGCCGATGACGACCGAGACGGCGGCCAGTACGAAATAGCGGATGAGACCGATCTTGTTGGCGATGAGGAGCACGACGACGGCGAGCAGGATGCCGTTCAGGGCGGGGAGGAGGGTCCGGACGGAGGGCGAAAGGCCGTAGAGGGCGGCCAGGGATGCTCCCATCAAGCCGCCGGTGACCGCCGCCGCGACCCGGCGCTTGGGGCTCGGCTCCTTCTTCTTGAAGGCCACATAGCCGGTCCGCGGGTAGGTGATGCGGCGCTTGAGGAAGCGGAGAAGGCGGTTGACGAAGAAGACAGCGAAGAAGATGACGAAGATGAACAGCACGCTCAGGACCGAGCCGAAGGCCGAGTCTTCCGGGACGACGGCCTGGAGAAAGAAATAGCCTCCGAGGAGGAGGAAGACGAGGCCTAGGGCGATCTCGAAGAGGCCGTCTTCGTAGAAGCTCCGGACCGTCCGTTTCTCGATCTTTTCGATGTCGACCATGCGCTTGCTCCTTTATGGTTTGTGTTACAAACTAGTTTGTATAATAACACGGATTCGCCGCGTGTCAAGGGGTCCCGAAAAAAATCTTCCGGTCCTTCCGCCTTGAACTAGGGGGCGACCTGGACTATGTTAGGCGGGATTCGGGAACGCGGAGGACCGCCCATGGCCATCGAACGGATCGAGATCGACCTCGTCAAGCTGCCTTTCGTCCACTTCTTCGAGACGAGCCTCGAGCGCTCGTACGGCCGGACCTTCAGCCTGATCAAAGTCTGCGAGGACGGGGTCTGCGGCTGGGGAGAGTGCGTCGCCGAGGATGCGCCCCTCTACAGCGAGGAGACGGCCGAGACGGCCTGGTATGTCATGAAGCAGTTCCTCATCCCCCTCGTTTTCCGTAAGGGCATCGTCGAGCCCGAGGACTTCGCCCGCGAGGCGGCCGCCTTCCGGGGCAACCGGATGGCCAAGGCCGGGATCGAGCTCGCGCTCTGGGACCTCAAGGCCAAGAAGGCGGGCGTCCCGCTCCACAAGCTCTACGGCGGCGTCCGGACCGAGATCGAGGCCGGCGTCAGCTGCGGCATCGAGGACTCCCTGCCGGACCTCGTCGCCCGGATCGGCGACTATCTGGATCAGGGCTACAAGCGGATCAAGATCAAGATCAAGCCCGGCTGGGACGTCGCGGCCTGCGCCGCCGTCCGCGAGAAGTATCCCGACATCATGCTCCAGGCCGACGCCAACGGCGCGTACAGCCCCAAGGACACGGAGACGCTCAAGGCGCTCGACGCCTTCGACATGCTCATGGTCGAACAGCCGTTCGCACCTTACGACCTGTGGGAGCACGCCAAGCTCCAGCGGGAGATGAAGACCCCGCTCTGCCTCGACGAGAGCGTCCTGTCCGCCGACACGACCCGGGCGGCCCTGGAGATGGGCAGCTGCAAGGTGGTCAACATCAAGGTCGGGCGCGTCGGCGGCGTCGTCGAGGCGCGCCGGATCCACGATCTCTGCGAGGCGGCCGGCGTGCCGGTCTGGTGCGGGGGCATGCTCGAGTGCGGCATCGGCCGGGCCCACAATCTCCACATCGCCGCGCTGCCCAACTTCAGGTACCCCAACGACCTCAGCGCCAGCAGCCGGTACTACAGGGAGGACTTGATCGACCCGGCGATCGGGCTCAGCGGGCCGGGGACGATCCGCGTCCCGGACGGGCCGGGCATCGGCGTCAATCCGGTCGAGTCGCGCATCGCCCTGGCCTCCCTCCGCCGAGAGGTCTTCAAATGAGATGGGGTCAAGCCTACTTTTAGCAGACTCCAACCGTAGCAGGGGAACGTTCCCCTGCGCGGCGGTACGCGGCGGCGGTCCCCTCAGGCCTCGGCGGTGAAGTGCTCAGCCAGGATGTCCTGGGCTTCCGTGGCCCGGTCCGCGGGGACGAGAAGGGACGCGATGCCCATCCCGTCGACGGTCATCCCGAGAACCTTGCCGACGGCTTCGGCGCTGACCCTTGCGGGGATGCCGAAGGACTCGAGCATGTTCTTGAGGATCTCCGCCTCCGTAACGCCGTTGGATCTGTGGACGGTGACCCAGTTCATGCCTTTATCATAGCACTTCGGGGCCCCCGCTTGCACGCGCTGCCGCGGCGTCCAGGGCTACTTCGGACCGTACTTGATGGACCCGATGTACTCCTCGATCCGCTTCTTCAGGACCGCGTCCGTGATCTTGGGCAGGACCGCTTCGAGGATGGGCTTGGCTTTGGCCGGCTCGTTGCTGTTGATGTAGGCGATGCCCAGGTTGACCTGGAGCCCGATGTCTTCGGGGGCGAGGACGAGCCCGGCCTGGAAGCTCCCCGCAGCTTCGGCGTGACGTCCCAGCTGATTGAGGACGACCCCCTTGAGGTTGTAGGCCTTGGGGCTCTTCCCGTCCTTCCGGATGGATTGAAGGGCATACTCCAGGGCTTCTTCGTTGCGCCCGGCGCCGTAATAGAGCTTGCCCAGGAAGAAGGCGGTTTCGGCGTTGCCGTCCGCGGCGAAAGCCTTCTTCAGCGCCTCTTCCGCCCGTCCCGCCTCGCCGATCTCGGCCAGGGCCAGGCCGAGATTCCTCTGGATCTCGCCGTCGCCGGGCTTGATCGCGGCCGCCTTTTCGTAGGCGTCCGCGGCGAGGACGAATTCGCCCTTGGTGTAATACGCCAGCCCCAGCAGCCTCCAGCCGTCCAGGTGGTCCGGATCGAGGGAGACGGCCAGCTGGCCGTAGCGCACGGCTTCGTCGGTGAGCCCGTAGCGCAGGGCGATGGCGCCCATCTCGTACTGGTACTGGGGATTTTTTTCGTCCGAGGATTTTTTCTTCTTCTGGGGACCGGCGGCGGCGTCGGTCCTGGCGGGCGCGGTCGCCGCAGCGCAGGCCACGACCGGTAAGGCCGCGGCCAGGAAGAGGGCCAGCAGCGTTGTTGCGGTCCTGTGTCGCGCGTTCATGCGAGCCTCGAAATCCTATGATGGCACAACCCCGGGAGAGGGTCAAACCGGGGCTTGCCCGGCGAGGCCGTTCGGCTTACAATGGACTTTCGGAAAGCGAAGCCATGGACAGAGAACGCCTGACCGACGAAGACATCGCCCGGCTCAAGAAACGGGAGGCCGAGATCCTCGTCCGCATCGACCGCCTCAAGAGGACGATGAACGAGACCAAGGCCATCGACACCCTCGCCTTCAAGGCCAAGCTCCTCAGGGAAGCCCAGGACGAGCTCTACCGCGTCCAGGACAAGCTGGTCGGCCTCTCCGAGGATTGAGCCTCGGGCCCGAGAGCGGCCGACCCGACCGCTGCATAGGCATCACCCTCCGCTGGCCTTCCCTGGGGATCCTACTGCCGATTATGGAACAAACGGGACGAGGGGTTGAACAGGTCACGTAAAATCATTTTACGGCGGGGGCGCGGCAGCCTCATGGGATGGCGCGGTCTCGCCTGAAGATCCGCCCCCCCGGTTGGCCCGAACCTTGCTGCATCAAGGGATATCACGCGGTTCTGAAAGCGGCAGATTGCGGCGATGAGAATCCGGACGCTTCTGATCTTACTCGCCTTGGCCATCTGCTTGGGCCTCTGGCCGCTGTTTCCGGCCCGCCGAGCGGCGAGAGACCCCATTGGGCGGCTGGCCTGCCTATACGAGGAATGCCGCTATTTCGAGCTGCGAGATGGCTTGGCGGATCTCGAAGCGGATCCTGCTCCCGACCTGGAGTTCTTCCGCGGTGCGGTGGACCAGGTCTTCAACCGCCTGGAGCCGGCCGTCCGCCGTTTGAAGGGTTACCTCAATGCGGGCCGGTCCGGACCGCCGCGCATGCTGATGAAAGAAGCCTGGGTCCTTATCGCCGACGCCTACCGCCGGCTGGGCCGCTATGGGGATGCCGCCGAGGCCTATCGGCAGGCACTGCTCCGCTTCGGTCCCGTCCTCGATCGCGAGGAGCGGACCAATCTCGAGAACCACGTCGAATTGTGGTCGGCCCTGGCCGGCGTCCCCGGCCAGACGGTTGAGATCGCGGCCAACACGACGGTGCGGATGACGGAACGCCGGTTTCCCGTTCGCGTCACCGGCCGAACCGTCCTCTTCGGGTACGACACCGGCTCCAACGTATGCATCCTTTATGCCTCAGCCGCCGCCGAGCTGGGGATCGAGAGCTTCGGTCCGCCCGTGCGGGTTCAGACGGGATCGGGGTACCCGGTCGAGGGCCGGATCGGGCTCGTGCCGGAGATGGGCTGGGGCTCCGTCCGTCTCGGGAACGTTCTCGTGCTCGTCCTGCCGGACGAGCTCTTCCCCGACGGAACGGAGCGCCCTGGCGCCGGCCGGAAGGGACTGCTCGGTATGCCGGTCCTCGAGGCGCTCAAGGAAGTCACCGAGACCCGGGGCGGCGACCTGATCGTTCCGGCCCGTCCTGCCTCGCGCCCCGGGCGGAACATGTGCCTGTCGGGCCTCATGCCGGTCGTCGAAGCCGTGCACCGCGGCGTCCGCCTGCGCCTTTGTGTCGACACCGGAGCGGCCACGACCTCTCTCTTCCCCCCGTACTACCGGCGCTTCCGGGGCGAGATCAACAGCCGCGCGCGGGTGCGGGAATCCACGGTCGGGGGCATCGGCTCATCGCGCAGGGTCCCCGTCCGTCTCCTCGACGAGTTCGCCTTTCGAGCCGGCGGCAAGGACTTTGCGCTCCGTCGCATCATGGTCCAAACCGCGGAGACCCACGCCGATTCCCGCTACTTCGACGGGACGATCGGCGTCGACATCCTATCCCTGTGCTCCCGGATGACGCTGGACTTCGCCTCGATGGCCTTTGTCCTGGAATGACGTCCGGCGTGGTATAATCCCTGGCCGAGCGAGACATCATGAGCGCCATGGCCCGGCCCGTCAAACGCAAGAATGCCAAGGCCCCTGTCCCGGCCGCCGGCGTTCACTCGGCCCCGGGAACGGGCCCGTGCCGTTCGCCGCGGGCGGGGGCCCGGCTGCGCCGTTCGGC
>JBGSUG010000418.1:0-7674 GCA_041736225.1 Candidatus Aminicenantales bacterium | reverse complement strand
ATCTGAGGCGCTCCCGTCGGGACGCCGGGAAAGGAGCCAGCTCGCGGAGAAGGGCACACCCCAGTCGCGGGCCATCCGGCGCATCGCGTCCAATTCGCCCGCATTTCGCCGGGTCAGGGTGGACTTCAGTCCGACGGCGATGCCGCGGGACACCAGGGCTTCGATGCCGGCTGTGCAAGCGGCGAAGCTTCCCGCGATGCCGGTTATGGCCTCCGCGGTGGCCGAAGTCGCGCCGTAGACGGTGATCTCGACCCGGCTCGGCGGCGCTTGAGCCAATCGGTTCGCCGCGTCAGGAGTGATCAGGGTGCCGTTGCTATAGAGGGCGAGGACCAGGCCAAGCCGCGTGAGCGGCTCGTAGATCTCGAAGAAATCGCGGCGCAGGAAGATCTCTCCGCCGGTGAGGAGCAGGAACACCATGCCCTCGTCCGCCGCCCGGCGGGCCAGGTCCAGCCAAGCGGAAGCCGGCAGCTCGGCGCCGGCCCCCATGACGTCGTGCGCGTCCTGCCGGACATAGCACATGCGGCAGGACAGGTTGCAGCGGCGGGTCAGCTCGAAGGTCCCGTGGGCGGGCTGGCGGCTCCCGGCGGCATGCCCAAGCAACCCTCTCACCAGCGTCCCATAGTCCGGGGCCGTCGCCGGCGCGGCCCCGAAAGCGGCCCCGGCCGGCTGATCCAGCTGTTCCAGGAAGGCCTGAACGTCTGTCCGGGCCCTGGCCAGGCCGATCTCGAACCGCTTCGAGACCGCGACGGCCAAGTCCTCTGTCGAACGGTCTTCGGCGAGAAGCTCCCAGACGAAACGCCCCGTGGGATTGAGCGTGATCAGAGCGTTCAGGTCCCCGACCTTCGCGCCGAGCGGCACGAGCAGGTCCTGGCCCCCGACGCGCCGCAACCGGAAATCCTGGCTTCGTTTCATGGAGGATGGTAAGACGGCCGGACGCCCGGGCCGAAGCGAAGCCTGCGGATGGACCCCGCTTATTCCGTAAGTCCGCAGACCTGGATCGTGGAGAAGTTGCAGCCGCCCACTCTCTCCTGGACCTCGACGCGGACGACGTTCGCCTCGGGCGGCTCATACGCCCCCTTCTCGGCGGCGGCTTCGGATTCGATCTCGAGTAGATCCTTCTCTTCCATGGCCTTCGACCTCCTCTATCGAAATGAAGGAACAGCCGGAGCGCTCCCCCCCATCAGTGGAACATGGTCTAACTGATACTGCTTTCAAGTCCCTCTTGTCAAGATTCCCTGCGTTCCCGGAAAACCCGTAAAACGACAAGCGCGCCGGGCCCCGGCGGGACAGAGGGCAAGAAATCACCCGCGGAATGACCCTCGGGGGTGATTGCCCCTTTCGGGCAGGCGGCCGAGAATGGGGCCTGGCACTTTCATACGTAAGAAATCTGCGAGGAACGGACCATGGCTTTGGGACTCGATGTCGACGACGTCCTGTTCAATTTCCTCATGAATCTTCTGCCCGATAACAAGCTGGTCAATACCCGCGTCCGTCCCTTTCTCGCCGGGATACTGGGGATGAAGTGCGGGACCGGCTGCGAGATAAGAAAAAACATCTATTTCGAAGGGCACCGGAGGATCGAGCTCGGGAACGATGTCGCCCTGAACAGGCAATCCTATTTCGACGCGGGCGACGGGCTGAGCATCGGCGACAACGTGAAATTCGGCCCCCAGGCCCTGCTCATGGCGGGGAGCCACGAGATCGGACACCAGCGCCAGAGACTGGGCGACGTCGTGTCCAAGAGGATCCGCATCGAGGACGGCTGTTGGATCTGCGCCCGGGTCACGATCACCGCGGGCGTCACGATCGGGGCCGGGAGCGTCGTCTCCGCGGGATCGGTCGTCCAGCGCTCGATGCCTGCCAACTGCCTGATCGGCGGGAACCCGGCCCGGGCCGTCGAGGTTCTGGAGAAAGCCGAAGAAGACCGCTGAGGGCCCGCCAAGGGATCAATCCTTGGGGGGGACCGCATTGACCCAGTCGACCAGGCGAACGGGTTCTTTCCGGATCCTCCGGCAGGCCCGCTTGATGAGGCCTCCCAAAAGGATACGGTCGGCGTCCTTGAGCAGTCGCTTCCGTTCGTATCTTCGCTGAAGCGTCTTCAGGGTGCCGGCCAGCTCGGCCCGGCCGTTCCGGAGAGCCGTATCGAGATTTTCCTTCAGGTAATATTGATGGACTTCATGGTACCGGCGTCTCAGGGTCCTGGCCGGAGGCAAGACCGGAAAAAGAGCCCCCTTCACCCCCAGGCTCTCCAGGCCGACCATCGTTCTCAGGCATTTCATGCACCGGCCGCAGTTGGAGTTCATTTCGTCGAGGCAGACGACCAGATTCGCCAGCGCCGATTCACAAGCCGCGACTTTCTCGAGCTTTTCGGGCCTCCCCGCCTCGCCGCCGTCATGGATGATCTCCACGCCCTCGTTTCCGTAGAGCGGGTCCAGGAGCGGGTGGGCGGCGGTCGGATGGAGCTGGTTATAGGACATGGAAGCCGGCACGTAGGCCCGGGGGAACCCCAGAAGCAGGGCCACGCTGGCCAGGGTGCTCCCCTGGGTGAGGATGCGGCTGAGCTGGAGATGATAATCGAAGATGTAGTGGTTCGTTTCGACGGGGATCAGGGTCTTGCCGAATCCGGCGACGAACGCCGCGTTCCGCGCTACGGCCGTGCGGTAATCGTCGCCCGGCCGGAAGAAATCGAATCCGTGCAGGAAGACGACGTGGCTGATGTCCGCCTGCCGCTTCAGGAACGTGTAATGGCTGTCGACTCCGCCCGAGAAGAACGAGATCGCGCCGCTCGTCAGGGACTCGGCGGGCGCCGCCGTGGCCCGGATGGCGACCTTCTTCAACGCAGGGTTCCAGCAGTGGTGGATATCCTGGACGACGGAGAGATTGTTCAGGAGCTTCGGCGAAACCGGCAGGCTGGGGTCGATCTCGAGCGCTTCCCCCTTGAGCATCGCCGGCAGGAGCGCCGACGCGAGGAACGGATCGCCCGCCCGCGAAACCGGATACGTTTCCGGCACCCGGTACCAGATGCGATAGCCGTCCACGTCCGCGGAGACTTCCGCGGTGCCGGCCTGCACCTGCAAGTTCCAGTTGGTTACGCGCATCCGTCTCCGGATGAAAAATCCTAACCGAGCTTTCTCCGGATGTCAAGGCGCTCCGCCGCCGGGGCCCTTACGAAAAATACCGGCTGCAGCAGAGCACGGCCCCGAGCAGGGCCTTTCGGCCTGTCGCCTCGACGATCGGACGTCCGAGCCGGGCGTCCGTCGATGCGCCCGGGATCAAGCGCAGGACGATGTCCCTGTCGAGCCAGGCATCCGCATCGTCGGCCCGGGCTCGCGCCTCGTCCCGCAAAACCCTCCACCCGGGCCCGTCGAAATCGAACACCCGCAGGAAGACCCGCCGCTCCCTACGGTCGAATTTGTCGTGCCAATGCCAGGACAGGGTGCTTTTCACGCGATCGACAGAAGGAGTCCAGAATCGGGCCTTGCGCGGAACCAGATCCACCAACTGCCGGTCGATCAGCCGGGCCAAGGGGAGGCGGGCCAGCCCGGGGAATCGGCGGAGGATCAGTTCGGTCTGCGCTTTCCGGTCGGTGACGAAGGAGAGGAGCGAGGCCTGCACGATCCGGAGGATGTCCGTGTGGACGTAGGGCAGGACCGGCCAGGACCGGGTTGCGATGACCTTCGGCGCCTGGCCGACGATGAACCGTTCCCGGTGCAACAGGTCGAACCACCAGGATCTTTGCCACGGCGGGCCCGGATAGGAATCGTATTCGGCGCCGAGCCGCCGCCAGACGTCGAAAACGATATCGTCGATGTCGTCGGAGCGAACGAGCTCCCGGACGACTCCCGGGGAGAGTCCCCAGGCATTGACGCTGGCGAACATCGCGGGAAACGTGTGCCTATCCAGCGTCGGATCCCGCCCCCAGTCGACCTGGCTCACGCCGAGCGTCGAGTCCCCCAGGAAACCCGTCAGTACGGGTCGACGGGGAGTCGCCGCGAAAGACCAGGTCATGAGCGAGTAGAGGCCGCCGGACATCGCGTCGCGGTCGAGAGTCCGCAGCGCGAAGCCCGGATGGTCGTTCCGGTCGATGGGGACTCTCTCGTGGACGGCTCCGAGGGCGGACGCGATCCGGGCCGCCGCTCGCATCTCCAAGTCCCCCCGGTCGCCGAGCGTGACGGCCGTCAGTTCGCCGTCGGCGTGTTGCCGGAGATATCCGGCGACGGTCCTCGAATCCAGGCCGCCCGACAGATAGACCGACCGAACGCCCTCACGGGCCGCGGCCGCGACCGTCCGGTCGAGCACCGAGCCGATGGCCTCCACGGCTTCGTCAATATTCCGGGGAGCGGAAGGCCAGGCGCCGAGGCCCACTGCCTCCGTCGTCATCCGGCTCCCATCCCGATATTGCAGAAAATGGCCCGACGGCAGGCGGGACACGCCTTGGAACACCGTCCGGCCGAGGCAGCTGTGGGCCAGCAGGAGGATCCCCACAAGCCCGGGGAGATCGACGGCGGGACGGAAATCCCCGTGGCAGCGGAGCAGGCCGGGGACGGAGGTCACGACGAACGCGGACTCGTCCCGGTAGTGATAGACGGGATACAAGCCCAGCCAATCGGCGGCGACCAGGACCTCGCCGTCCGCGATGCTCAACGCCAGGCCGAAATTCAAAAGACGGCAATGATCCCGGATCGCGCGGACCCGGGTCGCCGACGACGGAGACCGCAGGTCGGAGATCTCCGGGCCCACGGAGCCATAGGTCGAGCCGATGACGACGGCTGTTGTCAGAGCGTCTCTCGAAACGGCATAGGGGACGTAGGGATTCCTCGAGGTGACCAAGGCCCAACCGGGTCCGTCGGCCCGATCGATCAGGCTCTCCGGCGCCAGCTCGCGCAGGCGGTCTCCGGCGGCCGATCGGGCGACAGCGATGACCGCGGGATCATTGGACTGGATGAAAAATACGTCCGCCATGCGGTCTCCTGTCGCTCACGGCTTAAGTATTATGCCGCGATTTTTCAGCTGTCAAGGAGATTGATCGGGCCCGAATCGGACGGGCGATCCGCCCGCGGCTATTTCACTTCCGTCGCATAGGCTACCGAGGCACGGGCCGTGGCGAAGTCGAGCTTACCGTAGCCCTTGACCGCGAACGATATCGTCCGGCCCGGCAGTATTGCCTCGTCTCTGCGGCCCTCGGTCGTCAGGGAGCCGACGACCCGGCCGGCCCGATCGCAGAACTCGACCCTGACCATGACGAAATGAAACGCCTTCGTGCCTCTGTTGACGATCTCTCCCGTTGCGCCGTAGAACCCTTTTTCGGATGTCCATTGGAGTACCCGTGCGACGAGGTCCCGATCGGCCAGCGAGAATGGGGCCGGCTCCCGGCCCCCCGGCGAAGTCTGGAATGAGGGAGAGACCGGCAGAGACTGACCAACGCGCAGGCCCTGCTCCCATTGGATGCCGCTCTGAGAAAAATCAGAATCAAAACAAACCTTCATGAGCATGTATAGGCCGAACGTGGCGATATAGAGGAATAGCATCGGATTCGTTTTTGGGCCCTCTTTGGGTAACGGCGGGGCCACGCGGGCGAATCCCCGAGCGATCGCCCCCCGCATCCGGAACTTCCACAACGCGACGCGTGCGCGCCAGCCCCCCCGATGCCGCGAAAGCTCATCTGCCAGCCTGGAGATGCCGGTGAGCAGATGACGGTCCTTCCCCCAAAAGAATTCGCCCTCTTCGAGATCGCGATCGAAGTACCTGGCCTGGCAGGCACAGGTCTCGAGGAACAGGTCCGGCCGGCCGAGCCGCGCGCACGCTTCGGCTTGAATGTGCGCGAGATAATTGGCGCAGTTGTCGTGAGGGAGTCCGGCCAGAGCGTCGCGGGCGGAGCTATATCGCTCCTGGAGCCGGTCGCGGCGGATACCCGAGAGAGAGATGACGTAATTGGCCACCATCCACATCCCGACGCCGGGACGCTCGCGCCAGGCGCCGAGAAACTCACGGGCGGCGGCGTATCGATGCCGTTCGATGAGGGCGCGGCCGATCTGGGCCCATTCGTTCGCGGAGGTGACGGCCGCCGAACCGATCCGGGCGGAAAGATCCGCGACCAGGCGGGCATGGCCGTGATCGGAAAGCCGTTCGTAGAAGACCGCCCTGTGCTCGCTGCCGTCCCAGGGAGCCCGGGAGATGTCGTCGACGAGGCCCGCCAATTCGATGGCGCCGCCGCGAGGTCGCCGTCTCGAGGGGAACGGCCAATTGCGGAGTTTTGCTTCATCCCTCATCACGTAAGCGGCCAGGCGCGAGAGGGAATGAAGGGCCGGCTTGTGGCCGGCCCGCAGGCGCTCGCGGAAACGGAGGGACAGATCGTCGGCGAAGCCCTGCTTCCGGGCGACGTCCCAGACCTTATCCGAGGCCCAGGGTGATTCCTCGGCCGGCGGGAAGCAGATGCGCGAGGCGATCTCGAGCGCCGGGCCTTTGTCGTCGTCGCGCGCCAGCGCCTCGCAGCGGCGGGCCAGGACGACCGGTTCGTTGGGCTCGACCTTCGCGATAGCCTCGATGACGGCGGCGGCGTCCTGCCATCGCCCGGCCGCGACAAGAACGTCGTACCGGCACGTGTGGAGCGAGACATCCTCCGGGAAATCGCCGAGCAACCGCGCCCACTCCTCGTCGAGCTGCGTCACATCGGCCTGGGCCCGTTCGAGCAGCCACAGGCGGCGCAGGCGGAAATCCGTGTTCGTGAACATCGGCGGCGGGATGTTCTGGAGCAACTGCCGCGTCCGGTCCCAGGCGGCGTCCTCTTCGAGCCAATCCATCAGCAGGCTCCAGCCCCAGGCGTACCAGGGAGCGGCCTCGAGGACATTCGCCAGATCGGCGACGGCTTCGTTCATTTGACCGCTCTGGCGCCGGATCCAGGCGAGCCGGCCGCGGGCGGGAGAGGGGTCCGGCAGCCGCGCCTCGACGGCGTGCAGGAGCTTCGAAGCCTCGTCGAACCGGCGCTGTTCGGCCAGGAGCCTGGCCAGGCTGTCGGCGGGCTCGTAAAGGCAGCCGTTGAGCGCGAGGCTTTTCCGGAAACAGCTTTCGATCTCGCCGACTTCGGCGTACTGGCGCATCCCGAAGAGGGTCCGGCCGAGCACGGCCCAGAGGAACGCGTTGCGGGGTTCGGCCGCGACGCCGGCCCGCGCGGCTTGGATCGCTTTGTCGCCGGCCCCGCATTGGATCAGAAGGGTGACGGCCCGGTCGCGCCAACGGGCGTCCGAAGGCAGCCGGCTCAGACCCCCTTCGATGTCCCGGACCGCCTCGTCGAAGCGGGCCCGGTCGATGAGGATCTCCGCGCGGGCGTCGAGCGGATCGGGATTCCGGGGTTCGGCGGCCATCATCCGGTCGAGCGATGCGAGCGCTCCCCGATCGTCCCCCCGGCGGCTCATGATCATGGCGAGACGGATCCCGGCCGCCGAGTTGTCGGGATGGCGCCGGGCGATCTCGGCCAGAACGACCTCGGCCTCGGCATCTCGTCCGGCGCGGTGGTAGGCGTTGGCCAGTGAGAACCTCAATCCGGAATGGTAGGGGTAACGCTGCACGGCCGGCTCGAGCAGGCCGATGGCGCGGGCCGCGTCGGAGCGGCCGTGGCCGTGATCGATGAGCAGGTCGGCGGCCGCCTCGAGGATGTCCGGATCGTCGGGTCGCGCC
>JBGSUG010000314.1:0-1512 GCA_041736225.1 Candidatus Aminicenantales bacterium | reverse complement strand
GCGGGTTCGCCGGCGCCGAGAAGCGCCAGGCCCCGGCTCCGCCGCAGGTGCGATATCCAGTCGTGCTGGCCGGTCGTCTCCGCGAGGTCGGCCCCCTTTCCGAATTCTTCGGCGGCAGCCCGAAACCGCCCTTCCGCGAGGGCGACGCAACCCAGCTGGATATGGGCTTTCAGGTGCCAAGGGGCTTCGTCCATGAGGAAGAGCTTGCGGTACTCCTCCTCGGCCGCGGCGGCCCCGCGAGTGTTGAAGAGGACCGTGCCCCGGTAATAGGACCAGGACGGATCGGGGAAGACGGCGGCGGCCCGGGCGAGGGCGGTCTCGGCGGCCGCAAAATCCCGGGAGTCGATCAGGACCTCGGCGAGGGTCTCATAGACCAACCGGCTGGCCGGCCGCTTCTCGAGGTAGGATTCCAGAAGCCGCACGGCTTCGCCGGGACGGCCCAGGGCGTTCAGCGAAATGGCCCGCGTGTGGTAGGGGAAAGGATTGTCGGTGTCCCCGCGGATGGGGACACCGGCGAACCGCGCGGCGGACGCGAAGTCCTCGAGGTCGTAATAGAGCATGGCCAGGTTGTTGTTCGCGACGCTGTCTTCAGGATGGTCCTCGAGAACCATCTTGAAGGCCTCGACAGCGAGGGGGAAGGTCGATTCGTCGAGGCTGTAGTAATCGCCCCGGATGAGGTGGCGCTCCCGGGAATCCTCCGGGAGCCGGCCGCTCAGGTCGAAGGCCGTCCGCATGTAGGCGGCCTCCTCGGCGGAGTAGCCGAGGTTCCGGGCGCAGACGGACATGAGCCGGTAGGCCATGGCGAACGCGGGGTCGAGCTCGACGGCCTTCTTGAGCATCAGGAGGCCCTGCCCGTAGTCGCCGGTCCGGTGGTAGCGCAGAGCCTCGGCGTAGTACCTGTAGGCCAGGGCGTAGGTCGTCGTCAAGTCTTCGACGTCGAAGTCGATGTCCTCCCCGGACCCGGCCGCTTTCAGGGCGAGCCCGGACCGGACCTTCTGGACGAGTCCGTCGGCCTCGCGGAGAAGGGCCTGCTCGTCGGGGCACTCGATCCGGTCGGTCCGGACGGTGTCCCCGGTCCGGGCGTCCTGGAGGAAGGTGGTCACGACGATCGATCCGCCCGCCCTTATCAGGCTGCCGCAAAGGAGGTAATCGGCCCTGAGCTCGCGGGCGAGGCGGCGCAGCTCCTCCCGGGAGTAGCGGCTGCTCGCGGTCAGGCCGAACTTCTTGAGGGCTCCGAAGACAAGGTCCCCGCCGACCGTGCGGAAGCGCTTCGACTGAGAGAGGTCGGTGGCGAGGAGGGTCGGGAACCCGGTCGCCCATTTCTCGAGGTCGGGATCGCCGGAGACGTTCTCGAAATCGAGGACGGCCAGCGCCGGCGTCGGGGGGAGGACTCCCGGTCCCGGACGGCGGACCCAGGGCTTCCAGGCGACGAGGGCGACGGAGGCGGCGACGAGAACGACTCCCGCCGGCAGGGCCGCCTTGCGGAGGACGGCCCCGAGGCCAGTCGCCGGC
>JBGSUG010000401.1:0-3985 GCA_041736225.1 Candidatus Aminicenantales bacterium | reverse complement strand
CGCCTACCCCGGCACCGGCCGCCTCTCGGCCCTCGAGACCCTGCCCGGGCTCGAGCGGGAGATCGCCACCCGCTACGAGGCGCTCCTCGGACTCGGCCTCCCCGACGAGGTCCGGGCCCAGCTCCGGCTCCACCTGGCCCTGATCCGCGAGCACGTCTTCACCCAGGACAAGCTCCTGGAGAACGCCCGCAGGATCAAGGGCGTCGCCTGAGCCCGCGCGATTGACATTCCGCCGCCCATCCATAGAATAGGGGCGATGGCAGACGCGATCCGGATCCGGGATCTCCGGAAGAAATTCAGGCTCGGGTTCATCCCCAAGACCCGCCCGGTCCTCAAAGGCATCACCTTCTCCGTCCGTGAAGGCGAGATCTTCGGCTATCTGGGTCCGAACGGGGCCGGGAAGACGACGACCATCAAGTGCCTCCTCAGCCTCATCCGCCCGGACGCCGGCACCATCGACATTTTCGGCCGCTCCTCCCTCTCGCCGCGCTCCCGCGAAACCCTCGGCTTCCTGCCCGAGAACCCCTATTTCTACGACTATCTGACGGCCCGCGAGTTCCTGGCCTTTACCGCCGACCTCTTCGGCCTGGCCCGCCGGGACAAGGCGGAGCGCATCGCCCGGCTGCTCAAGCTCGTGGGCCTCGAACGGACGGCCGACCTGCCGCTCAGGAAATATTCCCGGGGCATGCTCCAGCGGGCCGGACTGGCCCAGGCCCTCATCAACGACCCGAAGCTGGTCATCCTAGACGAGCCCCTGGGCGGCATGGACCCCCTCGGCCGCAAGGAGATCCGCGACATCATCGTCCGCTTCAGGGACGAGGGCAAGACCGTCTTCTTCACCTCGCACATCCTCCAGGACATCGAGATGATCTGCGACCGCGTGGCCATCATCGTCGGCGGCCGCATCGTCCGGGAGGGAGCCCTGCGCGACCTCGTCTCCGAGAAGGTCCTGTTCACCGAGGTCACGGTCTCCGGCATCGCCGCGGAGGCCTTCGGGGGCCTCGGCGAGAGCCTCTCGGTCCAGGGCGACCGCGTCCTGCTCAAGGTGTTCGAGGAGGCCAAGGTCGACGAGGTCCTCGACCTCGTCCGCGACCGCCGGGGCCGGCTCGTCTCGCTCAGCCCCCGGACCGAGACGCTCGAGGACATCTTCGTCGAAACGGTGACACGGACATGAAGATCGCGGCCATCGCCGGCATCACCTTCAAGGAAGCCAAGCGCGACCGGGTCCTCTACCTCCTCTTCTTCTTCGCCGCGCTCGGCATCGTCGCCGCCCGCGTCCTGGCCGTCCTCACGGTCGGCGACCGGATCAAGATCATCAAGGACGTCGGCCTGGCCTCGATCTCCCTCTTCGGCGTCCTCATGGCCATCCTGATCGGAACGGGGCTCGTCTACAAGGAGATCGACAAGAAGACGATCTTCACCCTGCTCGCCAAACCCCTCCACCGGGCCGAGTTCATCCTGGGCAAGTTCCTCGGGCTCGTCCTGACCCTCTGCGTCATGACCCTGGCCATGACCCTGATCTTCCTGGCTATCGTCTACGCCCACACGCTCCGGATCGAGACACCGCTCCTCGTCGCCGTCGGCTTCATCTTCCTCGAGCTCGTCCTGATCACCGCCGTCGCGGTCCTCTTCTCCTGCTTCTCGACGCCCATCCTGAGCTCGCTCTTCACCCTGGCCTTCTATCTCATCGGGCACCTGTCCTGGGGCCTCGAGCTCATCATCCGGAAGATGCGGCCGGGCGCGGGGCGGACCCTGGTCCGGGGCCTCTACGCCTTCCTGCCGGACCTCGAGAACTTCAACTTCAAGACGGAGGTCGTCCACGGCCTGCCCATCCCGGCGGGCATCTATCTCTCGTCGTTCCTCTACGGCGTCTGCTACACGGCCTTCATCCTCGGGCTGGCCGTGCTCGTCTTCCGGCGCCGGGATTTCATCTGAGCGGGGGCCGGCGACGGTGGCAGACATGATCTCACGATCCCCGGCGAGGAAAGTCCCCGCGGCAACCCTCCTCGCCGTTTTCCTGCTGGCCGCGGCGGGGGCGTTCATGGCCCTCAAGGACGCGACCGACCGGATCGTGCGCGGGAAGCAGCCCGGCGCGTCCATCATCTACGTGCCTTCGGGCAAATTCCTGAAATACGCGGCCTTCGGCTACCGGGCCCTGGCCGCCGACCTTCTCTACCTCTGGGCCATCCAATACTACAGCACGCCGGCGATCGACGACCGCTTCGACCACCTCGACCACATCTTCGCCATCATCAACGAGCTCGACCCGCGCTTCCAGGACCCCTACGAGGTCGGAGCGCTCATCGCCGTCCAGGAGGCCCGCGACCTGAGGGCCGCGTTCGCCATTCTCGACCGGGGCGCCGCGAACAACCCCGACCAGTGGGTCTACCCGTTCAACGCCGGGCACGTCGCCCTGATGACCGTCAAGGACTATCCCCTGGCCGAGAAGTACTTCGAACAGACCATGAAGATCCCCGGCGCCCCGGACTTCGTCGAGCGGCTGCGTGCCAACGCCATGTTCAAGAAAGGCGACCTCGAGACCTCCTGGCAGACCTGGCTTGACATCTATAAGCGGGCCCCGGACGAGAGGACGAAGAGGATCGCCTCGAACCACCTTTACAACGTCAAGGCGACGATCGACGGGACGGCGCTCGAGGCCGCCGCGGCGAAATACCGCGACCGCTTCGGACGCTTCCCGGCCGACCTGGCGACGCTCGTCCGGACGGGATTCGCCGCGGAGCTGCCCAAGGACCTCGACGGCAACGACTACCTCTACGATGCGGCGACGGGAAAGGTGAACACGGTGACCAGCCCATGGAAGCGCTGACGGTCTTCTTCGTCGCCGTGGCCGGGCTCGTCCTCGGCAGCTTCTTCAACGTCGTCATCTACCGCCTGCCGCGCGGCCTCAACCTGTCCAAGCCCCCCTCGTCGTGCCCGGGCTGCGGCGGCCGGATCAAGCCCTACGACAACGTCCCGGTCCTGTCCTATCTCCTCCTCCGCGGCCGCTGCCGCTGGTGCGGGAAGAAGATCTCACCCGTCTACCCGGCCGTCGAGGCCCTGACCGCGGCCGGCTTCGTCCTCGTCTATTTCTTCGGCGCCGGGCGGGCGCTCGGGGCGGAGTTCTTCGCCGGCTGCCTCTTCACGAGCGCCCTCATCGTGCTCGGCTTCATCGACTACTACCACCAGGTCCTGCCGGACGCGGTCACCATGCCCGGCCTGGTCCTGGCCCTCGCCTACGCCTTCTTCCGCGACGATCTGACCTTCCGCGGCGCGCTCCTCGGGGCCGTTTTGGGGTCCGGGTTCCTCCTTCTCGTCTACGGGGCCTATTACCTCGTCCGGAAGAAGGAGGGATTGGGCATGGGCGACGTGACCATGATGCTCATGGTCGGGGCCTTCCTGGGCCCGCTGCGGACGCTCCTCGTCCTCATCCTGGCCTCGTTCGCCGGCGCCGCCGTCGGCCTCTACCTCGTCCGCCGCCGGGGCAAGGATTTCCAGTTCGCCATGCCCTTCGGGACGTTCATCGCCCCCGCGGCCTTCGTGGCCCTGCTCTGGGGCGAGCGGATCGTCCGGGCCTACCTCGCGCTCTACAAGCGCTAGCGGCCGGCGTCCCCGCCCCGGCGAGACCGGCTCTTTACCAACCGGATCGTGAAGACTTCGCGCGTCGCGGCGGTGATCTTGTACCGTTCGCCGACCGGGAGGCCCGGCGACCAGACGATCCCGCCCTGCGACAGGACGACCGGCAGGCGGTCGCGGTCCGCCGCCGGGACACCCTTGGCCCGGAGGATCTCCTTGAGCTTCTTCCGGCCCGGCGCGCCGAGCGGGCGGTAGAGATCGCCCGGCCGGCGGTTCCGGACGACGAGCGGGAACTCGAGCCTGTCCGCGTCGAGGGACGCGCCCGCCCGGTCGTCCTCCTTGTGCGTCCGGCCGCCGTGCATTGGCTTGCCGAAAGATCCCCGGAGCACGGCCCCCGCCCCGGGCAGGGCGA
>JBGSUG010000368.1:0-1996 GCA_041736225.1 Candidatus Aminicenantales bacterium | reverse complement strand
GGCGCGGCCTGGCGCAAGATCGACAAGTTCCCCGGCGTGCCCGACCTGACCTACGTCAACGACATCGTCGCCTCGCACCACGACCGGGCGACCGTCTACGCCGCCTTCAACAACCACAAGCGGGGCGACTTCAAGCCCTACGTCCTGAAGAGCACGGACCTGGGCAAGACCTGGACCTCGATCGCCTCGGACCTGCCGGCGCGCGGCTCGGTCTACGCCCTGGCCGAAGACCACGTCCGGCCCGACCTGCTCTTCGCCGGGACCGAGTTCGGCCTCTTCGCCACGCTCGACGGCGGCAAACACTGGAAGAAGCTCGGCTCGGGCCTGCCGACAGTCGCCGTCCGCGACATCGACATCCAGAAGCGCGAGAGCGACCTCGTCCTGGCCACCTTCGGCCGCGGCTTCTACATCCTCGACGACTATTCGCCCCTGCGCGATGTCAAGCCCGAAACCCTCGTGAAGGACGGGCACCTTTTCCGGGTCAAAGACGCCTGGATGTTCGTCGAGAAGATGCCCCTGGGCGGCTTGGGCTCCCGCGAGAAGGGCTTCCAGGGCGAGAGCTACTTCTCAGCCCCCAACCCGCCGGTCGCCGCCGTCTTCACCTACAATCTCAAGGACGCCCCGAAGTCCCTCAAGGACAAGAGGAAGGAGGAGGAGGCCGCGCTGGTCAAGGCCGGCAAGCCCGTCCCCTACCCGACCCGCGAACAGCTGAAAGCCGAGCAGGACCAGGAGCCCGCGGTCCTGCTCTTCACCGTCGCCGACGAGGACGGCCAAGTCATTCGTATCCTCCGAGAGCCGGCCCACAAGGGCCTCAACCGGGCGACTTGGGACCTTCGGTACCCGGCGCTCGAGCCGACCAATCCGGCGCAGGCGTCGCCGGCGTCTTCGGGCCCGTCCGGCACCTTCGTTGTCCCCGGGATCTACGCGGTCTCGCTGGCCGCCATCGTCGACGGCAAGGTCACGGAACTCGCGGGCCCTGCAAAGTTCGAGATCAAGGCGCTCGCCGCAGTTTCGCTTCCGGCCGGGGACCGGGCCGAGCTCGCGGCCTTCCAGAAGAAGGTCCGCAGGCTCTATAACTCCGTCACGGCCGCCTCGAGCACCCTGCGCGAACTCGGGACGCTCACCAAGCATTACCGGGCCTCGCTCAAGAGCGTCACCGTTCCTCATCAGGACATCCTCGATTCCATCAAGGCCCTCGAAGCGAAGCTCGAAGCGCTGCAGCTCAGGATGTTCGGCGACAGGGTCCTCTCGCGCCTCGACAAGGACACATTCCCCGGGATCGCGAACCGCATCGGCGGCGTCGCCGGGGACACGGCCGGCTCGACCTCGGCCCCGACCAGGATGCAGCGCGACGGGTACGCCATCGCCGAGGAGGAATTCCGGCCGGTCTATGAGGAGCTCAAGAAGATCCTGTCCGAGGACGTCGCGGCCATCGAGAAGCGGCTCGACGCCGTCGGCGCGCCCTACACGCCGGGCCGCCTGCCCGATTGGAGATAGGAGGCCCATGACCGCCGAGATCGCTCTGACCCTAGCCGTCCTCCTGGCCACCGTTCTGCTCTTCGTCTTCGAGGTTTTCAGGGTCGACGTCATCGCCGTCCTGGTCATGCTGGCCCTGGCCTGGCTGGGCCTGGTGACTCCGGCCCAGGCCTTCTCCGGGCTGGCCGGCACCGCAGTCGTCTCGATGATCGCGGTCATGATCATGGGCGCGGGCATCGACCGTTCCGGGGTCATGAACCGGATGATCCGCCCGGTCATGAAGATGGCCGGGGCGAACGAACGCAAGCTCACCGCCATCGTCTCCTCCGCGGCCGGCCTGGTCTCGGCCTTCATGCAGAACATCGGTGCGGCCGCCCTGTTCCTGCCGGGCGTCATGCGCATCTCCAACCGCGCCCGCCTGCCCATCTCCCGTCTGCTCATGCCCCTGGGGTTCGCCGCCATCCTCGGCGGGACCCTGACCATGGTCGGGTCGGGCCCCCTCATCATCCTCAACGACCTG
>JBGSUG010000340.1:0-6439 GCA_041736225.1 Candidatus Aminicenantales bacterium | reverse complement strand
GACGGGACCTGAGCGTCGGGGCGGGACGCGGCGCCGGAGGGAACGGGCTTGACGGAACCCCCGGCCGGATGGCCGCTTGCGGAAGGAGGACCGGACGGCCTGGACGGGGGCCTCGCGGTCGGTCCGTCCTGACGGAACGCTTCCACCTCCCGGATGAGCTCCCGGATGGGGACGATCTTCCGGAAATGGCAGAGCTTGACGAGGAACGCTTCGACATAGATCCTCGGCATGGCCGAGTACTTCAGCCCGGATTCGGCCTGCTGGAGGGCGAGAAGGTAGCGGAGAAGGTCTTCCGGCGAGGCCTTGGTCGCTTCGTCCTTCAGGGCCCGGAGGCCTTCGGGGCTCAGGGGCAGGAGATCGCCGGGTTTCTCGACCGTCCGGACGAGGAGGAGGGCCCGGAAGTGCTCGATGAGCTTGCCGAAGACGAAGCGAAGGTCGTAACCCGAGACGACGACGCTTTCGACCAAAGCGAAGATGTCCCCCGGCTTCTCGTCGAGAACCGCGCCGGAGAACCGGAGGAGCACATCCGTGCCGATCGTCCCGAGGATCGTCTTGAGGTCTTCGTCGCCGACGTTCTCCCCGCTGAAGGCCACGGCCTGGTCGAGAAGGCTCTGGGCGTCCCGCATGCTCCCGTCGGCGGCCTCGGCGATCATCGCCAGCCCGGACGGGGTGATGGTGATCCCTTCCTTCTTCGTGATCTCCATGAGGTGGTTGATGATGTCCTTGTGGGAGATCTTGCGGAATTCGAAATGCTGGCAGCGGGAGACGATGGTGGCCGGAACCTTGTTGAACTCGGTGGTCGCGAAGATGAAGACCGTGTTCGGCGGCGGTTCCTCGAGGGTCTTGAGCAGGGCGTTGAAGGCGTGCGTCGTGAGCATGTGGACTTCGTCGATGATCAGGATCTTGGTCCGCGTGTAGACCGGCTTGTACTTGACCATCTCACGGATCGAGTCCACGTCGTCCACCTGGCGGTTGGATGCGCCGTCGATCTCGAGGACGTCGATAGCGCTGCCCTCATGGATAGATTTACAGAACTGGCAGGGATGGTCCTTGTCAGGACAGGGGTTCGGGATCGGGCCGTTGGCGCAGTTCAGGGCCTTGGCCAGGATGCGGGCCACCGTGGTCTTGCCCGTGCCCCGCACCCCCGAGAACAGGTAGGCCTGGGCGATGCGGTCCGAAGCGATGGCGTTCTGGATGGTCCGGACGACGGACAGCTGCCCGACGACCTCGTCGAATTTCCAAGGCCTGTATTTCCGGGCGAATATCTCGTAGGACATTTGGGTTTCGGCCGTCCGTTGACGCGGGGAAAACCGCGGTTTCCCCTAAAAAGTAAAGCTTATCTTAACACAATCCGGCCAAATATCAAGGAAAAGGAATATAATGCGGCCGTGCTCGCGCGCAACCGCAGTCTGGCCCAGATCCACCTGGCGGTCTTCCTCTTCGGCTTTCCCGGGCTGTTCGGAAAATGGCTCGACCTGGCTCCCGTTCTGATCGTCTTCGGGCGCGTCGTCTTCGCCGGCCTGACTCTGGCCGCGGTCATGGCGGCGGGCAAACGGACGTTCCGGCTCGGGCCGGGCCGGGACTTGGTCCAGTTCCTCGCCTGCGGCTTCATCCTGGCGGCCCACTGGACGATGTTTTTCAAGTCCGTCCAGGTCTCCTCGGTCGCCGTGGGGCTCCTGGCCTACTCGAGCTTCCCCGTGTTCACCGCTTTTCTGGAGCCGCTCCTGATGCGGGAGCGCTGGGACCCGGCCAGTCTGATCTACGCGTTCTTCTGCGTCATCGGCATCGGCCTGATCGTGCCGGGCTTCGACCTGACCGATTCCGTCGTCCGGGGCGTCCTCTGGGGACTCGGGGCCGGTCTGACGTTCGCCCTCCTCAGCGTGCTCAACCGTGACCTGGCGGGCCGGCATCCGAGCCTGAAGGTGGTTTTCTATCAGGACCTCTTCGCCGGCCTCGTGCTCCTGCCGGCGGTCCTCCGCGGCGGACTCCCCCTCTCCGGAAGGGACTGGGCCCTCATCGCCGTTCTGGGGATCTTCTGCACGGCGCTCGCCCACACCCTGTTCATCGAGGGGATGAAGCGGGCCGGCGCCCGGACGGCCAGCGTGCTGAGCACGCTTGAGCCCGTCTACGGCATCTTGCTCGCGCTGGTCTTCCTCAAAGAAAGCCCCTCCCTGAGAACGGTCTCGGGAGGGACGATCGTCCTGATCACTGCGCTGGCCGCGACCGTCCGGGCGCGGCGGCCGGCCTAGTTCCTGTCGACCTTCTTCCGGACGGGCACTTTCTTGGCCTTTTCCTTCTCTTCCTTCTGCCGTTTTTCGAGATCGGCCTTTTCCTGGTCGTGCTTCCTCTTCAGCTCGCCGATCCGGGTCGAGGCCTGCTCGTCGACCTTCCTTTTTTCGACGGGATTCTGGACCTTCGCCTTTTCGTCCTCGGCTTTGCGCCGGACCTCTTTGAGCTCCGTTTCCTGGCTGTCCCGCATGAGCCAGCGCTCCTGATCGTGGTCCTCGCGCGCGACGTCCTGCTCGTTGCGGTCGTCGCGGCGGTAGACCCGGCCGGTCTGTTCGCTCTCGAGCCGGCGCTCGGCCCTGTCCGGATCGAGGACCTCCCGGGGCTTGGCCGTCTCGTTTTTCTTGAAATCGGGCCGCGACAGGACGATCTCGCGGCCCTCCTCCCGCTCTTCTCCGGTCCTCTTCGGGTCCTTCAGAGTGTACCGGTCGACCTCCCGGAGCGTCATCCGGCGGACCGTGTCGAGATCGACGCCGTCATTGACGACCCGCCGGTCGCGCGATTCGATGTTGATCCGGAGGTCGGTCATGTTGACGATGGTCCGATTGCGCTCGACCGGAAGGACCCGGAGATCCAGGCTCCGGTCCATGAAGTACCTGCCGTTGACGAAGTTCCAGTGACGCTCGGGGATGTCCCAGCGGTGGCTGCCGAATCCCCGGCCGTGCTCGAAGCCCGGGCCCGGCGGGAGCGGGGCCCAGCCGATGTGCGCGTCACCCCATCTCCAGGCTACCCAGGCGGGGCCCCAAACGACGTCGGGGACCCAGAACCAGCCCAGGCGACCGTCCCAGCCCCAACGCCCGTAGTGGTAGGCGATCCAGCCCCAGCGCTCGAGCGATACCCAGGTCCAGCCGTAGTCGGACCAGACCCAGTGGCCCCGGGTGTACGGACGCCAAGTGTAGCCGACATTGCCGGGGATCCAGACGTAACCGTAGGGCTGGTAGGAGACCCACATGCCGTAGGGATCGAGCTGGCTGTAGAAATACGAGCTGTCGAGATCGTCGTAACGGTCGTAATAGCCGCTGTAATCCCTGTCGGTGCGGTAGTCGTCGGGGTAGCGGCCGGATTCGTCGTAGGGGACATACCTGACGCAGGCCGCGCCCAGAAGCCCGATGAATGCGATCAAGACAAGGGAACCGAGCGTCTTTTTCATCTCCATCCTCCTAAACCGTACCTAAGCAAGAGATATGCCAATCCCCTTTCCCGGGGACACGGGGCCGCCGGAGGTCGGCCTGTCCCAAAAATCGGACAGTCTCGGACTGTCCGGCTCAGGCCAGTCTCTTGAAGACGGTCTTGATGCGCTTGATGGCCCAGTTGAGGTCCTTCTCCCTGATGGTCAGGGGCGGCGCCAGACGGAGGACATTGTCGTGGGTTTCCTTGCAGAGCAGGCCTTCCTTCATCAGCTCCTCGCAGAAACGGCGCGCCCCGCCGGCCGCGGGATGGAGCTCGATGCCGATGAGCAGACCCCGGCCGCGGACCTCCTTGATGTGCCGGCTGCGGACTTTGCGCAGCTTTTCCATGAAGGACCGGCCGCGCTCGGCGGCGTTCTCGACGAGCTTTTCCTCAACGATGACCCTGAGGCTTTCGCGGGCCACGGCACAGCCCAGAGGATTGCCCCCGAAGGTCGATCCGTGTTCGCCGGGCTTGAAGACACCGAGGATCTCCTTGTCGGCCAGGACGGCGGATACGGCATAGCAGCCGCCGCCGAGCGACTTGCCGATGATGATCATGTCGGGCCGGACGCCCTCGTACTCGCAGGCGAAGAGCTTGCCTGTCCGTCCGAGGCCGGTCTGGATCTCGTCGGCGATGAAGAGAACGTTGTTCCTCCGGCAGATCTCGGCCGCTTTCTTGAGGAAGCCGTCGGGCGGGATGAGGATCCCGGCCTCGGCCTGGATGGGCTCGACCAGGAAGGCCGCCGTGTTCGGCGTGATGGCCTTCTCCAGCGCCTCGGCGTCCCCGAACGGGATGACCGTGAAGCCCGGCGTGAACGGGCCGAAATCCTGGCGGTAGTGCTCTTCGGTCGAGAAGCTGATGACGGTGACCGTCCGGCCGTGGAAGTTGTTCGCGCAGACGATGATCTCGGCCTGGTCCTGGGGGATGCCCTTCTTCTGATAGCCCCACTTGCGGGCCGTTTTGACGGCCGTCTCGACGGCTTCGGCGCCTGAATTCATCGGCAGGACCATGGAATAGCCCGAGAGCTCGCAGACCTCTCTAGCCAGCATCGGCCACTGGTCGTTGCGGAAGGCCCGCGAGGTCAGCGTCAGGGTCTTGGACTGGCAGACGAGGGCCTTGACGATCCGGGGGTGGCGATGGCCCTGGTTGACCGCCGAATAGGCGCTCAGGCAGTCCAGGTACTTGTGCCCTTCGACATCGTACATCCAGATGCCCTGGGCCTTGGCGATAACGACGTCGAGGGGATGGTAGTTGTGGGCCCCGTAAAGGTCTTCGATGCGGATGAGTTCTTGGCTGTCCATGTCATGACTCCTTTTGGCGAGCGTATGATTGGCGGAGAGGGCGGGATTCGAACCCGCGGTACACCTTACGGCGCACACACGCTTTCCAAGCGTGCTCCTTAAACCGCTCGGACACCTCTCCGTACCCGAAATCCCGGCGTTGTCACATGCCAGGATAGGCCAACCTTACCAGAAAAGCGCCTCCCGGTCAACGCGATCAGGCGGGAGGCCTGTAGATGTTGATGATGTCTTTCAGGAGGGCGGCGGCGGCGCCGCGGGGATTGGAGCGGCCGCCGGTCACGGTGACGGTGCCCATGGAATCGGTGAGGAAGCTGATGCCCTTCTCGGTGCCGTTGACGGCGGCGAGCGGGTGGGAGGCGTCGACGAGAGAGGGGCGTACGTCGAGGCTCCAGCGCTCGCCGCTCCGGCCCGGGGCCGCGGTGGCCAGCAGCTTGACCGACCGGTCCTCGCGCCGGGCCTGGCGGACGAATTCGACTTCGAGATCGGCGATGCCCGCGACCTGGACGTCCTTCAGGACATAGGCGCTCCCCAGGCAGGCGTTGGTGATCAGGAGGATCTTGCAGGCCGTGTCCCAGCCGCCGACATCGTGGCTTGGGTCGGGCTCGGCGATGCCCTGGTCCTGGGCCACCCGAAGAGCCTCGCCGTAGGCCAGGCCCTCACCCATGCGGGTCAGGATGTAGTTCGACGTCCCGTTGAGGATGCCCTGGATGCCCGAGATGCGGGCGCCCGCCAGCGAGAACAGGCCGACGTCGACGGTCGGCAGGGCGGCCGCGGTGGCCCCGCTGAACTTGAGGCAAACCCCGTTCTCCGCGGCGAGCTTCCGCAGCTCGGGGAGACCCACGACCAGCGCGCCCTTGCTCGCGACGACCGCGTGCCGGCCGCCGAGCAGGGCGGCCGAGATGTAGGCCAGGCCGGGCTCCCCCGTCTCCAGATTGGAGATGGTGCACTCGACGAGACAACCTCCCCGGGCGATCTTCCCGATCACGTCCGTCGCCCGCAGGCCTTCGCGCCAGGCGGGATTGCCCGCGGTCCAGGGCTCGCCGCCGCGCGAGAGGTGACGGGCGTCGAGGGCCTCTCCGTTGAAGAAGCAGCCCTCCGCCCGGGCGACCGCGTGGATCTCGAGGTTCAGACCGTAGCGTTTCCCGAGGTCGTCGGATTTTTCCCTCAGGAGCGAGACGAAAGCCCGGCCGACATGGCCGTACCCGGTGACGACGAGGGGGACCTTTTTCATGGACGGGACGTTATTGGCGGAGAGGGCGGGATTCGAACCCGCGATCCCAATCGCTCAGGATAACGGTTTTCGAGACCGTCGCCTTCAACCACTCGGCCACCTCTCCGCAAATTGGAAACGCGAAAACGGACCCGATTATAACCGAAAACCCGGCGACTTTCTACGGGCCCGGAAGAAATCACGGAGAAGCGCGGCCGATTCATCGGCGAGAACGCCGCCGACGACATCGGGGCGGTGGTTGAGCCGCGCGAACGGGAACGCCATCGTCGAGGACACCGCACCGGCCTTGGGATCGAGGGCCCCGAACACGAGGCGGCGTATCCGGGCCTGGACGGCGGCGCCGAGACACATGGCGCAGGGCTCGACCGTCACGAACAGGTCGCAATCCGGCAGGCGGTAGTTCGCGGACCGGCGGGCCGCCCGGCGGAGCGCGACGATCTCGGCGTGCGCC
>JBGSUG010000316.1:0-5032 GCA_041736225.1 Candidatus Aminicenantales bacterium | reverse complement strand
CCGCGTGGGGCCGCGGTCGCCGTCGAGATCGCGGCCGTCGAGCGCGGCGGCATCCGGGACGTCGGCACCTTCTCGGGGAACCTGATCCCAAAGTCCTATTTCACCGTCGTCCCGAAGATCTCCGGCCGGATCAAGGCGCTCTACGTCGACATCGGGGACCGGCTCACGCGCGGCCAGCTCGTGGCCCTTCTCGAGGACGAAGAGTACCAGCAGCAGGTCATCCAGGCCGAGGCCGACCTGGGCGTCGCCAAGGCCAACCTGGAAGAGGCCCAATCCGCCCAGGAGCTGGCCCAGAAGGAGCTCGAGCGGGCCAAGACCCTTCACCAGAGAGGCATCCTGTCGGACGCCGAGCTCGATGCCGCGCAGTCGGCCTTCTCCACGCGCGACGCCCGCTCCAAGGTCACCCTGGCCCAGCTGGCCAACCAGCAGGCCGCTTTGGAAACGGCCCGGGTCCGGCTGTCCTACACCCGGATCCGCGCCGCCTGGGAGACGGGCGGCGACGCCCGCTTCGTCGGGGAGCGTTTCGTCAACTCCGGGGCCATGCTCTCGTCGAATACGGCCATTCTGTCGGTCATCGAGCTCCAGCCGATCACCGCGGTCATCCACGTCACCGAGAAGGACTACTTCCGGCTGAAGCCCGAGCAATCCGTCGTCCTGACGAGCGGCGCCTATCCCGGCCGGAATTTCGAGGGCCGGGTGGCCCGGGTCGCGCCCCTGCTCAAGGAGACCTCCCGCGAGGCCCGGGTCGAGGTCGACGTCGATAACGCCGACGGGGCGCTCAAGCCCGGGATGTTCGTCGCTACCCGGATCGAGTTCGCCGTCCGGACGGACGCGACCGTCGTCCCCACCAGCGCCGTCGTGACCCGGGGCGCCGCGCAAGGCGTGTTCCTGGCCGATCTCGAGAACAAGAAGGCCGTCTTCCAACCCGTCACGGTCGGCGTCGTCGAGGGCGACCGGGCCGAGATCGTCGAGCCGGCCGGGCTCACGGGATACGTCGTCACTCTCGGCCACCATCTTCTCGAGAGCGGCACGCCCCTCCTCCTGCCCGCGGACGCGCCCGGGGCCGCCGCCCCGCCTTCCAAGAAAACGCCCGGAGACAAGCGATGAAGCTTTCGGAATTCTCCATCCGCCGGCCCATCTTCACCTGGATGGTGACGTTCGTCATCATCATCATCGGCCTCGTCTCGCTCACCCGCCTGCCCGTCGACCTCATGCCCGAGGTCGTCTACCCCACGCTCAACGTCAACGCCTCCTACCCGAACACGGGGCCCGAGGAGATCGAGGAGATCATCACCCGGCCGATCGAAGAAGCCCTGAGCGCCGTGCCCGGGGTCGAGGAGGTCTTTTCCTCCTCGTCGGAAGGCTCGAGCTCCGTCCGGATCATGTTCGCCTGGGGGACCGACCTCGACGCCGCGGCCGACGACGTCCGGGAGCGCCTCGACCGCATCGTCGGGCGCCTGCCCGACGAGGTCGACCGGCCGACCCTGCGCAAGTTCGACCCGGCCCAGCAACCGATCCTGCAGTTCGGGGTCCTCAGCAACCTCGATCCCGTCCAGGCCCGGCGCATCATCGACGAGCAGATCGCCTACCGGCTCGAGCGTGTGGCCGGGGTCGCCTCCGTCGACGTCTTCGGCGGCCGCCAACGGGAGATCCAGGTCAACCTCGACCCGCTCAAGCTCAAGGCCCTGGGACTGCCGCTCAACGTCATCACCGGCAAGATCCGCCAGGAAAACGTCGACATGCCGGCCGGGGTCATCGAGCGGGGCAATTACGAGATCCTTCTCCGCATTCCCGGCGTCTTCACCGACCTCGACCAGCTCCGGGACACGGTCGTCGCCGTCCGGGACGGTGTGCCCATCCAGCTCCGCGAGATCGCCAGCGTCGACGACACGTTCCAGCGCATCACCCGGGTCGCCCGCATCAACGACCGGGAGGGCATGCGCCTGGCCGTCTACAAGCAGTCGGGCGAGAACACGGTCAAAGTCGCCGAGCGCGTCCTGAAGGAGATCGCGGAGATCCAGCGGGACATCCCCCAGATCGAGATCCTGCCCACGTCGAACAGCGCCGAATACATCCGCCGGGCCATCAACAACGTCGGCTCGTCGGCCGTGTGGGGTTCGGTGCTGGCCATCCTGGCCTTGCTCGTCTTCCTGGTCAGCATCCGCAGCACGATGGTCGTGGCCATCTCCATCCCCATCTCGCTCATCGGGACCATCGCCCTGATCTATTTCGGCGGCTTCACCCTGAACACGATGACCCTGGGCGCCCTGGCCCTCGGCATCGGCCAGCTCATCGATAGCTCGATCGTCGTCCTGGAGAACATCTATCGCATGGAGGAGGGCGGTGTCCCGCCCCTCAAGGCCTCGATCGACGGGACGAACGAAGTGGCCGCGCCGATCGCCGTCGGGGCCATCACGACCTGCGTCGTCTTCCTGCCCATGATCTTCATGCGGGGCATGTCGGGGGTCATGTTCAAGCAACTGGCCTACGTCGTCAGCTTCGCCAACCTGATGGGGCTGTTCGTGGCCCTGACCATGGTCCCGATGCTCTCGGCCCGGCTCATCCGCGTGGCCAAGCCGTTCGACCCCAACTCTAAGAAAGTCCTCGAGCGGATGGCCAACTTCTTCCTGTGCGGGTTCCGCCGGCTCGAGAACTGGTACAAACGGCTGCTCCACAAGGCCCTGGACCACCGCGTGCTCGTCCTGGGCAGCGTCGGGGCCCTGCTCATCGGCTGCCTCTTCCTCATCCGGCTCGTCGGGACCGAGTTCATGCCCGCGACGGACGAGAACGAGGTCCGGGTCTCGCTCGAGATGGAGGTCGGGACGAGGCTCGAGGTCATGGGCAAGACGTTCGCCACGGCCACGGAGATCGTCAAGGCGGCCGTCCCGGAGATCGTCACCCGCGAGGACAGCTTCGGCGGCGGCGGCTGGCGCAGCGGCGCGAACACGGGCAACATGACCCTCAAGCTCGTGCCGCGGGACAAGCGCTCGCGCTCGACCGAGGAGATCGCCGTCGACCTCCGCAAGAAGCTGTCGAACATCCCCGGCACGGTCGTCAGGACCCGGGCCAGCGGCGGCCAGATGATGTTCGGCATGCGCGGCGGCGGCGGCCAGGAGCGGCTCCAGGTCGAGATCCGCGGCTACGACCTAGATGCCGCTGAGGCCCTGGCCAGGCAGGTCCAGGCGGTCGTCAAAAAGGTCAAGGGCGTCACCGACACCCGGCTCAGCCGCGAGATCGGCAATCCCGAGGAGCTCCTGGTCATCGACCGGCAGGCCGCGGCCGACATGAAGCTCTCGGTCAGCGAGATCGGCCAGTCCATCCAGACCGTCCTGTCGGGGACCCAAGCGAGCTACTTTCGCGAGGCGGGGCGCGAGTTCCGCATCCTAGTCAAGGTCAAGGACTCGGAGTTCCTGGGCCTGCAGGACATCCTCGACCTGACCGTGAGCAACTCGGACGGCGAGCAGATCAGCCTGCGCAACGTCATCGACACCCGGCCGCGGCGGGGGCCGATCCGCATCGAGCGCCGGGACCGCGAGCGCGTTGTGACCGTCTCCGGCGAGATCGCCGGGCGCGACATGGGATCGGTCATCGACGACGCCCGGGAGGCCCTGCGGGCGGTCCCCATCCCCCGGAACTACAGCATCCAGTTCACCGGCGACTACGAGGAGCAGCAGAAGGCGAACAAGGAGCTGCTCCAGAGCATCATCCTGGCCCTGATCCTCGTCTACATGATCATGGCCATGCTCTACGAGTCGCTGCGCGACCCGTTCATCGTCATGTTCTCCGTGCCGCTCGCGGCGATCGGCGTCATCCTGATGCTCTTCGTCACCAAGACGAGCTTCAACATGCAGTCCTACATCGGCCTGATCATGCTCGGCGGCATCGTCGTCAACAACGCCATCATCATCGTCGACTACACGAACCTGCTTCGCCATCGCGACAAGATGCCCATCCGCGAGGCCATCGAGGAGGCCGGGCGGCGGCGGCTGCGGCCGATCCTGATGACCGCCTTCACGGCCATCATGGCCACCCTGCCCCTGGCCCTCGGCCTCGGGGAAGGCGGCGAGGCCCAGGCGCCCCTGGCGCGGACGGTCATCGGCGGGCTCTTGTCCTCGACGCTCATCACCCTCGTCGTCGTGCCGGTCGTCTACAACATCTTCGAGGACTTCCGGCGGAAGAAGGAGCGGGGCGGCGAGGCGGCGGCCAAGACGGCGTAAGCGGGACGGTTCCTCTCTCCGGCTTGGCTCGGGATATGCTTAAATTCCCGGGTTTATCGGATTGACGGCCCCGTCCGAATGCGGCTATCATTCCCGGCGGACCCACTCCTATGATCGATCTCAATGACTTTGGCTGGAACGGGGCGCTGGCGGAGGCGTTCGAAGCCTTAAGAGGCCAGGGCCTGGTCCCGGCGCGTGTCATCAAACAGTCCCGCGATCTCTCGACGCTTGTCACTGCGGAGGGCGAGTGCGATGGAGAGGTCTCGGGCAAGTTCCGTCATGAGGCCCTGGGGCCGGCCGATTTCCCGGCCGTCGGCGATTGGGCGGCGGTCCGCACGGTCGCGGGCGGCCGCGCCCAGCTCCCCGTCGACGAAGGCCACTACAGCGTCCGATGCCCGGGGTCCCCGATCGTGTCGGGATTGGGAATGGCCGCAGGAATCGATTCGGCTGAGGGAGCGGGCGGGGAGATCTCTCCCGCCGCCAATACCTCCTCGATGACCGGGATGATCCGTGCCAGCAGGTTGGTGGCCCGGAACGCATCGCGACATGCCAACCGCACCGCCCGCTCCGGTTCCGCCGGCGCCGTGGCCGCGATCCGGAATGCGGCGGGAACAACGGTTTCGAACTTGAACAAATCCGCAACGTCGTAAACAAACGACAACGGCTTGCCGGTATGGATGAATCCGATTGCCGGAGCATATCCCGCGGCCAGAACGGCGGCTTCGGTGATGCCATAGAGACACGACGTGGCAGACGAAAGACAACGATTGGGGAGATCGGCGGACTCCCAGTCCTGCCGATCGTAATTTCGCGCC
>JBGSUG010000311.1:0-10485 GCA_041736225.1 Candidatus Aminicenantales bacterium | reverse complement strand
CGCACCTGGAGGAGGTTGGCGGCCTCGACCTCGACGCGGACGCCGGGACGGATGTGGGCGCGGGCCCGGCGGAGGGCCTCGGCGACGTTCCCCACGTGGCGGAGATGGTTGTCCTTGATCAGGACCATGTCGGACAGGCTCGTGCGGTGGTTGGTCCCGCCGCCCGTCCGGACCGCGTACTTGTCGAGGAGGCGCAGGCCGGGGACCGTCTTGCGCGTGTCGAGGATGCGGGCCTTGGTCCCGGAGATCGCCTCGACGAAGCGGCGCGTGACCGTGGCCACGCCGCAGAGGCGCTGGAGGAAGTTGAGG
Source organism: Candidatus Aminicenantales bacterium (assembly GCA_041736225.1). Classification (GTDB taxonomy): domain Bacteria; phylum Acidobacteriota; class Aminicenantia; order Aminicenantales; family Saccharicenantaceae; genus RBG-16-66-30. Next base: position 10,176 of record JBGSUG010000311.1, on the reverse strand, counting down.
GCGGTCCGCTCGCCCTTGAGCAGGGCGATCGTCGGGCCCTTGACCCGGGCCAGCTTGTCGGACCGGGTGAAGGAGGACCCGTCGCGGAACCGCTCGATGAAGATGACCGAGGGGTCGATCCTCTCGAAGACGCGGGCGGCCACGGGGAGGCCGGCCAGGACGCCGTCCTCCTTGGCCAGGAAAAAGGCCTCGGAGCGGGCGTTGACCGGGATGATGCTTTCCGAGGTGATGTCCCCCTCGGGCATGTCCTCGCGAAGAGCGGCGTCGATCGCCGCGTCCATGATGCGGTCGAGCTCGGGCGTTCCCATGGTGAGGCGAATTATAGGCCTTTCGGCCGGAGGGCGTCAAACCGGGTGTGTTTGCCTCCCGCGTACGATTGTGCGATTATTGCGGCGTTATGAGCGCCCCTCTGGTCTACGTCGATCACTTCGGCCTGAGCCAGGCCGACCTGCGCGCGGTCCTCGGCGTCGCCCTCTCGAGCGGCGGCGATTTCGCCGAGATCTTCATGGAGCATCGGACCTACGACTTCATCGACATGGAAGAGGACATCATCAAGGAGACGGCCGAGGCCGTCGGTCTGGGCTTGGGCATCCGGGTCATCAAGGGTGACCGGACGGGTTTCGGCTACACGAACGATCTCTCGCTCGAGAAGGTCCGGAGGACCGCCCTGACGGCCGCGGCCATCGCCCGGGGGACGGCCGGTGCCGCTCCCCCGCCGCCGGTCCTGCGCGACCGCACGAAGGCGAAGAGCCTCTACGCCGTGCGCCGCCCGGTCCACGAGGCGGGCCTGCGGGACAAGATCAAGCTTGTCCGCGAGGCCTACGGAGCGGCCAGGAGTTTCGATCCGCGCATCGTCAAGGTCAAAGCCTACTATTCGGATTCGCTCAAGCACATGTGCATCGCGAATTCGGAGGGCCTGCTCGTCCGCGACACGAGGCCCATGGTCAAGCTCGTTTGCGTCGCCATATCGGAGAAGGACGGCAAGCGGGAGTCGGGCTACTGGGGCGGGGGCGGGCGCGTCGGCCTGGAATATTTCAGGGACGTCTTGACGCCGCGGCGGATCGGCGAGGAGGCGGCGCGAGAGGCGGTGCTCTTGCTCGGGGCGGTCGACGCCCCGGCCGGCGAGATGCCCATCGTGCTGGCCCCGGGGCACAGCGGCGTCCTCATCCACGAGGCCGTCGGCCACCTCGTCGAGGCCGACTTCAACCGGAAACGGACCTCCATCTTCTGGAACAAGATGGGGAAGCGGATCGGCTCGGAGCTCGTCACGATCTACGACGACCCTACGATCCCGTCGTTCCGCGGCTCCTACAACATCGACGATGAGGGCACGGCGCCCCGCAAGACCCTGCTCATCGAGAAGGGCGTGGTGCGGGGGCTGCTGCAGGACCGGCTCTCGTGCCGGCTGATGCGCGGGGCGGCCCTGACGGGGCACGGACGGCGCCAGGACTATAGCCACTGGCCCATCCCGCGGATGGCCAACACCTACATCGCAGCGGGGGGCGACGAGCCCGGGGACATCGTGAGGTCTGTCGCGAAAGGCTTTTACGTGGCGAGCCTGTCGGGCGGGCAGGTGGAGGATTCGGGCAAGTTCACGTTCTCGGTCAGCCTCGGCTACCTCATCGAGGGCGGAAAGCTCACGGCCCCGGTCAAGCAGGCGACGCTCATCGGCACCAACATCGACATTCTGAAGAGGATCGACCGGGTCGGGAGCGACCTCGCGTTCGGGCTCCAGACCGGGACGTGCAGCAAGGACGGCCAGGACGTGCCCGTGACCGACGGCTGCCCGACGCTGAGGATCGGGAAGATGACGGTCGGAGGGACGTCGTGAGACGGGCCGGGCGGAGCGCGGCGGGGGCGGGCGCGCGGGGTGCGGGGAGCGCGATCCCGCTCCGCGCTCTCGCCGAATCGCTCGTCGCGTACGCCCGGAAATGCGGCGCGGACGAGGCCGAGGTCTCGGTCGTCGACGGATACGAGTTCAACGTCGACGTCCGCAAGGGCCGTATCGAGACGCTCGTCGAGGCCGGCTCGCGGTCGGCCGGACTGCGCGTCATCAAGGACAAGAGGACGGCCTACGCCAGCTCGTCCGACCTCGACATGGGGACGCTGCGGCGGCTGGCGAAGAACGCGGTCAAGCGGGCGGAGCTCGGCAATCCCGACGAGTTCGCCGGGCTGGCCCCGCGGGTCGAGGTGAAGACCGACGCCGCGGCGCTGCGGCTCTTCGATCCGGCGATCGCCGGGCTCGATTCGAAGACGAAGATCGGGCTGGCGATGGAGACGGAGCGGGCGGCGCTACGGGACAGGCGGATCACGAATTCGTACGGGGCGACCTTCGCGTCGAACGAGATCCGCTCGGTCCTGGTCCTGTCGAACGGCTTCGTCGGCGAGTACGAGCAGACCTACTGCGGGCTCGGCGTCGGGCTCCAGGCCGGAGATACGGACAACCGGGTGGAAGACTCGTGGTCGTCGTCGAAGCGCCATTTCGAGGACCTGGAGTCGCCGGAGGAGATCGCGAAGAAGGCGGTAGCGCGGACCGTGCGGCAGCTCGGGCCGCGGAAGATCCGGACGCAGAACGTGCCGGGCATCTTCGAGCCGACGCAGACGGCCTGGCTCATGGGCTTTCTGTTCGGGTGCGTGACGGGGACCGCGGTCTACCAGAAGGCGACTTTTTTGGAAGGCAAGCTCGGGCGGAGGATCGGCAACGAGCGAATCACGGTCGTCGACGACGCGCTCATCCCGGGCGAGCTCGGCTCGCATCCGTTCGATTCGGACGGGCAGCCGTCGCGGCGGACGGTGGTCGTCGAGAAGGGCGTGCTGAAGAGCTACCTCTGCAACCATTACGCGGCGAAGAAGCTCGGCCTGCATTCGACGGGCAGCGCAGACGGTAGCGGCGTCGCGCCGGCGAATTTCTTTTTGGAACCCGGGGCGGGGGCGATCCGGTCCGCGGACATCGTCGCCGGGACGAAGAAGGGCTTGCTCCTCATCCGGACGCTCGGCCACGGCTTGAACGCGGTGACCGGCGACATCTCTCGGGGCGCCTTCGGCCTGTGGATCGAGGACGGCAGAATCGTCTATCCCGTGAGCGAGGTCACGATCTCGGGGAATCTGGGGCGGATCCTGGAGAACATCGAAGCCGTTGGCACCGACCTCGAGTTCCATAGCCCGGTCACCGGCCCGACCGTCAAGGTCGCCGAGCTTACCGTCGCCGGATCTTGATCGGGGTCGGACCAAACCATCTTATTCATTTTAATTCAATTATCTGCCAATAATGTGAAGCGCCAATCAATAACTTTAATGTTTTTAGGGGCAAAAACGCGAAACCGGCCGGGGAAAAAAAGACGCAAATATCATATTTCGATATCAACGTTTTTAGGCCTAAAAACACTGATCTCAAACAGTAGCCTTTCACACTTTTTCAGTTTAATATATTTATTTTGTATGTGTTACTGAGGTCCGACCCCGAATATTCCCAAACTTGAACGGTTTTCGGGTAGAATGGGCGGACAAATTAACTCGGAGGCAGATATGACCTATATGAAACGGATTGCGATGACGGTTGCAGTCGCAGCGTTCTCCCTTCTCGCCCATCCCCTCTTCCTCGCCGCCCAACAAGGCCAGGGTCGCGGAGGCGGCCGCGGGGCCAGCATCCTCGACGTCCTCGCCCGCCCCAAGTTCGTCACCATGCTCGTGATCGGCTTTATCGCCCTGGTCCTGCTCCTGACCCGCAAAATGACGAACAAGGTCAAGGTGCCGATCCTGCTACTCTCGACCTTCCTCTACGGCATCGCCGCCAATCTGCCGATCAAGCTCTTCGCCGGGTTCTCGATGCATCCCTCCCCGATCTGCTCGGCGATGAAGTCCATCCTCTACGGCTTCCGGCCCCCGATGATCGCCATGCTCGCGGTCATCCTCGTCTTGACGATCGTCGGCCCGAAGCTATTCTGCGGCTGGGTCTGCCCGGTGGGGGCCGCCCAGGAGCTCATCGCCATGCTGGCCGACAAGCTCCGCATCCGCCGCCGCAAATGGAGTTTCCGCGCGACCCAGGGCGTCCGCGTCGCGATCTTTCTCCTGTTCGTCTTCCTCAGCGGCACAGCCATCCTTCACACGACCGCTCAGAACGGTCAACCCGTCGCCTTGTCGCTCTACGACTATATCAACGCCTTCCACGGCTACGAGATCGGTCTCCAGCCGACGCTTCTCGACAACGTCTTCCACTTCCTGCCCTTCCTTCTAACCCTGGGCTTCGCGTTCCTGTTCTACAGGCCGTTCTGCTATCTCGTCTGTCCCATCGGTCTGCTGACGAACCTCGTCGAGAACTTCGCCCTCTTCCGGGTCGTCCTGAAGAAGCCTGCCTGCAACGACTGCGGTCTATGCGAAAAGAAGTCGCCGTGCCCCACCGTCCCCGAGATCCTCAAGGACGCGGCCTACCGGCCCGACTGCTTCTCCTGCACCGTCTGCGTCAACCATTGCTGCCCGACGGGCTCGCTCGAGTTCGGGACCGGATTCACGAAAAACGGATCCGACGAGCAGAAATAGGGGGACACAATACCTGTTCCCCATTTTCTGCAGGCCAACCGGGAAAAGCAGACCGGTTGACGGAAAAGAGAAAGGGGACCCGCACCTCCGGTGCGAGCCCCCTCATTGCCATCAGCAGGGACAGCCCTATCGCCGAAAATTGCGGCGCATACGCGTCCCGGCCATATTCTCCCGGTCCGCCGCCCGTTCGGTCTCGTCGACGCCGAAGAAGGCCATATGGACGACCTTGCCGTTGTAGGCCAGCGCCGAGCCGACGATGTCCGACCCGGAGTAGCGGTAAGCCCAGCCGAGGCCGACCGACTCATACTTCTTCTCCTCGCTCGCCGCGGCCCGTTTCAGGAACTCCCGGGCTTCGTCCGCGGCAGGCTTGACCAGGGCCTTCTCCGCGTCGCCCTTGCCCCGGCCGTGCTTGCGCCGCTCGGCGAGGAGCATCGCCTCCATGGCGTAGCTCTTGACGAGCTTGGGGAAGAGGCCCTCGAACGCCTTCCCGTTCGAGACGAAGTCCATGCCGGCCGGCTTGCCGTCGATGAATACGAGGACACCCTTGGTGCCGTCGACGACCTTGAAAGCCTTCAGATAGCCGTCGAGGTCGCCGCCCTTAGCCTCGTAGACATCGCGCATGGCGCCCGTGCTCGAGACGACCTTCAGGTCGCAGGCCAGCTCGTCGACCTTGTTCCAGATCATGCTCTGGTCCGACCGGAAAGCCCGCTCCCCGCGCGCGAGGCCCTCGCTGACCTTGCCGACGTTGACCATCCGCATCTCGCGGTGCATCATGTGGCCCGACTCCCGGAAATCCGGGGCCTCGTAGCGCCAGCGCCCGTGCTCGACGCAGCTGACCGGGACCTTGACGGTCGACCGGGGCCCGACCAGGATCGTCGTGTTGAGGATGCGGTTCTGCTTGGCCCCACGCACCTCCTCGCCGTCGAGGAGCAGGACGGCCGCGTCCCCCTTGTTCGTGACCATGAGATCGGGCACCGACCCGCCTTCGCTGACCTCGGTGACCGTGAAGACGCCCTTCTCGAACGCCTCCTTGAGCGTGATGTACTCCGGGCCGCCGTTCCGGGGCTTCAGGAGCTCGAAGAGGGTCATGTTCTCGAAGCTGTGCGCCTGGCCCAGCTCCATTTCCAGAAGACAATTTTCGACAGACTTGCCCATTCGCTTTTCCTTTCGTTTTTCGAGTTAAAAGAAACCCGGCCTAACGGTCTCGCGGTCCCCCGCGCCGTCCGCTAGGTGTAACCGGCTTCGAAGCGTCCCATCATCGACCTCCCTTTTCCTCGGCTTTTATCGTCATAGATCTTAAAAGATCTCCCCGATCTCTTTCGCAAGCTCCGCGGCCGGGACTCCGGCCATCTCCGCCGCCCGGGCGACGTCGAGGATGTCCGCGGCCACGGCGTAATGGAGGAGGCGCCGGAAACGGGTCGCCCTCTCCTTGCCCGTGTAGGCCACCGGCTCCTCGACGACCCAACCCCTGGCCTTGATAGTCTCGCGGAACGACCTCAGCTGCCGGTCGGTGACGAATCCCAGAGCGTGGGCCCGGTACATGATCGCCTGGAGAGAGATGCCGTAGGTCTCCTTGATCTCGCCCAGCTCGCCCATGGTCACCTTGCGCCGCGTCGTCGTGAACCGCTTCTCGAGCGCCGCCCGCGGCAGCAGGAACGCGGCCCCGAACGCGTGGCACTCGCTCTCGGGGCTTTCCGCATCCGAGAAATCGCACATCACGTGACCCAGCTCGTGGGCGGCGGTGAAGCGCACCCTGTCGGGCGGGAAATCGACGCTCACCGCAACGAACGGGTAACGGCCGAACCGCCCGGACAGGCCTTCGAAGCCCTCGATGCCGCGCGTTTCGTAGACCTTGATGCCTTTATCCTCGAGGAGGGCGAGCAGATTGACGATAGGGCCGGTTCCGAGCTCCCAGCGCATACGGACCTCGCCCGCCGCCCGCTCGACCTCGTCACCCGTTCCGACGGGCCGGTCCGCAAGCGGATTCTCGAACGCCGCCGGCGCGCCCAGGACCGACTCGAGCTCGAGGTACTTCTGGAGGTGATCCGCGATCCTGTATTTGAGCGCAGACTCGGTCTTCGCCGAGAGCTTCTCCCCCGCGCGGAACTGGATCCGGTTCACCTCCGGGTCGGACCGCCAGGCCTCCAAGTAGCGTGTCCGGCGGTCGGTCAGTGAAGATATTTCGTTCCTGACAGGCAGGGGCGCACATGGGATGAGATTGTCGATTTGATTTTCGTTCGCTGAGGACGATGCGTTCCGAGTGTCCGGCATCCTGAGATAGAAAAACGCCTTCTTTCCCTCGCCGCCCTTCGCAGGCTTTTCGATGGGGTTCGACCCCTCCTCTTCGGCTTCTTTGTCCATATCCCTGATCGACCGCTTCCGCAGGCCTTGCCGCCTGAACGCTGTCCTGGGCATCTCGGCTAATTCGTACGGGCGTTCCGGGCTCTCCAGGATCAACGGCCTATCGGCGAGGGCATCCTCCGCCCGTAGGGGTGAGGCGCCCCAGGTGGCGTCCTTGAGGACCTCGACCAGCCGCTCGAGGACCTCGGGCGACGGCATCATCTGGCCCTGCTCGTACTTGCTGATCGCCTGCTTCGTGACCAGCCCTCCGAGCTTGCCGGCCAGGTCTTCCATACTCAGGCCGGCCATCTTGCGGGCGGCCCTCAGCCGGACACCGAAAGAGGTCTCGGGCGCGCGTCGTCCTGAATCGCTTGTCATTGCTTTCCCCTGTAGGTTGACAAGATAACATATGACGAGTCGTTTGTCAACTCTTTTTTATTCGGGGTCGGACCTCAGGATTTAATTTATCCACAATCAGATACGTGACATCGTGGCAATTTCCAAGCTGATGAAGATCGTATAATCGACGTTTTTACCCCTAAAAACGATAGACTGCTACTCGATTGCGGTTTTCTGTTTTTGCCCCTAAAAATCCCGGAATTCTGGGGTTTCTAAACTGTTGGGAAGTTGCGAAGATCGGTAACTTATTGAATATCTGCTTGATGCTGTGGTCCGACCCCAACTCTCTTAACTTTTCCGAGCTGCGCCCTGGCCGTCTCGACGGCTTTCTTGATCTCGGCGTTGGCGGGATCGAAGGCTAGCAGGCTGTCCCAGATCTCGATGGCCTTTTCCAGGTTGCCCTTCCGGTACTCCGCCAGCCCGCTGTTGGTCAGGCCCTGGCGGCAGACCTTGATGGCCTCGAACAGCCGGTCCTTCCTCAACGACGCCGCAGCCGCCTTCCCGATCCCCTCGAGCCCCTCGAAGGACCCCAAATTATCGAGCAACAACCCGTGGATCCGCCCCGCCGCGGCGTAGTCGCGCTCGGCCAGCGCCCTTTCCCCGGCCGCCTTGATCTCGAGGATCGCCGACGCGTACTCCGCCCTCGCCGACTTTTCCCCGGGCTGGTCCTTGAGCGCGGCGCGGTAGAGCCCGACGGCCTTCCCGAAGTTGCCGGCCTTCATCTCCCGGCGGGCTTCCTGGCCGCGGATCGCGCCGCGGCAGATCCCCAGCCCCGCCTCGAGATCGCTTTTCTTGAATGTCAGCGCCTCGGCGACCGCCTTGTCTTCGTCCCAGCTCCCGACCAGGATACTGTAGGTCCCCGCGGCCGTCGCATAATCCCCTTTGACGCGCGCCGCGTCTGCGGCTCTCTTGATCTCCTCGACGGTCGCGACGTACTCTGCCGCGACCTTCCTGTTTCGCGGGTCTTTCAGGCGCATCGCCTTCTGAAGGTCGATGGCTTTCCGATATTCGCCCGCGGCCAGGTGCCTGGCCGCATCCGACGGTCCCGGCTCCACGGTCGCCCTGTTCGCCGAGACGCACGCGGCAAGCGCCAGGCCCATCGCAGCTGCGACGACGACCGCGACCGTCCTTCTGATCGCCCCTCCGCTTCCGTTCATGAGACCGTCCTCTGCTCGTTCGCGACGGGGATGCTCTTCTCCCCGCGCTGGCGGATCTTCAGGAACACCCGGGCATACTCCGGGTGGAACTGCCGGCCGGCCGACTCCCTGACGATGTCCATGGCCTGCGCCTTGCTCAAGGCTTTGCGGTAGGGCCGGTCCGAGGTCATGGCGTCGTACGCGTCGGCCAGCGAGATGATGGCCGCCTCTTCCGGGATCATGTCCCGGCTCAGACCGTCCGGGTAGCCCGTCCCGTCGTACCATTCGTGATGGTGCCGGACAGCCGGGATGTACTTGAAGAGCGACCGCGCCTTGCTGAGGATCTCGGCGCCGTATTCCGGGTGCCGCTTCATTTCCTTGAACTGGGCGTGATCGAGCCGCCCCGTCTTGTGCAGGATCGAATCCGGGATCCTGATCTTGCCGACGTCGTGGAAGAGGCAGGCGATCTCGATCTCCTCGACCTTCTCCGCGCTCACCCCGAGCTCCCGGGCCAGCTCCACGGCCAGCTCCGCAACCCGCGTCGAGTGCCCCAGGGTGTACCCGTCCCGGGCCTCGATGGCCGCGGCCAGCACCCGAATCGTCGAGACATAGGCTTCCTCGAGCTCGTGGGCGTAGTGGCCGAGCTTCTCCCTCTGGCCGGTGATGAGCTCGGACATCTCGTTGAAGCTCGCCGTCAGCCGACCGAGCTCGTCTGCGGAATAGACATGGAGCGGCTTGCTCCGCTTCCCCCGTTTGAGCTCCTCGACTCCCGAGGCCAGCTCCTTGACCGGCCGGGTCAGGCTCGACGAGAGCCAGACGCTCGTCGCGACGCCGAGCGCGAGGATGAGGCCGAAGATCGCCATGAGCTTGCCCTTGGCATCGGCCCGCGCCGCCGCGAGCACCGACCAGTCGACGTCGAGGACGACCGACCCCAGGTTCTTGTCCAAGAACGCGATCGGGCTTTCGACCGCAAAAGAGGCCGCCGCGGGGGCCCGATCTCCTTGACCCAGGTCCCGTAGGCTCCTCGTCCCACGATCCGCCCCTGCGATGGCTCCAAGACCGTCCCGGCCCTCCCCGCCTCGCTGTGGACGATGGCCTTCTTGTCGGGCCCGACGATGGCGATCGACAGGATGTCCGGGTTGCTTTCCTTGATCTTGAAGACCATGTTGTCGAGGGCCAGCACGTCCTCGAGGATGAGGTTGTACCCAGCCGCCGAGGCGATGCTGCGGCTCAGCGACTCGGCCCTCTTGACGATCTCTCCCCGGACGTGCCCGTTCATAGTCCTCAGGGTGATGGCGTAGGCCGCGACGACCGTCCCGGCGAGGAGAAGCAAAACGTAGAGCGTGGCCTTGCCGCGCAGGCTCTTGAACGGCAGAAGGGACGGCCCGCCGCGGAGGGCGGTCTTCGCGGTTTCCTGCGTGAGGTTTTCAGACGTAGCCATAAAACAACACCTGAGAGACGAGCATAACCCGTTAAAAGTCCCCCGCCATCCCTCGCCGGGGTGATTTCGGGGGTGAGTTGGCCCGCCCGCCCCTCGCCCTTCGCGAGGATAAATCGGGGACACAATATTAATTTCCGAATTTCAGTCAGGTCCAATGGGGAGCCGTAATTCGGAAATTAGTATTGTGTCCCCGAATTTTGTTATCATCGCCCTTACTGACCCGGAAAGGAGCCCTGCCATGAACCGTGCCCGAGCCGCTGCCACCGCCGCGATCGCCCTCGCCGCCCTCATCGCGCTCGTCGCCTCCACCCCCGCGCCCGCGCC
>JBGSUG010000307.1:0-2712 GCA_041736225.1 Candidatus Aminicenantales bacterium | reverse complement strand
CTTTCTCTACACTGAGTTTTCCGACATGAAATTCGTCGCCGATCTTCACATACATTCGAAGTTCTCGCGGGCCACGTCGCGGGACATGTCGTTCGAGTCCCTCTCGCCCTGGGCCAAGGTCAAGGGCGTCTCCCTCCTCGCCACCGGGGACTTCACCCATCCCGAATGGCTCTTCCTGATGAAGGAGAAGCTCGAGCCGATGGGCAACGGCTTCCTCCGGTTCAAGAACGGGACGACCGTGCTGGATGCCCCGCCTTTTCGGGGCCTGCCGGTCCTCCGCCGGTCCGTGGCTTTCGTCCTGGCTTCGGAGCTGAGCTTCATCTATTCGAAGGGGGGCAAGGTCCGCAAGGTCCACGCCATGGTCCTGGCCCCGGACTTCGAGTCCGTCGAGCGTCTCAACGCCCGCCTCCAGGCGGTGGGCAATCTGGGCTCCGACGGACGGCCCATCCTGGGCCTCGACGTCCGGATCTTCTGCCGGATGGTCGCCGAGACCGCCCCGCGCGCGGTCGTCATCCCCTCCCACATCTGGACGCCCTGGTTCTCACTCTTCGGGGCCAACTCCGGCTTCGACAGCATCGAGGAGTGCTTCGAAGAGATGACGCCGACGATCTTCGCCCTCGAGACGGGCCTGTCCTCGGACCCGGCGATGAACCGGCGGCTCTCGGCCCTCGACCGCTTCGCCCTCGTCTCCAATTCGGACGCGCACTCGCCCTCGAAGATCGGCCGCGAAGCCAACGTCTTCGATACGGAGTTCAGCTTCCGAGGGCTCATCGACGCGCTGCGGACCAACGACCCGGCCAAGTTCCTCCACACCGTCGAGTTCTTCCCCGAGGAGGGCAAGTACCACTACGACGGCCACCGCAAGTGCGGCGTCGTCTGCGCGCCGCGCGAGAGCCTGCGCATGAACGACCTCTGCCCCCGCTGCGGCAAGAAGCTGACGATCGGCGTGCTCCACCGCGTCGAGGAGCTGGCCGACCGCGAATCCGGCGAGGGGCTGCCGGGCCGCGTCCCCTACCGCAACCTCATCCCGCTCAACGAGATCATCGCCGAAGCCGTCGGCAAGACCCCGGAATGCCAGAGCGTCTGGGACCTCTACTTCCGGTTCGTCCGCGAGTTCGGCGACGAGCACACGATCCTGACCGAGGTCACGGTCGCGGAGCTGGCCCGGATCGCGCCGGAGCGGGTCGCCGAGGCCGTCGACCGGATGCGCCGGGGCCTGGTCTCGATCCGGCCAGGCCACGACGGCGAGTACGGCACCGTCCGCATCTTCGGCGGCGAGGCCGCGGCCGAGTCCTGCTCCCCCCAGCTCTCTCTTTTCTAACCTCTTCCTTTTCTCCCGACCGGTGCGGGACTTCATTTGACAAGGCCTCACCCGGCCCCTATATTAGAGGCGGTACGAACCGGCCATGGAAATCGAAATGAAGGTCAAGGGTCTCGTCGTGGACCCCATTTCCAAGATGCCCATCGTGGTCCTGGAGAACCCCCGCAACGAGCAGATCCTGCCCATCTGGATCGGCGTGTTCGAAGCCAACGCCATCGCCCTGACCATCGAGAACGTCCCGACCCCCCGGCCGATGACCCACGACCTCCTCAAGAGCTTCCTCGACAAGCTCGACATCGCCATCGAGAAGATCGTCGTCAACGACGTCCGCAACAACACCTTCTTCGCGATGATCCACTGCCGCAAGGCCGAGCAGGCGATCGTCATCGACTCGCGGCCGTCGGACGCCATCGCCCTGGCGCTGCGCATGTCCTCGCCGATCTTCGTCGAGGACGAGGTCGTCAAGAAGGCCCACGGGCTCAAGTTCGACGAGAAGGCCGGATCGTCGGAGAAGCTGCGCACGTGGTTGGAGGGCCTCCAGCCCGACGATTTCGGCAAGTATAAGATGTAAACGCATCTTGGCCACAAGATGCGGTAGGGAATTCCCTAGGTCCGCACCCTTAGCATCCCGATCATCCCGCCCAGCCCGAAGACCAGGCTCGCTCCCCAGGCGCCGAGAAAAGGCGTCAGGACCCCGGCGACGCCCAGGCCGCGGAAGAGCGCGAAGGTCCCCCAGTAAGCCATGGCGATCGCGACGCTCAGGCCGAAGCCGACGAGGGGGCCCTTCTTCCCCATGCGCAGACCGAAAGGGACGGCTAAAAGGGCCATGACCAGGCTGGCCAACGGCAGGGCCGCCTTCTGGGCCAGCGCGGTTCGGAGCCGGTCATCCGAGAATCCCAGCCCGCGGACCTCGGAGGCGTATTTCCGGAGTTCCCCGTAAGTCATCTGCTGGGGCTCCTTCCAGGGCTCGAGGAAGGCGCTCTTCTCACCGGGAATATCGAGACGGCCGCTCTCCGCCGGCGTGAAGGACGGGCCGGACGGAGGGGCGTACTCCCTCGTCCAGCCGTCCCGCGTGAGGAGCGCGTCGCCCTCGAAGGCCGCCGTCGCCGCGAACGACCGGCGGAGGAGCGCCCAGCGGCCGGGGTCGAGGTCGAAGACCGAGAGCCGGCTGAAAGTCGCGGTGGTGGGCTCGAAATATTCGTAGCGGTAGATCCGGTCGCCGGCCCGGCCGAGAATCCAATGCCGGTTGTGGTAGCTGTAGCTGCGGGGAGAGAGGTCGAGGATCGCGCCCCGGGCCGCCTCGGCCCGGGCGTGCGCCGCCGGTACGACCCTTTCCTGGACGAGGAAGGCCAGCCCGCATGCGGCCGCCGCGAGGGCGATAAGCGGCAGGG
>JBGSUG010000301.1:0-4012 GCA_041736225.1 Candidatus Aminicenantales bacterium | reverse complement strand
CGAGGAGGCCCTGGAGCTGGCCGCCGCCATCCGCGACAAGGGCAAGCTCAGCGCCGTCTTCCGGGCCGACCTGACCAAGAAGGCCCAGGCCGCCGGCCTCGTCAAGAAGGTCGAGGAGCGGTTCGCCCGGATCGACGTCCTGGTCAACAACGTCGGAACGTTCCTGGTCAAGCCCTGGGACCAGCTCGAGGTCGCCGACTGGGAAAAGGTCCTGAGGGGCAATCTCCTCGGGTCCTATTTCTGCATGAAGGCGGCCCTGCCGGGCATGCGCAAGCGGAAGTGGGGGAGAGTGGTCAACATCGGCTACAGCCGGGCCGAACATCTCGGGGCCTACCCGACGATCGCTCCCTACGCCGTGGCCAAGACGGGACTGCTCGTCCTGACCCGGACGGCGGCCGCCTCGGAGGTCGCGAACGGGATTACGGTCAACATGGTCTCGCCGGGCCTCATCCGGGGCGGCGCCCTGCCGCCCATGAAGAACATCTCGGAATCCCAGCTGGGGACGTACGAGGACGTCGCCGAGGCCGTGGCCTATTGCGCCTCCGACCGGGCGGCCGCGGTCACCGGGACCAACCTCATCGTCGCCGGCACCTGGAAGATGTAGTCCCGGTCCCGCTGAACCGATTGCTCCGGCCTCCGTATTTATGAGAATATGATCCCATCTTCACTTCGCGGAGGTCGCCCATGACTATCTTCCCTTATCTTTGGATCGCCGCTATCGCAATTTTCATCTTTTTGCTCGGCATCCGGATCGTCCGTCCGACGCACCGCGGGCTCATCGAGCGGCTGGGCCGGTACAACCGGTTCGCCATGCCCGGCTTAAGCTGGATCATCCCAATCGTCGAGACGATGCGCCAGATCAACATCACCGAGATGATGGTCGACGCCGCCCCGCAGGAGATCATCACCAACGACAACCTCAACGCCCGGGTCGACGCCCAGGTCTACTTCCGGGTCAAGGAGGACGAGGCGAACGTCAAGGCCTCCCAGTACAACGTCAACAATTTCCAGTGGCAGATCGTCAACCTGGCCCGGACGACCCTGCGCAACATCATCGGCACGCTGACGCTCAAGTCGGCCAACAGCGAGCGGGGCAAGATCAACGAGGAGCTGCTCAAGACCCTGTCCACCGAGACGGCCCGCTGGGGCATCGACATCGTCCGGACCGAGCTCAAGGAGATCGACCCGCCCAAGGACGTCCAAGAGACGATGAACAAGGTCGTCAAGGCCGAGAACGAGAAGATCGCGGCCATCGACTACGCCACGGCCCGGGAGACGGTCGCCGACGGCGAGCGCCGGGCCGAGATCAAGAAGGCCGAGGGCGTCCGCCAGGCCAAGATCCTCGAGGCCCAGGGCGAATCCGAAGCCATTCGCCTGGTCAACGAGGCCGCCGAGAAGTACTTCGTCGGCAACGCCCAGATCCTGCGCCGCCTCCAGGCCCTCGAGACGTCCCTACAAAGCAACGCCAAGATCATCGTCCCGTCGGACAAGGACCTGGTCAACGTCATCGGCGACATGGCCGGGGTCGCCCCGCTGAAGAAAGGCTGAGGCCGGCGCCGGGCTCGGGCGGATTCAGTCCTTCGCGGGCTGCGGCGTGAACGCCACTGCGAACAGCTTGGGATCGAGGGTGTAATTCCGGAAGGCCCCGGCCACGGCCGGGGAGACCGCCTCGAGGAGCGGACCGATAGCCGCCCGTTCCTGCTCCGTGATCTCCAGCTTGGATATGACCTCGACGGAGACCTCCGTCCGCGGGTATCTGTGGAGATAGGTCGGTTCGAACAGGAAGTCCGCCATGAGCGGATTGGGATCGAGGATCTCGATACCCGGATGGCCGGACTCGGCGAAAGCGTCGGCGAACTGCTGCCGGGCGTAGCCGAAGTGGGTGCAGTTGAAACTGGCGAAGAGGGGTCCCGGGATGTCCCCGGCCTGGGCCAGGGCTTCGCCCACGAATTTCCGGATGTAGCCTACGGTCTCCTCGGTCGCGATGCCCCGCTCGATGGCCCCGGCCAGATTGTGGCAGGTCTGGCCGTAGATCCGCTCGGCCGGGAATCCCAGGGCGACCAGGGCCTTCTTGTGGGCCTCGGACTCGATGGTCGTCTTGGTCCCGAAGAGGAGGGCCGTGGCGCCTGGCGTTTTCGCGAACTGCCGGGCGATGAGATCGACGCCCGTCTCGACGATGCCGACCGCCGGGAAGGGCGCCGTGCGGGCGAACGCCGTCCGGTCGTAGACGACCGACAGGGTGTTGCAGGCGATGAGGAGGATGTCGGGGTGATAGCGCTCGTTCATGGCCCGGAGGACGGCGCCGAAGATGCGGTCCTTCTCGGCCTCGGAGGCGAGGCCGTTGTAGCCGCTGCTGTGGAAGAGGGCGTTGTAGAAGACGATGCGGGCCTTGCGGAAGACGCCGCTTTCGGGAAGCCGGGCGGCGACGCCGGCGGCGACGGAGAGCCCGCCCAATCCGGAGTCCGTCACCAGGATGGTGATGTCCTTCTTTTTCGACAGGACCTTGGCGATCCGTTCTTCCCGACTCCCGCCCGGTCCACCGCAGGCGGCGGCGAGGAGGGCGGTGAGCGCGGCGAGAGCGATGAGCGGCCTTCTCTTCATGGAGTCCTCCCGGCCGTCAGTATCCGGCCGCGAATCCGTCCCGGCGTGAATCGGCAGCGCCGTATAGCATCTTTTTTCTGCCGTCGATGAGGATGGCCTGGGCCCCTCCGAAATAATTGTCCCAATCGGGGTATAACTTGATGGGATGGCCCCAGGACTTCAGGGCTTCGACGACGTCGGCGGGGAAACGGCCCTCGAGCGCCAGCGTCTCCGCCAGGCAGTGGATGCGGGGTGCCTCGATGGCCTCGTCGAGCCCCATCCCGAAGTCGACGATGTTGACGATGATCTGGGCCAGGGCCGAGACGATGCGCGTCGCGCCCGGCGTGCCGATGACGAGGACCGGCGTCCCGTCCCGGAGGACGACCGTGGGGGCGATGCTGCTCGCCGGCCGCCGGCCCGGCCCGATGGCGTTCGGTCCGCCGGCCGAGCCGTCGAAGTCGGCGAGATGGTTGTTGAGCAGAATTCCCGTCCCCGGGACGACGACGCCCGAGCCGAAGAAGCTGTTGATGCTCTGGGTCAGGGCCACGACGTTGCCCTTATCGTCCGCGACGGAGAGGTGGGATGTGCTTTCCGATTCGGGGATGACTAGCGACGGCGGGGCGTAGTCGAACCGGGCCTCTCCCTCGCGGATCCGGGCGGCGAGCATCCGGGCGTAGGCCTTGTCGGTGAACGTCGCGACCGGGAGAACGAAGAGATCCGGGTCCCCGGAGTTCGCCGCCTTGTCGGCGAAGGTCATCTTCATCGCCTCGGCCAGGACGTGGAGGAGCCGGGCGCTGCCGCGGCCCAGTCCCTTGACGTCGAAGGTCTCGACGATGTTGAGGAGCTCGACGAGATGGGTCCCGCCGCCGGTCGGCGGCGCGGCCGTGACGATGTCCCAGCCGCGGTAGGTCCCCTTCACGGGCTCCCTCAGCTTGGCTTGGTAGGTTCGCAGGTCCTCGGCGCCGAGGACGCCGCCGAGCCTGTTCATCTCGGCGGCAATGGCCTCCGCGACGGGCCCCTCATAGAACGCCCGTGCGCCGCCGGCCGCGATCCGCTCCAGCGTCGCCGCGAGATCCTCGTTCTTGAGGGCGCTTCCCGCTTCGAGCGGAAGCCCGTCCGGGAGGTAGATAGCCGCCGCGGCCGGGAACTTGGCGATCTTCTCCATCTCGTCGACGATCATGCCGCTGAGCTTGGGGCTGACGGAGATGCCCTCGCGGGCCAGGCGGACGGTCGGGGCGAGGACTTCCGCCAGGTCCATCGTTCCGAACTTGTCCAGGGCCAAAGCGGCCCCGGCCACGAGTCCCGGCACACCGACGGCGTCCGGTCCCTCCGCGGTCCGGGCGGCGAAGTCGACGCCCGGGGCATAATAGCGCTCGGGCGTCGCTCCGGCCGGGGCCGACTCGCGGTAGTCGATCATGACAGGCGCTTCGCC
>JBGSUG010000295.1:0-8796 GCA_041736225.1 Candidatus Aminicenantales bacterium | reverse complement strand
GGCCCAGCCGCCGCCGCCGGCGGCGATCCGGGGCGCGACGATGCGGGCCAGCCCGACGAGAAGGAGCGTTCCGGCGAGGCCCGCCTCGAGAAGGCTCGCCTCGACGAAGAGGATCCGGGCGAGCTCAAGTGCGAACTCGGGCCGGAGGATGTAGTAGAGAAAAAGACACGCGGCCAGAATGGGGGCCAGGACGCGCAGGGCCAGCCGGGCCCCGACCCTGAGGTGGAAGAGGATGAGAGCACGCTCGGGTCTCATGGCTGGGCCCATTATACTCGTAACAACGCCGGTGAGGGGAGAGCGTTACGCAGGATGGCCTGGGCGTACTTGCGGGAGAGGCCGAGGCGGTCCCGTGAGCCCTACTTCCCGGGCGATTTGAACCGGAGCTTCTTAAAGACCTCGGGGCGGACCTCGGCGCCGGCGGCGTCGATCGAGACGGGGACGGCGATCTCGAAGGCGATCTCCTTCGGCGGCAGGCACGATTCGTGGTCGCAGGCCTGATAGCTGAGGGCGGCCTTGATGAGCCGGGGGCCGGCAGCGATGCCGTCCTTGGCCTTGAGGAGCGCGCCCAGTACGACCTCGCCCTCGTAGACGACGAGCTCGGCCTCCGAGTAGGAGAAGCGGGCCCGGCGGCCGCCGGGGTAGTAGATCTCGACGACCTCGAAGTCGGGGCCGTCCGCGACCGTGAGGACGGTCGGGATCATGAACTCGTCGAGCGGGGCGTGGTCGTTGATGTGGAAGCCCGCCCGGACCTTGAGGAGCACGGCGGCCTGGAACGTTTCGCCGGGCT
This sequence comes from Candidatus Aminicenantales bacterium, assembly GCA_041736225.1. Lineage (GTDB taxonomy): Bacteria > Acidobacteriota > Aminicenantia > Aminicenantales > Saccharicenantaceae > RBG-16-66-30. The sequence continues at coordinate 8,009 of JBGSUG010000295.1, read as the reverse complement.
TGACCGCGTCGCGGGATACGAGCGATCCGACCTCGACGACGTATGCGCCTTCCTGGGCGGCGAGGGCCGGCGCGGAGGAGAGGAGCATTACTGAGGTGAGCAGAACGGTGATTTGGCGCATCTCCGGCAATTAGAGCCGTTCCAGCGCTTTTTGTCAATTGCGAGGGGAGACGGGAGGGACCTATTTGCGGCGGTCTTTACCGCCTTTGGCGTCCTTGACGCCCTCTTCGAAAGGCTCGGTCAAGATGGGCACGACCCAGCCCTCGGGGCTCTCCTTGAACGTCTCGATGTCCTCGCTCACGGCCAGCGGGAACTTCAGCCCGTTGAATCGCCCGTCGAGGTACTCGCCCAGCCCGCCCCCCTTCGGATAGGGGAAGGCGATCCAGGCGCTCCGGTCGTAATAGACGCTCCCGCCCTTCACCGGCAGCATCCGCGTCTGGTTGTTCGTGGCGAACGAATAGACGAAGCCCCGCGACACGTAGTACCAGGGCCCGTGCTGGATGTAGATGAACGGCTGCTCGAGCGAGGCCGGCCCTCCGTTGAGATTGGGTGTCGCCAGGTCCAGGTACAGGGCCGCGAACCCGATGCCCTTCGCCTCGTCGAAGAAGCTGACCCACGGCGTGTCGGGCCTGAGCACGACGGCGTGGTCCGGGTGCATCTTCGAGAGCGCGAAATCTAGCACCTCGGTCCGGCCGTTCCTCTTGAAGGCCGCCTTGGTGAAGACCGCCTTGTTGAACACGACCTCGGCGTTGCGCAGGGCCATGACGAACATGTCTGTCCCGATCGTCGTGACCGACTCCACCATCACGACCGGCGAACCGGCATAGAAGTGATACCGGATCCCGATATCGACGCCCTCGGGCTGCGGCAGCCGCCCCTTGAGGTTGAGCGAGTAGAAGACCGGCCCCTCGACCTCCCGGGCCTCCGGGTCCGTCCAGTCGGAGCTGTGATACCAGGCATGTGGCGGCGCGTAGACGTCCGGGTTCCAGTGGATGGCCCCGTTCGTCTCGAGCTTGTGCTCGAGCTTGATCCCGGTCGATTTCTCGACGATCTCGTGCATGACCCCGCTCGTCTCGTGGAGCGCGATCCGGTAGAAATCGTTCTCGACCGTCCGTCCGAGCCCCTTGCCCTTGGTCACCGCGAGATCGGTCGCGTAGGCCGCCTTGGGCGCGTCCGGATTGTTGTAGAAAACGAGATAAGTCGCCTTCGCGTTCGCCCGGACATCCGCCAGGAACGCCACGCTGAATGAAGTCGTCGGATGATAGCGGACGACCTTCTCGCCCGTCTCCGCGTCCTTCTCCTCGACGCCCAGGACCTTCGGGTCGTTCCAGGTGACGACGTCGTAGACCTGGCTCGGGATCTCACTGTACACGACGTCCGCGCCGTCCCTCTCCGCCCGGACGACACGGACCTCGCCCGGCGAGCGCAGGTAGTCCGCGATGATGCCGATCGTCGCATGGACCGGGTAGCCCGTCCTCGCGAAGCCGTGCTCTTCTGAAACGACGAGCGACATGTAGTTCTTCCAGGTCTTGTCCCAATAGCCCTTGCCGGCGGGCGCCGTCCCCGACGCAGCGATGACCCGGATGTCCCCCGACTTGGGCTCGACGAGTTGAACCTTCATCTCCGCGGATGTCCCCGGCCGCCACACGTGGCGGGCTTTGACGTCGAGGGTGATCTTGCCGCCCGCCGCCTTGATCCCGAGCTTGTCGACCTCCCGGCCGCCCTGATAGACGAGGAAATCGCGGGCCCGGACGCCGTCAATCTCGACCCGGTCGACGCTCCAGGCCGCGCCTTCGAGCTCCTCCGGGACCGGCGCGAGCTCGAGCACGCACCGGACGAAGTACCACGGCTCGCCTCCGATCGGATAGCCGAACTCCGTCCCGGCGGGCGCCGTCCCCGGAGCGGCGCTCACACCCGTGGTGCCCGCCCCCTCGGGCCCCTTCCCGCAGCCCGTCACCGCCAAAGAGGAATACAAGATGAAAAGAGATACCAGAAACGTCCCCATTTTTTTCATTGGCCCTCCCAGTCGATCCTGGCGATGATCTTCGAAAGCAGCAGCGCCGCGACCGCGCCCACGGCCACATATCCCGCTCCCGCCGCCCATTCCATGAAGATGAGCTTGCCCACGCCGAACAGCAGGAACAGGATCATCAGCACGGCCAGCGCCCAGCCCGCGAACGGCGCCGCCTGCAGCCTGTATCTCGTCCCGTTCGCCCTGGCGACCGGGCCCCAATATCCGCCCGGCTTGACCTTGCGGTAGAACGCCAGGAGCTTCTCCCCGTCGTCGGGCTTAGTCAGGAACGTCACCGCGATCCAGACGACGGTCGTCACGGCCACGATGATCAGGATGCCGACGCTCCAGGCGTCGACCGCGAAGCCCGCCCTCTCCAGCCCGCTCCCGACCGCCCGCGCGACGGCGTTGTCCGGGAAGACCTTGAGCAGGACGGCCGTCGCCGCCGACGCGCTCAGGGCCGCGATCTCCGACCAGGCGTTGATCCGCCACCAGTACCAGCGCAGCAGCAGGACGAGTCCGATCCCCGCCGAAAGCTCCATGACCAGCTGCCAGCCCATCTTGACGCTGCCCAGGACGTAGGAGAAGCCGGCCCCCAGGAGCGACACGCCCAGCACCAGTCCCCGCGACACCAGCACGTAATGCCGCTCGCTCGCGTTCTTCTTCACGAACGGCCGGTAGAAGTCGTTGAGGAGGAACGAGCCCGAGAGGTTGACGATGGACTCGATCGTCGACATGAACGCCGCGAAGAGCGAGGCCACGATGATCCCTGTGACCCCCTTCGGAACGAAGGCGATCATGCGCGGGTAGGCCGCCTCCATCTCTCCCGGCGAGGCCGACGTCAGCCCGGGGAAGACGACGATGGCCGCCAGCGCCGTCAGGATCCACGGCCACGGCCTCAGCACGTAGTTGGCGACGTTGAACCAGAGCGTCCCCTTGACCGCGTGCCGCGGGTCTTTCCCGGCCAACATCCTCTGCGCGCCCCAGCCGCCGCCGCCGGGTTCCGCGCCCGGATAATAGACCGCCCACCACTGGACGAATATGGCCACGAAGAAGGCCAGCGGCAGCGCCTGCCCCAGCGGTGGAAAGACCGACAGGTAATCTTTGCCGTTCCCGGCACCCACCGCCCTCACCGCCTCGACCAGCGCGGCGATGCCGCCGGCCTTCTCGACCGACACCACCGCCAGCACGATCGAGCCGGCCATGGCCACTCCGAAGAGCAGCATGTCCGTGGCGACGACGCCCCACAGCCCGCTGAGCGTCGTGTAGAAGACCGTCAGCCCCAGGCAGATGGCCAGGGCCGTGACGCCGCTCGTCCCGAAGACAGTCCGGATGATCTTGACCATGGCCAGGGTCACCCAGCCGAAGGTGATGCACGAGACCGGGATGCCCAGGTAGAGGGCCTTGAAGCCGCGCAGGAACCGTGCCGGCCGTCCCGAGTACCGGAGGTCGATGAACTCGACCTCGGTGACGACGCCCGCCCGCCGCCACAGGTGGGCGAAGAACAGGACCGTCAGCGCGCCGCCGAGCATGAAGTTCCACCACAGCCAGTTGCCCGCGATGCCGTCCTTGGCGACGATGCCCGTGACAGCCAGCGGCGTGTCGGCGGAGAACGACGTGGCCACCATCGATGTCCCCAGCAGCCACCAGGGCAGGCTCCGGCCGCTCAGAAAATATTCGGAGATGCTCTTGCCGGCCCGCTTCGAGTAGTAGAGCCCGATCCCGATGGACAGGGCGAAGTACCAGCCGATGAAGATCCAGTCGGCCGCGGCGAGCTTCATGGCCTAGCGCCTGGCCCGGTAGATGAAGGTGCCGACGACGAGGAAGAGGAGGCCCGTCCCGATGACCGTGATCCTTTGCGCCGCGGTCCGGCAGTACAGGAGGCCGAACAGGACGAGCGGCAGGCCGACGCCCCAGAAACCCAGGGCCATCGGCCGGTATTCCTTTTTCAGACCTGGTCCCTTCTCGTCGGGCGCTATTTCTCCCGCGGGATGGCGAAGACGGGCACGCGGCTGTGGGCGATGACCTTCTCGGTCGTGCTGCCGAGGAAGAACCGGGACAGCTTGCGCACGGTCGTCGACATGACGATGAGCCCGAAGCCCTTCGTGTCGGCGTAGTCGATGATCCCTTCGTAGCCGTGCACGGCCTTGACGACCGCCTCGTTGATCTCGACGGCCTTGTGCTCCCTCTTCTTGCGGGCCTGGAGCTTCTTGAGCACGGAGTCGAACATCTCGTCGGTCAGCCGGAAGTCGTGGCCGAAGAGCTCCATGACGTAGAGGAAGGTCAAGCTCGATCCGAGGACCTTGGCCAGCTTCCAGGCCTGGTCGCGCTCGACGTCCTCTTCCGAGGAGAAGTCCGTCGGGACCAGGATCTTGCCGAGGTCACCGATCTTGGCATCGGTGCCCTTGGTGACGAGTACCGGCACGCGGGCGCCCCTCAGGATCCGGTGGGTGACGCTGCCGATGAGATTCTGTTCGTGCCCCGAGACGCCCTTGCGGCCGACGACGATGAGGCCGGCGCTCTCTTTCTTGGCCGTCTTCAGGATGACCTTGGCCGCAGCGCCCTCGGTGACGATGATCTTGTTCGCGCAGACGCCCTGCTTCTCGCACATGTGCTCGAGCTTGGCCTTGGCGCTCGCCTTGGAGCCCTCGATCTTGCCGACGAGCTCCGCCTGCGCTTCGGGCCAGGCCTCGTAGAGGGCCGGGGCGAAATCGGGCACGACGTGCAGGGCGACGAGCTTGGCCTTGAAGGCCTTGGCCATGAAGCTCGCATAGGCCAGCGCTTCCTTCGATTCCTCCGAAAAATCCGTGGCCCAGAGCACGTTCTTGATGGGATGCGTCATGAGGTTCTCTCCTTTTCGGCTCAGTCTACAACAAACTCAGTACTTCTGCCAATCCGGTTTGTGTTCGTGGACCCAGGCGTAATAGTCGGCCATCTCGAGCTCAGAGGCGGCGTCCTTGTCGAGGACGAGGATGGTCCGCGGGTGCAGCTGGAGGACCGAGCCCGGGACCATGGCCGTGACCGGGCCCTCGACCGTCCGGGCCACGGCCCTGGCCTTCTTCTTCCCGAAGGCCAGGAGAAGGCACTTCCGGGCGTCCATGATCGTGCCCAGGCCCATGGTCAGGACGTGGGTCGGCACGCCCTCCTCGCCCCCGAAGGCGGCCGCGACGTCGAGACGCGATTCCTCGGTCAGGGTCTTGATGCGCGTCCGCGACGACAGCGACGAGGACGGCTCGTTGAAGCCGATGTGGCCGTTCGATCCGATGCCCAGGACCTGGACGTCGATGCCGCCCGCCGAGCGGATGGCCTGCTCGTACTTCCGGCACGCGGCGGGGACGTCGGTCGTCAGCCCGTCGGGGATGTTGATCCGTTCTTTGGGCATGTTGATGTGGCTGAACAGATGGGCCCACATGTAGCTGTGGAAGGACGAGGGGTGGGCCGGCGGGATGCCGACGTACTCGTCGAGGTTGAAGCTGGTCATGCCGGCGAAGTCGAGCCCTTCGTCCCGGTGCATGCGGACCAGGTTGCGGTAGAGCTGGAGAGGGGTGTTGCCGGTGGCCAGGCCGAGGACGGCGTGGGGCTTCTCCCGGACGGTCCGGGCGACGATGCCGGCCGCGATCAGGCTGGCCTGCTGGCTGTCGGGCTGGATGATGATCTCCATGGCGGTCCTCCTTGTCTTGTGCGGGCGCGGTCAGCGCGACCGGATCCAGTACTTCTTGATCTTTCCGTCGACGCCGGCCCGGAACTTGTCGATGTGCCCGAGCACGAAGCGGGCGACGTCGAGCGTCTCGTCCCGGACGAGGGGCGTCAGGTCCATGGCGAACCAGAGCTGTTCGGCGGCGTCGGTCTCGTGCGACTGGAAATAGCTGGCGTTGGCCCGGCGCCGGCCGGCCGTAGCCAGGTCGTACCGCTTGCCGCCCTCCACCTGGGAATCGTAGACGCCGATGAGACCCATGGACAGGCTCTCGCGGCGGCCGACGTCGAGGGCGACCTTGTCGTTGTCGTCCATCCAGTCGAGCCCGCGCCAGACCTCGCAACCGTAGACGGTCGTCGGCCGCTCGTCCGGCTCGAGCTCGCGCAGGGCGGCGATGGCCGTGAAGGCGACGGCGACGTGGGTGTCGTGCTTGTCGGCCGGATTGTGGGTGTAGACGACCTCGGGCCGCGCCGCCTTGAGGACCTTGACCAGGTCGGACCGCAGCTTGCCCGTGCCGACATCCTTGACCTCGGCGCTCGAGTGGTTGAGCTGGACGAGGACGCCGTAGTTGCCGAGGATGGCCGCCTTCTCCTGCTCGGTGCGCCGGAGCGCGGCCATGGCCTCGTCGCTGAAATCGGCGTACTCGCCGGCCCGGGGCGAGCCGGCGCCGTTGGTCGAGGTGACCGCCCCGAACCAGAGGTCCTTGCTCGTGAAGCACTTCTGGATGCCGTGGAAGGCCATGATCTCGAGGTCGTCCTGGTGGGCGCCGATGCCGAGATGGGTGATGCGGCGGAAGGCGTCCTCGCCGGCCGTGCCGTCGGGGACGAAGACCGAAGCGTCGGTCTTGGAGAATTTCATGGACGTGCTCCTCTGATCTCGGGCAGGCTGGCCGCAGCGACCGCCTGTCCCACCCGCCGGCTCTTCTCGTCGAGCAGGTGGATGCGGACCCGGGCCGCCGTCTCCGGGAACTCGGCCGCCAGGACCTCGTTGGCCTTGTCGACGATCTTCGTCCCTCCGGCGCCGGACAGGACGCGGCCGAGGACGAGAAGATGGCGGAAGCCGTAGAAGGCTCCGTACCACGGGACCGTGAAGCCGAGGTAGACGCCGATCGACTCGAACACCCGGGCCGCCTGGATGTTGCCCCGGACGACGAGCGCCTGGACCTCCTTGAGCCGCTCGGGCAGCTTCATGTCGGGAGGGAAGGACAGCCCGGCCGCCAGGGCCAGCTTGTTGACGGCCTGCTGCGAGAAATAGTTGGCGCCGACGCCGCGGTCGCCCGACCACTCGTCGACGGCGGCCGCCGGGTTGAGGTCGACCGGGGCGAAGGCCAGCTCGTCGAGCCAGCCGGGGATGTGGCCATCGGCGTCGAGGAAGCCGGCCGCCTCGCTCGAGCCCATGGCCACGCCGAGGACCCCCGGTTCGCCGAGGGAAATCATGCCGGCGAGAGCGGTGACCTCGCCGTCGTTGATGACCTCGAAGGGGACGCCCCACTGTTCCGCCAGCCGGTCGAAGATGTCCCGGACCTTGGTCTCGAAGAGGTCCGGCGGCACGGACCGGAAGAGCGAGGCGATCCGGAACTTGTTGCGGATGAGGATCCCGGCCGAGGAGCCGCCGATGGCGTCGACGCGCGGCAGGCGGGCGGCGGCTCGCTTCAAGCCGTCGTCGATCATCCGGTAATGGTAGTCGGGATCGGCTTCCGTGCCGGGCGTCCAGGGGATCTCCTCGCTCCAGACCGGCCTGCCATCCACGACGGCCGCGACCTTGTAGTCGCTGGCGCCGAGGTCGAAGCCGATGCGGCAGCCGTCGAGGTGACCGCCCGGGAAGCGGACGGCCTCGCGGGCCTCGGGGAAGGTCGCGGGGCTGTGGAGGGCGATCTCGAACGGTTTCCCGTACACGCCGGCCATGGTCCGGGCATCGAAGGCCCGCGGGCCGCTTTCAGAGTACTCGGCCTTGAGGCGCCGGCCGATCCCGGCCGGTCCTTGGAAGTGGACGCGCCACCCGCCGCGCGACCAGAGCAGGAACTTGACCGTGCGCTCGATCATCCGGTAGGTGGCTTCGGGATCGGCATCTTGGCCGGGGAAGGCCGAGTCGAAGACCGAGATGAGCCCGTCCTCGCGTTCTATGGCCAGCCGCAGGGGCCGGCCTCCGGACGCCCGCACCCGCGCGAGGTAGTCCCTCCAGGCGAAGACGACCGGCTTGAAGGCCGGATCGCAAGGCGGCGCCGGGACGCGCCGGCGGTTCTTCATTTGGCCTTGAACTCCACTTTCACCGGGACGAGGAGACGGGCGGCCAGCTCCTCGACGT